>DAOUGZ010000116.1:0-32297 GCA_034428955.1 Anaerolineae bacterium | reverse complement strand
CGGGCAAAGACCTCGGGGAGCTGGTCGAGCCGGTAGCGGTCCGAGTTCTCCAGGATGATGTCGATGTTCAGGGCGCCGCGCTGTACGGCGCGGTAGGCTTCGCGGGCGTTCTCTACGGAGTGCAGCTTGGTGTAGTGCATGGCGTTGAGGTTGCGCACGCGCAGGCCGTCTTCGTGGAAGCGGTGGAAGCAGAACCCGTCCACCGGGGCATAGTTGTCGCCGTAGAGGGCCAGGGTGCCGTTGTGGGCGACCATGTCCAGGGACTGTTTGATGCCGATGCCCGTGCCGCCGACGGCATCCACGGCCACGTCGACGCCTTCGCCGTGCGTCAGCTCGTTAACACGGGCGACGGGGTCCTCTTGCAGGGCGTTGATGGTCACATGCGCCCCGAGTTGCCGGGCGATATCCAGCTTGCGTTCGACGACGTCGATGGCGATGACCAGCGAGGCGCCGGAGCGCAGGGCTGCCTGCAGCAGGATGTTGCCGGCAAAGCCCACGCCGTTGACGGCTACCGTGTCCCCCAGGCGCACGCCCAGATGGCGTGCCGCCCAGGCGGCACAGGCCAGGGCCTCGTAAAGGCAGCCCACGGCAAAGGGCACGCCTTCGGGGATGGGCTGCACGTTGGCGATGTCGGTGACCCAATAGTCGGTGTAGGTTGGGTAGACCAGGCTGCCCACCCGGTCGCCGACGGAGACCTTGCCGCCGCCCAGATACTCCTTCACCGCCGAGCCTATCTCTAGAATGGTGCCCCCGCCCTCGTGGCCGAGGGGACCCATGGGGTAGCGGTGCCCCTCTTGGTGGCCGCCTTCCTGGTGCCGGGTGCGCGGGTCGCGCAGGGCGCGGGCCTCATCCTGGGGCCGCACGTTGATCCCCCGGTAAAAGTAGCGCTCTGAGCCGCACACCGAGGCCTGGTGGGTCTGTACGAGGACCTGGTTGGGCGCCAGCTTGGGTAGTGTCACAGTGTCGATGGTGATGCGACCGATGTCGAGATAAGCAACACGCGTTTGCAAGAGTGCCTCCTTGGGCAGTGGCCCCTTGCGAAGGCCAAGTCGCATCGCATGTGGCGAGCCTTGGCTGAGCCCGGCATCCACCGTCCGGGCAGGCGTCGGAGCCTTCGCAAGGGTTGAGAGCGGATTCCTACGGTCTTGACGTTTGGAACTTGACGCCGTCGCGCTTGCACAGCATCTGGGCGATGTGGCTGCCGTGGGCGACCGCCGGCGGGATGCCGCCACCCACCTCGACCCATTGCCCCGCCATGTAAAAGCCGTCCAGCCCGGGCAGGGTGCGCTCGATCGGCGCGCCGAAGAGTTTGGCCGTTGCCATCCAGCCTTCGAAGGCGCCACGATGATTGCGCGTGTAGCGCTCCAGGGTCACCGGCGAGGCGACATCGGTCACTTCGACCTTGCCTGTGATGCCGGGCAGGTGGGGTTCCAATCGGTCGAGCACCTGTTCAGCCACCCGGGCCTTTTCCGCTTCGTAGCGTGGCCGGTCCTGGTACAGAGCCTGCCAGTAGTCATAGTCGGTGGGGATGATCGACTGCACCACCGTCTTGCCCGCGGGGGCCAGAGACGGATCATTGCTGAAGAGGCGATAGGGCAAGATGTCGCTCTCTTTGCCGGCGATGATCATGGGCTTGGCCAGGCGGAACGCGCCCTCAAGCGGTTGCTCGGCAAAGGTGTCCGTCACCCCGAAATCCACAATGAGGATGGGGGGGAACTGGGGCCAGGTCTCGTAACGCTGGCGGATCTTGTCGTCTACGTAGCGGCCGCCGAGCATCTTGAAGATGGTCGAGTACCCATCGGCCGCCGAGACAACATAATCGGCGTGGTGAGTGGAGCCGTCGGCCAGGCGCACGCCCACGGCCTTGTTCCCCTCGACCAGGATCTCTTCCACGCTGGCCTTGTAGGTCAGCTCGCCGCCCAGGTCCTTGTAGCGCTTTTCCATGGACTGGGCAAAGCGCAGCGAGCCGCCCTCGACGGTGGAGAGGGTGCCGTCGGCCAGAGCGGCCATGAGCACCATCGGCAATATGGCCGGCATCTCGGGCCGGGCGAGGGCCTGCAGGAGCCAGCGCAGGAACGGGCTCTTGACCGGCGCCGCGTACTCGGCCATGGGCTGGCGAACCCTGCGCAGGTGCCTCAGGTAGGGCAGCATGCCGACGAACGACTTGAGGCCGTCCAGCGGGCCGGAGAGCTCGCGAGGTTTCCCCATCGCCATGGCATCAGAGAACCCACGCAGGCCGCGGCTGCCGGCCATGATCTCGCTGATGATGGCTCCGTCCTCGGGCGCCAGGGCGCGTAGGTCGGCCTCCACGCGGTCCAGGTCAGCGGTGATGTCGATGCTTTGTCCGCTGGCCTCGTCGTGATAGTAGCCCCAGTGGTCGCGGATCAGCAGGCGGTTGCCCTGCAGCGCGCCCACTTCCTCGTACATGCGGTACAGGTCCGAGCCCGGCTTGGAGCCCATGAGCCAGTGGATGCAGCCGTCAAAGGTGTAGCCTTTGCGGGTCCAGGCTGTGCACAATCCGCCCGGCAGGTTGTGCTGCTCAAAGATGTGCGTGCGGTACCCGTTCATGCGGGCATAGCTGCCCGTGGAGAGGCCGGCGATGCCGGCGCCGATGATGATGACGGATTTATCTGCCATGGTGGATTGCCTCCTGATAGCGCAGCGAGAGAGCGTTTCTGTGTGGCCCCATGATAGCACAGTATTTGGTTTCTCGCGCCGTGCTACTGCCCGGTTTCGCCTTGGCCAGGTGGCCAGGCCGAGCCCTCCCCAGGCGGCCAGAGTGGAATACCACGGCCGGTGGCGGGGCACGCGACCTTTGCGAAAGCTCCAAGACTCGCTCCAATGGTAGGCGGCTTGGCTGAGCACGTTGCTTGCGAGCCGGTGAGTCTTGAGCTTTCGCAAAGGTTCGGCTGCTAGTACTGCAACGACACTTCCTATCCATCCGATTGGAAATCGGGCTCTGGGGGCCTACGGCCGGCCGTCCACCTGCGTGGACGGGGATTGGAGTCCTGTCCGCGTAGCGTGCTGTGCACGCCAAGGGGCGGACAGCCAGTGCCGCAGCGCCCTTAGGTGCGACTTCCAGTCGCCAGGTCCCAAAGTGTCGTTGCAGTACTAGGCCGTCACGTCGATGAGGATCTTGGAAAAGGCGCCGGGCGCCGCGTCCCAGTCTGCAAAGGCCTGCCCCGCCTCGGCGAGGGGATAGACGCGGGTGACGAGTGCGGGGAAGGGCCGCTCGCGCCTCTCGAGCATGGCGATGACCGCGGGGAAGACGCGCAGGGCGTTGCGGGAGCCCAGGATATCCAGTTCCTTGCGTACGAAATCGGCCGTATCAAAGGTCACCGGATGCTTGGCATAGCCGATGTAGACAATGCGGCCGGCGTAGGCCACGGCATCGACGGCCTGGCGATAGGTCTCGGGCAGGCCGATGGCCTCGATGGCGACGCTGACTCCCTCGCCTTGAGTGAGGCCGCGGACCACGGCCAGAGGGTCCTCGCGCTTGGAGTTGATGGTGTATGCGGCGCCGAAGCGGCGCGCCTGGGCCAGCTTGGCGTCGTCCACATCGACGGCGATGACGGTGGCGCCCTTGCGTGCTGCGGCCACGACGGCGCCGGTGCCGATGGTACCGCAGCCGAGGACGAGGACGATATCCGTCTCGGCGATGCGCCCGCGGTTGGCGGCGTGATAGCCGACGCTGAGCGGCTCGACCAGAACCAGTTCCTCGAGGTTGAGCACCGCGCTGGGGAAGGCCAGGTTGTAGTGGATGGCCACCCGCGAGGTCAGGGCACCGTTGCGTTGCACGCCGAGGGTCTCGTTGTAACGGCAGCAGTTGGTGCGGCCCTGGCGGCAGGCCGGGCAGAGGCCACAGTGGGAGTAGGGGGAGAGGGTCACGCGGGCGCCGAGCTCGATCCGCTCCGGTACCTGCGCGCCTTTGGCGGTGATGATCCCCGAGACCTCGTGGCCGGGGATACGGGGGTAGGTCACCAGCGGCGACAGCCCGCGGTAGGCGTTCAGGTCCGAGCCGCAGAGGCCGACGTAACGCACGTCGACCAGTACCTCCTCGGCGCCCAGCGCCGGCTCGGGCACCTCTTGCATCTCGACCCGGCCTGGGCCGGCCAACACAATCGCTTTTATCACCTACTCCTCAGCAGTGGTTGCCTATACACAGGGCGCCGCCCGGTCTCCAGTTCAAAACATAGCGCTTGGGCAGGCCACTAGGCTGGTATCTGGCCGTTGGGGTCCCAGAGGTCCTCCCAGCTCTGGTTCTCTTTCCACAGGAATACCTGCCCCTTGATGAGGCGGCAGTTGCGGTCGATGCCGGCGATGGCTTGCATGTCCTCTGCGCTTAGCGGCTCGCTGACCGTGGCCCGGAGGTTGGCCAAATAGTTGCGGCGCTTGGTAGACATGGGTATGGGCGTTTGCCCGCGCTGGACGGCCCACTTGATGCAGACGATGGCCGGGTGCACGCCCAGGCGCTCGGCGATGCGCACGATGACCGGGTCTTCAATATCGACGGTGTCTTCCGGGGTGCGGTCGCGCTCGGGACGGCCGGGCGAGCCGATGGGGCAAAAGCCGATCGGCTCCATGCCCTGCTCGCGCACAAAGCGAAAGAGTTCGGGCTGCTGGAAGTGGGGGTGCAGCTCCATCTCATTCA
Organism: Anaerolineae bacterium; assembly: GCA_034428955.1. Taxonomy (GTDB): domain Bacteria; phylum Chloroflexota; class Anaerolineae; order SpSt-313; family SpSt-313; genus DAOUGZ01. Next base: position 27,646 of record DAOUGZ010000116.1, on the reverse strand, counting down.
CCGCCGGCTTGATCTCGGCATCGCGCAGCAGGAGCTTGAGCTTGGGGATGGTCATGTTCGACGTGCCGATGTGCCGCACCAGGCCCCGCCGCACCAGTTCCTCCATTTGCCGCCAGGTTCGCATAAAATTCTCATGAATGTAGGGCTGGGCGTCGGGCGCGCGGGAGTGGACGTCGCACCCCGGGGCGTGATAGTTGGGGAAGGGCCAGTGGACGAGGTACATATCCAAATAGTCCAGGCGCAGGTCGCGCAGCGATTGCTCGCAGGCTGGGATGACATCCGCCTCGCCGTGCTTGTCGTTCCAGAGTTTGGAGGTGATCCACAGTTCCTCACGCCGGATGCCGCCGCTGAGGGCCTCGGCCAGGACTTGGCCGATCTGTGCCTCGTTGCCGTAGACAGCGGCGCAGTCGATGTGCCGGTAGCCGACGGTGAGGGCGCCGCGCACGGCTTTTGCCATCTCTTCCGGCGCGACGTGGTCGGAGCCAAAGGTGCCCAGGCCGATGGCCGGCATGCGTGCCCCCGTGTAGAGCACCCTTTGGGGGACGGCACTGGGGTCGACCCCATCGGGGGCCAGGGCGTAGGATGACCAGTTGCTCATAAGGGTTCCTCCCATCAGGGGTACAAGACCTGGAAAGCCTAAAGGTTCACCGTCCAGCCGGCCGACCACCGGGCGTGGGAGCCCGGCCGGCTGGCTGGACGGTGAACCTTTAGGCCCATGTATCCGCTGCTACAGCGAGGCCACCTCGACCGGCTCGCCCGTCTCCAGCGACTTGTTCGCCGCCAGGCAGAAGGCGAGGCTCTTGACCGCGTCGGCGTAGGGTGAGCGGAGGAGGTCCCGCTTGCCCGTCTGCACGGCTTCGATGAAGGCAGCGTCTTCGATGGCAAAGATATCCTGTTCGCCGCCGATGCGCTCTTCCTCAAGGGCCGACTTGCGAATGACGACCGAGTGCTCCCAGCCGGTGAAGGTGATATAGTGCTCCTTGGTCGCGACGGTCAGGTGGACGCCGCCGCCGGCATAGCTGGCGCAGGTGCTCATCAGACTGCCTACGGCGCCGCTCTCGAACTGGATGGCGACGGCTGAGGCGTCTTCTACGTCATAGTTGGGCATGTGAGTGACAAAACCGCGCGTGCCGGTGGCGTAGACGAGCTTGGGCTCGCCGACGATGTAGCGTACCAGATCAAAGATGTGTGTGGTCTGCTCGACGATCTGCCCGCCTGACTGGGCCTTGACGCGCCACCAGGGCACCCCCGGGGTGCCGCCGACCCAGCCGCCATGCAGCAGGATGGCAGGGTCCTCCGCCAGCACGTCTCGCACCCGACTAACGCTCCGGCGGTAGCGGGTCATGTAGCCAGCGCCGGCGAGGACGCCGCTGCGCTCGACCTCGTCGCAGATGCGGCGCGCCGTATCCAGCGAGTTGGAGATGGGCTTTTCCACCAGGAAGGGGATGCCGCGGGCCAGGAGGGCCATCTCCGCCTCGCCGTGGGCGAAGGGGGGCAGGCAGATCCAGGCCGCATCGGGCTTGGATTGGTCCAGCATTTCCTCGATGTCGGCGTAGGGCGTGCCGCCATAGAGCCCGGCGAAATCCTTGGCGCGCTGGGCCGATACGTCATAGGCACCTACAAAGGTCACATCATCGCGCTTGGCCAGCCCGTCGGCGTGCGAACGGGCGATCCCACCGTTGCCGATGAATGCGATTCTCATGGTTGTCCTCCCCTGCTTCTATCAAGAACGGCTAGGCCTCGACGAGGCTGAGCGCCTGCTTCAAGGACACGTCCGGCTCGAGGACCGGGCTGTACTCCAGCCCCACATAGCCGCTGTAGCCGGTGGCGTCGATGGCCCTAAAGATGGCGCGATAGTCCAGTTCACCGCCGACGAGTTCGTGCCGGCCCGGGTGCCCGGCGGTGTGAAAGTGCCCGATGTGTTCGATGTAGGTGGTGAGGTTGGGGATGATGTTGCCCTCGCTGATCTGCTGGTGGTAGATGTCGTCCAGGATCTTGAGGGCGGGAGAGCCGACCTCCTGTACAATATCCACTGCCTGGGGCAGGCGTGTGAGCCAATAGCCGTGATGGTCCACCAGGGTGTTCAGGGGCTCGAGGACGAGGGTCAGGCCGTTATCCTCGGCGACCCGGGCGACGGCGCGCGCCTGGCGGACGACGCGGCGGCGGCTGATCTCATAGCTCTCGTCGTCGTAGGTGTTGCCGGTGGTGGTGATGATCGTGCGGCAACCCAGGTCGCGGGCTACCCGCGCCATCTCCTCCATGCCGCGCACTAGGTCGGCCTCATAGTTGCGCCGCAAGAGCGACCCGTTGGGTTCCATGGAGAGGGCGGCGACGGCCAGGTTGTTCATGGCCGCGGCCTCTTTGATCTTGACCAGGTCCTTGTTCTTCCAGCCCCAGAACTCGAAGGCCTGGTAGCCGAGCGCTGCCACGCGGGCGATGCGCTCTTCGTACGGCAGATCGCGCCAAAACATCTCGATGCACACCGAAAGCTTGACCATGTTCCCTCCTGCTGTGGCTCGGGCCCGGGGGTGGCGCTTGGCGCCGGCGGGCCGGTCGAGGTGCGGATGGTGCGAGCGGAAGCGAGGATCGCTACCCGATGGCAACGGCTTCAGCATAGCATGGAAGATGAGGACTGTCAATCACTCACATACTTCATACCAGACCTTGGCCTCTCCCCCTGCAGCACCCGCACTGCCTCGCGCATGACCTCCGTCTTGAGCTGGGCGATGGCCTCCTCGGAGTAAAAGGCCATGTGCGGCGAGTGGATAACGTTCTCCATGGCCATGAGCCCGCTCTGCGCTGGAGGCTCGGCTTCGCGCACGTCCAGCGCGGCGCCGGCCAGCCGGCCCTCTTGCAGGGCGTGCAGCAGCGCCTGCTCGTCGACGATGCCGCCCCGGGAGACGCTGACAATATACGCCGTGGGCTTGGCGGCGCGCAGCTCGGTGTCGCTGATGAGGTGGCGGGTATCGGCGGTTAACGGGGCCAGATTGATGATAAAGTCGGAGGCGGCGAGCAGTACGGGGAGCGAGACGAGGGTCACCCCATAAGGCGAGGCCTGGCGCTGCTTGAGCCAGGGGTCATAGGCCAGCACCTCCAGGCCCAAGGCCTGCAGTTTGGGGGCCAGCGCGCGGGCGATACGTCCAAAGGCTAGGATGCCGGCGGTCTGCCCGCGCAGGCGGTGCACCGGCCGGGTGAGGTTGAAATCCCACTTGCCGGCACGGCAGGCGTTGGCCTGGAGCACGACTTTGCGCGCTAGGGCGAGCAGCAGGGCCAGGGCATGGTCCGAAACCTCGTCGACGCAATAGTCGGGCACGTTGGCCACATAGATGCCTAGCTCGCCGGCGGCGGTGAGGTCGATAGAGTCGACACCCACGCCGTAGCGGACCACGACCTTGAGGCGCGGGCAGGCCTGCAGAACGCGGCGGGTGATAGGGGCATACTGCACCAGCAAGGCGTCGGCATCGTGCCCGGCAGCGATGACGTCTTCTTCGCTGTGGCAGTTGCCCTGGGTGAGGGTGGCGTCGAGGCCCGAGGCGGCCAGGACCTCATGTTCCTGGTCCAGCGAGCCGTGGTCGTTATCGGTGACGAGGATGTGGAAGCGATTTGTCATGGGATTACCTGCTTTTCTGGGGGGAGGGGCCTGTGGTATTGAACACTTGGTCTCTGTCCAACCCCACAAACCCCAAGCGGACGCTCAGACGCCGGCTTGGCCCAGCGCCCTGCGCAGGCAGGCCAGGCTTTGCTGCGCGCCGGCTTCCGCATCGGCCGGCGGGATGGCCTCGATGGCGGCGTCGCCATCGAACCCGATGGCTTCCAGGGCGGCAAAGATGCGGGCAAAGTCGATGTGGCCCAGGCCAGGCATCTGGCGGTTGCTGTCGGATAGGTGCACGTGGCCCAGATAGGGAGCGGCCTCCTGCAGGCTGGCCAGGGGGTCGCGCTCCATGATGTTCATGTGAAAAGTGTCGGCCATGAGCTGCAGCCCCGGCGTGTCCAAATGCCGGCAGATCTCGACGGCCTTGGCGATATTGGGGACCAGCATGGCCTCGTAAAAGTTCAGCGGTTCGATCCAGAGGGCGACGCCGGCTCGCTCGGCCTTGGGCACCAGGTCCTCGAGGACGCGGTAGAGGAGGGCCATCTCCAGCTCGGCCGAAGTGTAGAGCGGCGAGAGGTCCGGCAGGCGGTGAGGCCGGCGAATGGGTACCATGATGATGCCGCGGGCGCCCAAATCAGCGGCGGCGCGGATCAGGCCGTCCCAGGCGGCGAGACGGGTCTCGCGCACCTCGCGCTCCTCAACTACCGGATCCTGCTGGGGGTTGGTGACAATGCTGCCCACCGGCAGGGGTAACTCGCGGACAGCGCGTCGCAGGATATCGGGGCTGCTCAGAGCCTCGCTGCTGCGCACTTCGATGGAGTCGAATCCGATGGCGGCCGCGGTGCGCATTCTCTCCACCAGGTCGGTGCCGGGGAGCAGGCTATCCTGGATCGAGATCCTCACAGCTACCCACCTCCACGCATAGGTCGATGGTGACAGGGTATTGCAGCTCGAGGCTGCAATTCACACATTCTAGATTGGCGGGCGGATCGTGTCAAACCTGGCCTCTTGACGCATTCGCCGCCCTCGGCTATAGTGCTCGCGAGTACACAGGATCTGATTTCGCACCGTCCCCCAAGGTGTGGAAAACAGGCTAAGGAAGGACGCTCTATGGGCATCACCAAACGAATCGACGAGGCGCGCAAGGCTTTTGAGAAGCGAGACCTGCAGGCGTCGGCGGCGGCGCATACGACGCAGGCCATTGCCGAGGCGGCTGAGGAGCATGGCGGCGCTTCGCACAGATACCTGGGTGAGATCGTCTATGGCGGGCTGGACGGCATTGTGACCACCTTTGCCATCGTAAGCGGCGTGGCGGGGGCCGCGTTGGGGTCCGGAATTGTCCTCATCCTCGGCCTGGCCAACCTCCTGGCCGACGGGCTATCCATGGCGGTCGGGGCTTATTTGTCGTCCAAGAGCGAGCGCGAGTACTATGAGCAAGAGCGCCAGCGCGAAATGTGGGAGGTGGAGCACTTTCCCGAGGGCGAGCGCGTCGAGCTGGTCGAGATACACAGGGCCAGCGGCTACAGCCTTGAGGATGCTCAGCGTCTGGCCGAGATCCAGAGCAAGGACAGGGAGGCCTGGGTGGATGTGATGATGGTGCAGGAACTGGGCCTCTTGCGCGAGGACAGGGAGCCGCTGCTCATCGGCCTGGCCACCCTGGGCGCCTTTGTCGTTGCCGGCGCCCTGCCCTTGCTCGTCTACGTGCTGGGCCTCGTTGTGCCCATCGATCCGAGGGTGAACTTTCCGGCCTCGCTCGGGCTCTCTGCGGTGGCGCTCTTTGCCCTGGGGGCGGCCAAGGTGCGAGTGACCGGCCGTAGTTGGCTGCGCAGCGGCCTGGAGATGTTGGTGGTGGGCGGCCTGGCAGCGGGTGTGGCCTACGCCATCGGCTACCTGCTGCAGGGCCTGGGCGTCTGACGTGTTTTGCCGGATGATCGGAGAGCAGTAAGCCAGGAGGAAGCCATGGAAACCCGACAGATGGTTGCAGCCATCGACCAGGGAACGACCGGAACCCGCTGTTTTCTCTTTGACCGGCGCGGCCGGGTCCTCGCCAATGCCTATGAAGAACACCGGCAGATCTATCCGCGCCCCGGCTGGGTAGAGCATGACGCCCAGGAGATTTGGGAAAAGACCGTCCGCGTGACGCGCGCGGCCCTGGCTGAGACCGGCCTGACGCCGAAGGACCTGGCCGGCCTGGGTATCACCAACCAGCGCGAGACGGTCATCGTCTGGGAGCGGGAGACGGGCCGCCCGCTGGCCAACGCTATCGTCTGGCAAGACACGCGCACCCGGGATATCTGCCAGCGGCTGATCGATGAGGGCCACGAGCCTCTGATCCGCGAGCGCACCGGTCTGCTGGCAGCGACCTACTTTGCCGGGCCCAAGCTGACCTGGCTCCTCGATGAGGTCCCCGGCCTGCGTGCCCGCGCCGAGCGCGGCGAGGTCCTCTGCGGGACGGTGGACACCTGGCTCATCTGGAACCTGACCGGCGGGCCGCAGGCCGGCGCCCACGTCACCGATGTGACCAACGCCTCGCGGACGATGCTGATGAATCTGCGCACTCTCGATTGGGACGACGAGATGCTGCGCTTGCTGCGCGTGCCGCGGGCGATGCTGCCCGAGATCCGGCCGAGCTGCGACGTGCGGGGCTACGGCAAGACGCGCGTCGACGGCCCGCTGGGCGGTGAGGTGCTCGTCTGCGGCGCTGCCGGCGACCAGCAGGCGGCTCTGGTCGGCCAGACCTGCTTTGCGCCCGGCGAGGCCAAGAACACCTACGGCACCGGCTGCTTCCTGTTGCTGAACACGGGCGATACGCCCATCCCCTCACAGCGCGGCTTGCTGACCACTGTGGCCTATGGCCTGGAGCCCGGCCGTTGCACCTATGCCCTGGAGGGCTCGATTGCCATCACCGGTGCCGCCGTCCAGTGGCTGCGCGACAACCTGGGCCTCATCCGCACAGCCGCCGAGACGGAAGAGATCGCGGCCACCGTCGAGGATAGCGGCGGCGCCTACTTTGTCCCGGCCTTTTCCGGACTCTTTGCGCCCCATTGGGACATGTACGCCCGCGGCGTGATCGTCGGGCTGACGCGCTATGTGAACCGTGCCCACCTGGTGCGCGCGACGCTGGAAGCCATCTGCTACCAGTCGCGAGAGGTGCTGGAGGCGATGGAGGCGGATACGGGCATCCGGCTGAGTTCGCTCAAGGTCGATGGCGGCGCGGCGGCCAACAACCTGCTGATGCAGTTGCAGGCCGACATTCTGGGGGTAGAGGTCACCCGCCCCACGGTGCGCGAGACGACGGCCCTCGGCGCGGCCTATCTGGCGGGCCTGGCCTGCGGCATCTGGTCCGGTCCGGACGATCTACGTGCCAACTGGGGTGTGGACCGCGTCTTTGCGCCCGTATGGGGCGACGCCCAGCGGGCGGAGGGGTATCGCAACTGGCGCAAGGCCGTCGAGCGGGCGCGCGAGTGGGTGGATAGGGACGCATAGTAGACAAAAAGAGATTTACACGTGGCGCCGGCGGCGCTGGCCCACGGCGATGAGGATGAGCAGGGCGATCAGGGCCACGGCGATACCGATGACGTAGGGCAGGATGCGCTCGTAGCGCGGGATGACTGTGCTCCAGGCCAGCGAGCGCTGCTCGCCCCAGGCGAGCGTCCACTGGGGGGCTACGATATCCTCGGGCGGCAGCAGCTTGTAGGTGACCTGGCAACTGGTGGCCAGGGCGCGCCAGCCGGCGTCGTACTGCTGCAGGAGGGCCTGCACCCAGCGGCGACGGGCAGCCTCTACGGGGTCGCTTGTTTCGGCCTGGGCCTCCAGGCGGGCCGATTCGAGTTGCTGCAGGCGCTCCGCGAGGGCGGCCCGTGCCGGGCTCAGGTCCGCCTTCTCCGCATAGGCCAGCAGGTCGCCCTGCAGCTTTTCCGTGGTCTGAAAGCTCACCCCAGCCGGCGCTACGGCAGCAACAGCCAGTTGCAGCGCCGGGTCGGCATCCTCGGGGAGCGCCCCGACCAGGGCCTGGCCGGCGGTGTGCAGGTCGCTCGGCTCGCTGAAGGGGACGATCACCTGGACCGCGCTGTGACCCTGCTCTCCGGAGCGCTGTACTTCCGCCCCAGAGATGCGCCCCAGAGCCCCGGCCAGGGCGGCCAGATCGTTTTCTGCGGCCTCGGCGGCGCTTTCATAGGGGGCGAAGGTCAAGTGCAGCACGCGCCGGTCTATGAGCGTCTCTACCTGGCCGGAGACGAGCGAAAAGTGGGGCTTGTAGTAGGCGTAGCGGCCCAATGCTTCCTGCCCGAACCCGGCAATGATCGTAGCCTCCGCCTCGGCCATGCGCCCCTCTTCGAGGAGGCCGACGATCAGCTCGGCATAGGCGGCGGCGCGCTCCTGGCTGCCCTGGGGCGAGACGGCCTCGGCCATGTCCAGGGCGGTCAGCAGGCCGTGGGTGTCGCCGGCGCGGCGACAGGCAGCCATGAAGGCGTCGATGCCGCCGAGGAGCTGCTGTTTGAGTTCGCCGTCGTGGGGAGCCATGTCGTAGGCGGCCTTGCGCTCGGCCACAGCCTCAGCCAGCAGGGCCGGATCATCGCTGGCATGGGCCTCCAGGTAGGCAGCCAGCTCCGAGTGGGCGCGCGCGTTGCTCGGGTCCGCTGCCACGGCCTGGCGCAGGGCCGCCAGCAGTTCGGCCTGCAGGGCCTCGACGACGGCCTCGGGCATACCCTCTGCAGCGATGAGCGGGCGGAGGGCATCGGCCAGGGCCAAGCGGTCCTCGGCCGTGGCCTCCGCACTCCAGGCTGCACGGCGGGCGTTGCGCGCGGCGGCCCAATATTGCGGTGCGATCAGCAGCACCCTGACCTCTCCGGACGGATCGAACTTTTCGTAGGACCAGGTCAATTGGGTTGTATCACGCTGGGTGGGCTCGGGGTCTATGGCCAGTATCTGCTCGGAGGACACCGTATCCGGGAAATGCAGCGTGAGCCGCCCGGCGCTGAGCGGCGTGCCCCACACAGCGAGGCGCGACCAGTCGAAGCTGATTTCGATGAGCGCACCGGTGGCCACCGATCTCTGTCTGGCCTCGATGACGGCGTCACCATCCGGCCCGAGAGAGAGGGTATAGGGCGGTGAGTCCTCCGCCGGCCGGGTGCCGCCGTTCTGGGTGCCGATGCGCACGTCGGCGACCGGCCCATCCGGGAAGGTCACCTGGCGCTCATAGGACTCTCTCTTCTCGGGGTTGCGCAGACGGGTACGTGTGCGGGTGTCGGCCAGCGTGCCCTCGTCGATCGTCGACAGGGTGGTATCGATGGCGACAAAGCTGAGTTCGACCGGCTCGAGTGCCTCGTCGAGGGGAATGGGCCCTTGGGGAATGCCCACCGGGTCCGCTGCGGCGGGGAGTGGCGCCACCATGCCGGCCACGAGCAGCGACAGGGCCAACCCACACTGGAAGACAACATGCCTGATCGCCCGCTGCGCGGGCCGGTGTCTGAACACGGGCAACTCCTAGACGTACAATGAGGCCCATTTGCATTCACGGGCCAAGTCTGCTATAATCTGAAGCGTTACGGGCAAGTAGCTCAGCTGGTTAGAGCGCCACGTTGACATCGTGGAGGCCGTAGGTTCGAGTCCTATCTTGCCCACACGGGCCGCCTTTTGGGCGGCCTTTTTGCTTTAACCCCTGCGCCGGGCCGGTCATCAGCATACGCTCTGCAACTGGTCGATAGCCGAGGGCAGGAAGGGCAGGAGGTCGGTGGCTATGACGCCAGCCTGCCCCAGCGCTTGGCGCGCCAGCTCGGCGGCCAGGCCGTGCACGTAGGCGCCGACCACGGCCGCGGATTCGGGCGCCAGCCCCTGGGCCAGGAACCCGGCGATGGCGCCGGCCAGCACGTCGCCGCTGCCGGCTGAGGCCAGGGCGGGGTTGGCGAAGGGCATGAGGGTGGCCCGGCCGTCGGGCGCGGCAACGACGGTGTACGCGCCCTTGAGGACGACAACCTGTTCCCACTCCTGGGCGGCCTGGGCGGCGGCGGCGACGCGGTCGGCCTCGATCGTTTTCACGTCAGTGTCGCGCAGCCTTGCCAGTTCACCAGGGTGGGGGGTCAAGACCAGGTGCCCTGCCACACCTTTCCACCAATCGGGCGTATCGGCCAGGGCGTTGAGCCCATCCGCATCGACCACGGCGGCCGGCAGCTCGTGCGAGTGCGCCTCGGGCACCGCCTCGCGGGCCAAAAAGCCCAGGGCCGCACGCGGGCTGGCCGGCCGGAGCCCCAGGAGTTGGTCCACCAGGTCGACGGTGGCCTTTTCTCGCCCCAGGCCCGGCCCCAACAAGAGAGCCTTGTAGCCTTCAAAGGCCGGCTCCAGGACCTTGAGGGCGGCCGGCGTCAGGGCCCCCATATCGCTCGGCAGGAGGAGGAAGGTCGGCTCCACTGCCTTGGCGGCCAAAACGGGGTAGATGGGCTGCGGAATGGCCAGAGTCACCAGCCCGGCGCCTACGCGAGCCGCGCCCATGGCCGCCATGTACGGCGCGCCGGTATAGTTGATCGATCCGGCTACCACCATCACCTTGCCAAAGGTGCCCTTGTGGGCGTTGGCAGGGCGCTCGGGGAGGAGCGGGCACACCATGGTGTGCTCGGCCACCTCGAGGGTGATGTCGGCTGCCAGCGGTTCCGCTATGCCGATGTCGGCGACGATGACGTCCCCGGCCAGCCCGGCCCCCGGGAAGCGGAACAGGCCCTGCTTGGGGAAGGCAAAGGTCACTGTCAGGTCAGCCTGCGGCGTCAGCGGGTCCGCTTCGCCGGTATCCGCATTCATCCCCGAGGGCAGGTCAACGGCGACGATGTAAGGGCGTATCCTCTGCTGGGGGATGGGCCAATCCAGGCGTTGCAGAGGCGGGCGGCCGGGCTGCATGAGGGCCAGACCCTCTTGCAGAGCACTCAGCAGGCCGGCGAGATCGCCGCGTGGCGGCCCACTGGCCCCCGTGCCCAACAGCGCGTCGATCACCACCTGGCTCGAGGCCAGCACCTCGCGGAAGCGCGCCAGGTCCGCATCCTCGCTCTGCCGGATGATCTCAATGCCCAGCTCGGAGACGCGCTGATAATTGTCGTCACCCTCCGTATCGCGCTTCCAGATATAGCAGGTGACGTGCGCGCCGCGCTCGTGGAGCGACCGGGCGGCTACCAGGCCGTCGCCCCCATTGTTCCCCGGGCCGACCAGTACCAGGATAGCGGTTTCCTCCGCCAGGTTCAGATCGTCCAGCGCCTCGGCCACGGCCTCGCCGGCGCGTTCCATCATCTCGTCGTAGCCCAGGCCCGTGGCGGCGGCTGCGGCCTCCAGCGAGCGCATCTGTTCGGCGGTTACGACTTGCATTGCACAACTCCATTGGCACGTGCGGTTCGACCCTCCCGCGGGTTCCAAGACGGCCTCTTTCCAGCGGGTAGGTGCTGAGCCACGTTTCTACCTCCAGAGCAGGTCTTGGAACCTGCGGGAGGGTGCTAAAGATACGGCGATTATATGCATGGCTGGGCGAGGTGTCAACGCAGGGTTGGCGTTGCGGCCTCGGCCAGGGCAAGCAGGCCGCCTGAGACGAGAGACTGCCCGCCCAGGAGGATCGGCAGGGGAGCGTCCAGGGCCTCCTGAGTGAACGCTCTGACTGCCGGCTGCGCAATCCGCTCCGGCTGCAGCAGGTCCGAGTTGAAGCGGTCTGCTGGGCTGGGTGAGATGCGCTGGTGGGCAAAGAGCACGCGCGTATCCAGGATGGCCGCTGTGCAGGCCCTGGCCAGCGAGTGGAAGAAGCGGCGCGGGCCGGCGCATTCGAGAAAGGCGCCCAGCCAGGCATAGACCTCGCCACGGGCCAGCCGCCCGCTGGCGCGCATGCCGCGCTCTTCGGAGAAGGCGCGCGTTTGGCAGGGGAGGCGCTCGAGCTGCGCCCAGGTCGCGGCGGCCAGGCGGCCATAGACGAGCACCTCGCCTTGTGGGCTCTCGAGTTCGGCCAGCAGGCGCTGAAGATGGTCCATGGGCAGGGGCAGGCTGGCGGCCAGGCGGCGCAGCGCGGGGCCGCAGTCTGGGTGGAGGGTAGCGACAGCCACATCGTTGGGCGCATCCAGGTCCAGCCGGGTGGCCGCTGTGGCCGGCAGGGTCTCCAGAGGCAGGCCGGCAGCGGCCAGGCGCCAGGCCAGGTCGTTGTCTGTAGGGGGTGGGTCGATCGCAGTCAGGGCAGAGGCCGGGGCCAGGGCCAGCAGATCGGCCGAGTACAGGTTATTGGCCAGCACGCCCCGCTCCAGGCGCAGGGCGCGCTCGACTAGGGCGGCCAGGGCCTCCGAGGTGAGCAGCACACCTGCGCCGCCGCCGATGTAGAGGAAGCGCGGCAGCGCCAGGCGGGCGACCGCGCTCTGTAGGGCGCGGCCAAAGTGGAAGGGCTCTCCGGCGGCATCGGGCACGACCTCGGCCCCCAGCTGGGCCAACTCTGCACTCCAGACGGGGTCCGCCGGGGTGACTACCACGATGGGATCGATGGCCGGCACCCGGCGTGCCCGGTCGATCAGGTCCACCGTGTTGGCCCGGCAGGCCAGGTCCACCCAGCGCTCGGGCTCGTTTGGGGCGACGGGTCCGCAAAAGATGACGAGAGGCAAGCGGTCGATTGTGCTCAAGGGGCTCCTCTACGCAAAACAGCGGGGCCGCTATGGTGCGGACCCCGCTGTTCCTGGAAACTTGTGATCTGCCGCTTATTGGGCCACGCTGCCGGTGAACCCGGCAAGGGGGCTCAGGCGGCGCTAAGCGATATCGGGCTGCAGAAGGCCATAGTTGCCGTCTTGACGGCGGTAGACGATGTTGAGCTCTTCCAGATCACCATTGTAAAAGACAAAGAAATCGTGACCCAAGAGTTCCATCTGATCGATGGCCTCATCGGGGGTCATGGCTGTGACGGGGAAGCGCTTGGTGCGTACGATCCGGCCCATCTCGGCCTCTGCGAGTCCCGCCATGGCGTCGGCTGCCCCGGTTCCCCGGATGCGCCCGCGGGCGCGCTTGCCCTTGTAGCGATCGATCTGGCGGACCATCTTGTCCAGCACGGTGTCGATCGAGGTCTGCATATCGGCAGATCGTTCCTCAGCCCGAAGAATCGTGCCGTTACTGCGCAACGTAATCTGCACAACGTGACGGTCACCCGAATTCCTGGCGTTCTGGATCGACATTTCGACGCGCGCTTCGTGGATATCGGGGAGGCGCCGGTTCAGGCGGCCAACCTTCTTTTCCACATACTGGCGCAGCCAGTCGGTAACCTCCACGTTCTTGCCCTGCACGATCAGTTGCATCTCGGTTTCTCCTTTCTCGCCAAAGACAGCCGATCAACGGACGAACTCGGATGACTGCAGTTCGGGCTGGCATGGAGGCTAAAGTTGTTAAGGGGGAGGGTTGCGACGATGATGCAACTCCATTGTAGCGGCTTTGGGGGGAAATGTCAACGAGTTTGCTGCGCGCCTGCGCGCGTATTGCCGTGTACTCCCTTGCCCTGCCAGGGCCAAGGGAGTACACGATGCCTCTTCTCAGGCTGGACCGGACCGGTGCCCCGTGCTTCCGGGCTCCTGTCAACTCAGCAGGTCAGCCAGTTCGCGCATTTTGCGCGCGCGGGTCTGAAGGGCCTGGTAGATGCCGTCAGCATGCTCTTTGATGGTGCATTGGGTGTTCGTATAGGGGTTGGCCATGGTGGCCTCGTCGACCTGCTTGACCCACTCTTCGGGTATGGCGCCGATGCCGGATAGGGCACCGGCCAAGCCACCGGCCGTCGCCGCCAGGCAGTCGGTATCGCGGCCAAAGTTCACGCCCTCCAGGATGGCGCGTTTGGCGTCGCCCTGGGCATGGACGAAAACGGCGAGAGCCTTGGTCACCGTCTCGGCGGCCGTAGCCGCGGCATAGGGGGTACCGCCGCCGTTATACACCTTGTAGAACTCGGCGCGCATGGTCTCATAGTCCTCGATCTGGGCCCACTCGAGCGCTCGCTCGATCTCCTTGCGCATTGGGTCCGTAGCGTAGCGCAGGGCGCCGCTGATTACCGAGTCGACCGTCGCATCGGGCCGCAGGGCCAGGGCGATGGCGGCATCGTAGACGCCCGCCCAGACCAGGGCGATGTCTGTAGGGGTAAAGTAGAGCCGGCCGATATCGGCCACATCGCGCACGGCGCCATCAGGGTCGCAGGCGTTGATCAGGCCGATGGGGTGGCTGGCGCGGGCGACAGCGTTGAGGCCGTGCCAGTTGCTGAGGCGCCCCACCTCTACCGCCGGCACGCCCGCTTTCATAAAGCCCATGACGCGCTGGTCGTCGGGCTCGGTCATGAACCACATCTTGGACAGGTCCAGCACCTCCACCTGAACATCATACAGATCCTGGGCGGTGATGCGGTCTTGCTTGCGGATGATTGCACGGCACATCAGCTTTTGCCGTTCGATGCCGTCCTCGGTTGTGCCGGCCATGCGTTGCCAATCGACGCCCCGATGGGAATAGTGCAGGTAGGGGTAGAGTCTGTCTACAAAGCCATAGGTTTCCTTGATGCGTTCCGGCGACCAACCCTCTACCACCGCGCCCATTGCCGAGGCGACGCGCGAGGCAGCCAGGCAGCCATAGATCTTTTCGTAGAGTGTGGGCATTTTCTCCCTCCGGATGGGTCGTTCTGAGATACACGGATTGGCCGAAACAGGAACAGCGATCACGCCGCCGGTTGCCCTCGTGCAACATCCGGCAGCCAGGCAAGCGGCCCAGCCCGTCAGGCGTTGGGCATGGACCGCTTGCTGCGGGTGAACTAGGGTTCGTTCTGCCGGCCCCACGCCGGCCGCGCGACGGTATAGGCCCAGATGGTGCGCGCGCCGTGCTCGCGCAGGGCAGCGGCGCAGGCCTGCAGGGTGGCGCCGGTGGTGCAGATGTCGTCGATCAGGCAGACAGCGCGCCCCTCGAGCGGCGGGCCGGCGTAGGCAAAGGCGCCCTCGACGTTGGCCAGACGTTCGTCGACGCTCAGGCCGACCTGAGGCCGTGTGGGGCGCACGCGCCGTAGCGACCGCTCGTCGGCCGCGATGCCGGTCTCGCGGGCCAGCTCGCGCACGAGGAGCGCGGCCTGGTTAAAGCCGCGCTCGCGCAAGCGCTGTGCGTGGAGGGGCACGGGGAGGAGGAGGTCCGCCGGCGGCGGGTCGCGGCGCCAGGCTTCGAGGAGGATGGCGCCGAGGGGGCCGGCGAGGATGCGCCGGCCTTGGTACTTGTAGCGGTGGATGGCGGTGCGCAGAGGACCCGTGTGCCAGGCGGCGCTGCGCAGCCTGCTGAGCTGCTCCAGGTGGTGGCGCCGCCGCGGGCAGCGCCCGTCGGGGAGGAGCGGCTCGCCACAATGGCGGCAGATGGGCGGCGCGAGCCACCGGACCCGGGCACGGCAGGTGGGGCACAGCCACATCCCAGGCGTGCCACAGGCGGTGCAGCGCGGTGGGAAGAGGAGATCCAACAGGCTTGTGAGCCATTGCCCAGCCATAGCCGGCCCTCCACGAATGGGTTGTCCGCTCTTACGCCTCCAGGTCGCCGGCCTTGCGCGCCAGGGTCGTCAGGAGGTCTCCGGTGTTGATGGGGATGGCCCACTGGCCGATGCCCAGCCGCCGGGCGCCGCCACGAAGCAGGCGCGAGAGGCGCGGGCTGACGGCCTCGCCCTGGTGGAGCAAATAGTCCAGCAGGGTATAGCGGCCCTGGATGAACTGGCGCACCACCCGAAAGCCTGCCTGCTCCAGAAGGCGGGCCATGGTGCGCCGCGAAAAGTAGTAGAGGTGCATCTCCATCAGCCAGGGCCAGCGGTGGCCCATGAGCCGGTGCAGCAGGCTCCCGGCGTCGATGGTGTGCACGCAGACCAGGCCGCCGGGCCGCAGGACGTGGTTGACCCGGCGCATCTCGGCCTGCGGGTCGGTCAAGTGCTCGATGACATCCCAAAGGGTAACGGCGTCGAAGGAACCCGGAGCGAACTCTGCGTCGGCCAGGGTGCCGTTGATGACGTTCAGGCCGCGGCGGCGGGCCTCGCCGGCGGCCCAGGCGGAGGGCTCGACGCCCCAGGCATCCCAGCCAAGCTCGGCGGCGACCTCCAGGAAGATGCCGGCGTAGCAGCCGATATCCAGCACTCTGGGTCGGGCCACCCCGGCTAGCTCGGCCTGCAGGGGGCGTACGTTCTTGCGGAAGGTCAGCTCGCGCCCCCGTCGCTCCTGCACGTAGAGTTTGTCGACGACCTGCTCGTAGGAACTCTCTGCCTCCCTCTCATCGCAGCGGGGAGAGGCATAGATGAGCCCGCAGCGGTTGCACTGTACGATGGCATAGTGCCGGCCATAGCCCGAGCTGGTGCAGCGGTAGCGCTCGATGCTGCCGGAGCGGTCGTCATGGCCGAGGGTGTTGGGGTAGAGCGGGCGAGCGTCGTCGGCGCCACACAGGTTGCAGGGTACGGTAACTAGCACGGTTCTCTTGTGCTCCTGAAAAGGCGAACGTACTTTCGCCGGGCTGTTGAGCAATAGACCGGCCTATTGTACTCGCTGAGCCGGAAACGGCAAAGAGCGGCAGTAGGCTCTGCAGGACCGGCGTACGCCGATTATGCACTCCTTGCCGAATCGCGCCCCTTCCCTTGCCTGGTTGTCGCGGCCATGCCCCTGTGCTATAATCGCCATTGAAGAAGGGTCGCACCGCCATTGGCTCGTGGAAGGAGATGCCATGCCCGGGCTACAGACGGTCTATCAACTGCAGGTCGCCGACCTTGAGCGGGCAGACACGGCACGCCGGCTGCAGGAGGCGATGCAGAGCCTCGGAGAGACGCCCAAGTTGGCGCAGGCGCGCGAGAGGCTGGACAGAGAAAAGGCGGCGCTGGCCCGGTTGCGCGCCCAGGTGCGCGATCTCGAGCTGGAGCTGCAAGGGCTGACGAGCAAGATCGCCGCCAACGAAAAGCGCCTCTACGATGGGGACGTGCGCAACCCCAAAGAACTCGAGAATCTGGAAACCGACCTCGGCCACCTGCGGAGTCGCCGCGATACCCTCGAAGACCACATCCTCAACGGCCTGACCGAAACCGACGACAGCGAGGCGCGCCTGGAACAGGCGCAGCGTGCGTGGGAAGCCGCGCACACTGCCTGGGAGAAGGCACAGGCGCAGACCAAAGCCCTCGTGGCCGAGCTGCAGGCACAGTTGGCCCGCCTGGATGAGCGGGTGGTGAGCTTGCGCGCCGCGCTGCCGGCTACGCTCCTGGAGCCATACGACGAATCCTGCCGCAAGAAGGGCGGGCGCGGTGTGGCCGCGGTTCGTAAGGGCCTCTGTGAGGGTTGCCGGGTGGCCGTGCCGACGAGCCTGGCCCAGCAGCTCAGGCGCAGCGACGCCATCGTGCGCTGCGGCAGTTGCGGCCGCATCCTCTGCTCGGTAGATTAGGGCAAACAGACGCCACTGGGGGCCAGGGCAGTGCACCCATGTTGAGGCCACAGGGCTGTGACCTCGGATTGCGCGACCAAGGGAGGTAACGTGGGCAGGATTGTCATCCCCTCTGCGGCGGACTTGCCGCGCACGGCAGATGTCGTGGTCATCGGCGGGGGCATCATTGGCTTGGCTACAGCCTTTTGGGCCGGCCGCGCGGGCTTGTCGGTCGTTTGCCTCGAGCGCCGGGACGGCCTGGGCACGTTGACGACGGCGGCCTCGGAGGAGTGCTTTCGCGCCCAGTTCACCGAGCCCGAGAATATACGCATGATGTCGGCGAGCATTGCCTTCTTTGAGCGCTTTGCCGAGGTCACCGGGCTCAAAGGCTACGACCTGGGCCTGCGGCACCAAGGGTACCTCTTTGCTTCGGGGCGAGAGGATGGGCCGGAAAAGCTGGCGGCGCGTGTGGAACGGCAGCGCTGCCATGGCCTGCAAGACGTAGAGTACCTCACGGGCGACGAGGCACGGGCGCGCTTCCCCTACCTCGGTCCGCAGGTCACGGCGGCGACATTCCGCGCGGGCGATGGGTGGCTCTCCACGCATGCCCTGACGGTGGGCCTGGCCCAGGCCACGCCGGGCGGTTGCTTCTGCTTGCGCACCGAGGCGACCGGCCTGGCCCTGGATGCGCAGGGCGTGGCCGCGGTGGAGACGCCGCGCGGCAGTATTGCCACGCGACGGGCCGTTTTGGCTACGGGACCCTATGCCGGGGTGGCGGAGCGCTTTCAGGCTTCCCTCCCCGTGACGGCAGTGCGCCGGCACAAGGTCGTCATTACCGGTTATGAGGAGATTCCTGCGGATGCCCCGATGACGGTCGACGACGGATCCGGGGCTTATTGGCGGCCGGAGGCAGGCGGAGCCGCCCTAGGCTGGGCGCTCTTGGAGCAACCCAGCCCGCCGGTGGAGAATGTGCCGACGGATTGGATGTTCCCGCCGCTGGTGCTCGATGCGGTGGCTGAGCTGGCGCCGTTCTGGCAGGGGGTGGCGGCGCGTCTGCGGCGCGACGACGTGCACCTGAGCGCCGGGCAGTACCCTTGCACGCCGGATAATAATCCGATCATCGATGCCTACGAGCCCGTGCCCGGGCTGTTCCTGAACGTAGGGTACGGCGGTCATGGCATCATGGCTGCCCCGGAAGGTGGGCGCCTGCTCGTCGAGTTGATGCTTGGGCGCGCTACCGACGAGGTGTTGCCGTTCCGCCTGGAACGCTTTGGGCGTGGGCTTCTCTCCCAGCCCCAGGAGTCGATGGTTATCTGATTGTGTTGACCAGACCAACGAGGTGACAGTGCCCCGCCCTTCTGACCATAACCCCTTCACGCCAAACCAACCGATCCAAGAGGAAGAGCGCTTCTTTGGGCGGGATGATGCCCTGGAATGGCCCATCGACCGCTTCCTGGCCGGCGAGCGCTTTGTCGTTGTGTATGGCGCTCGCCTGATCGGCAAGACGTCGCTCCTCGTGCGCATGGCGCAAAAGTACACGACGCGCGGCACTACGGCCTACGTGGACCTGGAGGCCCTGCCCAATGCCTCTGCGCGCGAACTGCTGTGGAGCATCGTGGCCGAGGTGCACGGGCTGGCCAGCGAGGGGGGCGCGGCAACGCTCTCGCGGGAGGCTTTTCTCTCGCAGGACGACTACCTGCGGCGCGAGGTTCTGCCCCTCTGGCGCGAGGCGTTCCGCGACCACCCCCTGTTTCTGCTGCTTGATGGCCCAGACCTGGCGCTCCTGCAGGAGGGCAACTGGGCCGACTTGGTGTTTCGCCTGCGCGAGATCGTCGAGCGCGAGCCGGGCCTGCGCGTGGTGCTGTCGGTGCGCGGCGTGTCTACCCAGGCCGCCGAGCCGGTGCCGGCGCTGCGCGGGTTGCCCTATTGGGACCTGGACTATCTCACTGTCGAGCAGACGGAAGAGTTGCTGGCGGGGATGGCCCGCTACCAGCTCGGCTTTGATTACGACGCCATGCGCCGCATCCACGGGCTCACTGGGGGGCATCCGTATCTAGTGCAGGTCTATGGGGCCGAGCTGTACCGTCACCTCGCCCCTTATGGTCAGGTGACGATTCATGCTGTGGGCGACCTGATGCCTGTGGTGTTGAGCCAGGTGGCCAGGTTCTTTGCGCAGGAGTGGGAGGGACTCTCGCGCGAGGCGCAGGTCATGCTGGCCGCCTTTGGCTCGATGCGCGGCTATGACGGCACGGCGACGGCATGGGACTTGGTGCTCTACCTACGCCGGGAGGGCGCCAGTTACCGCCGCGAGGTGGCGGAGCGCGCGCTCGACGAACTGGCACGCCGCCGTCTCGTGCACTGGTTCGGCGGCGGCGCCTACACCATGCGCGTGGAACTCTTGCGGGCCTGGTTGGCGGAGGCCAAGCCGGTGGATCAGGTGCTGCACGGTAAGAAGAGGCGGCGCCCCAGGCCGGCCGGCGCAAAGCGCCCCATGCTGTCTGTCGATTGGTCGGCGATTCTGCCCTGGGTGGGCGTGGCGTTAGGGGTGCTGCTGGTGGCCAGGATCTGGGCTCTGCGCAACAACCGGGTGCCGGCCGTTGTGCCCCTGCCTACGGTGACCGTCGAGGCTGCGCCCCGGCCTACGGCGACCCGTGTGGTTCTGCCGGGGCGTATCGCCTACATGGCGCAAGAGGCGCCCGGCGAGCCCTGGTCCATCTGGACGATGCGCGACAACGGCACCGATCCCGTCCGCATGACCGACGGCACGAGCGAGGACGCGATGCCGACCTGGTCGCCTGATGGGCAGGAACTGGCCTTTATCTCGAACCGGGGGGGCAATCGCGACGTGTGGGTGATGAGCGCGGACGGCACACGCCTACGCAACATTACCAACAGCGCGGCCGATGAGTGGACCCCGGCCTGGTCACCGGATGGGATGGATATCGCCTTTGCTTCGTATCGGGACGGGAACTGGGAACTCTATATCGCCAAGCCGGACGGTTCGGAGGTGCGACGGCTCACTCAGAGCGGGGCGCTTGATTATGCGCCGACCTGGTCGCCGGATGGGGCGCGGCTGGCGTTTGTCTCGGAGCGCGACGGCAACGCCGAGATCTATAGCGTGAACCGCGACGGCAGCGATCTGCAGCGGTTGACGTCGAACCAGGTGAGTGACCTGTACCCGGCGTGGTCGCCGGATGGGAAAAGGATTGCCTTTGCTTCGTACCGTGACGGCAACATGGAGATCTATGTCATGGAGCCGGACGGTTCGAATCCGGTGAACCTCAGCCGGAGCCCGGATTCGGACGAGCACCAGCCGTCCTGGTCGACCGATGGGAAGTGGCTCACCTACTATTCGAACGCCGAGGGCAATTGGGATATCTACACCATGCTCGCCGACGGCAGCCAGCAGGTCAACCTGACCATGAGCGCGGCCAACGAGCAGTGCCCCGTTTGGCAGCCGGCGCCCTGAACCGTCAACCCGGCGAGAGCTCCAGGAATCGCCTTGGCTGGGTTTGAAAACACGCCTAGTCGTAGGCGGCCAGGGTGGCCTGGATGTCCTCGACGGTGTCGCCCCCGTGTATGCGCACGCGCTTGATCTCGAATAGCGCCGTCGAAGAGTGCTCGACGCCGCCAGTGGTCACTACTGCCCCCCAGTACCCGGCATCGCGCAATGCCTCGATGGTCCGCTGGTTGTAGCGGCCGGAGGGATAGGCGAAGAGATGTGCGGGCTTGCCCACGTGTTCCTCGACCGCCCGGCGCGAGCCGCTCAGCTCTTGTGCCAGCTCGTCTGCCGATAGTGTGCGCAGGTCGACGTGCCAGATGCTGTGGGGCTGGATGTCCATGCCGTTCTTCTGCATGGTCCGCGCCTGCTCCCAACTCATGTAGCCCCCTCGGCCCTCGTCCAGGAATCCCGTAATGACGAAAAAGGTGCCCGCAAAGCCGTATTGCCGGAGCAGCGGGAAGGCATAGAGATAGTTGTCCGCATATCCGTCGTCGAAGGTGAGCACGATCGGCTTGGACGGGAGCGGCGAGCCGGTGGCCAGGTGGCGCACCAGGGTCTCCAGGGAGATGCCGGTGTAGCCCGCGCCCTGCAGGTAGGCGAGTTGGCGCTCAAACGCTTCGGGCGAAACGGTGAGGTCTCGGCGGTAAATGTCGGCATCGGCCGGGAGGCCGCTCACATAGTGGTACATGAGCACAGGCACACGCACTGTGCGCTCCACACCGTCGGGCTCAAAGGCCGGCAGCGGGGTTGCCGTTGCGGTAGCCGTGGGCGACGCCGTGGGGGTGGTGGTGGGTGCCGGCGGCGTCGCCGTCGGCAGGACGGGCGCCAGCACAGGCATCTGGGTCGGTGCCGCGTGCGAGGGCGCTGGGGCGGCGATGTACCCACTGCCCAGGACGGCCGGCCGGCGCATGATCAGCACTGAACCGATGATCAGCCCACCCCCCACCAAGGAACACAAAGCCAGCCAGATATGGCGAGGCTGCAACGCGCCGAGCAACGGTTTCCTCCAATCTCAGAGCCCATCCAAGGATTACACAGCCTCAGCAGCTCTCCGGATAGGCTCGAAAAGCCGGGCGAGGCGCAGCCCCGCAGCGTCTGAACGTGCGCGCTCATCCTGCGTGTGGCTGGAACATCTACATAGACGAAAAAGGCCCCTAACAGGATACGCAAGAAGAGAATAGGGTCAAGTTGCGCCGGGGGTTTTGACAGTGGCTGGCAAAGGCGCTATACTGGAAGTAGTGCTCATTGCCCCCCCCTGCTGGGCCATACGAACTGGGAAGAACGTTCATGTCCGAAGAGCCAGTATTCGAGACGCAGTACCTACCGCTGCCGGCTGACCTCTGGGCCCAGGCAGCATATCTGACCATGCGCCCCACGGTGGTGCGCGAACAGGCAAGCGCCATGCTTGTCCGCGTTGCGCAGGCGATGGCGGGGTTGGCTGACGACAACGAGCTGACCCTGGAAGGGTTCGAGGCGCTGCCCGCCGACAAGCAGGCCTGGGTTCTGGAGTTGGTGCGGAACATCCTGGTGCGTTTCGGAACGCCTTCGTCCTGACCTGAACGCACCTGTTGCCCCGATGCCACCACTCTAGCCGAGCAGGACCGGCGCAACGTGCACCTGCCCTGCATCCGTGGCCGTTCACGACGCAGTTGCCCAGGCGCTGGCCGCATTACAGGCAGGCAGAACAGCATGGTACTCGGAAGAACCGCGGTGCCTGACCCGTTTTTCCTTCTCAACCTCTTGGCGCCGCAGGAGATCCAAGATCTCCAGGACTCTCTGATCGCCGCAACGGGCCTCCACCTGTCGCTCGTTACCCCGAGTGGCCGGCCTCTGAGCAGCGCTGCTGCCCTCCCGCCCGCGTGCCGGCTCGCCCGCCGCTTTGCCTGCCGCCTGCCCGAACCCCTGTGTACCTTTGGCGACCCTGCTCGCCGGCGCCTGCTTGGCGAGTGTAGCGAGCCTATTCTCTCCCAGTACCCACTGTTGGAGCTGCGATTGGCCGCAGTGCCGATCCGGGCCAACGATGCCTGGCTTGCCACGGCAGTCGCCGGGCGAGTGATGCCTGCGGCTGTGCCCGACGAGGAATGGCTCGAGGAGATGTCCAGGTGCCTGCGGCTGGGGGTGCCGGAGCTGCGGGCCGCTCTGCGCGAGACGCCGGTGGTCGATGAGGCGCGCTTCCGGGCTTTGGTGAGCCACGTACAGGCCGTGGTGGCTTCTTTGGGGCGGCTGGCTGAGGCTCGTTTGGCCGAACAGCGAGCGCGTCAGGCCATCGAAAGCACCAATGTGCGCCTGGGCGTGTTGGGCGCCATCGGCGCCTCCATAACCCGCGCGAGCAAACTGGAGGACTCGCTCGGCGAGGCGCTGCAGACCATCCTCGACGTGCTGCAACTCGATAGCGGCGCTGTCCTTTTGCGCGACAAGGGGGCCACGGACCTGCTCTTGGCGGCGCATCGCGGCGTCAGCCTGGATTTCGCGGCCCTTGCCGGCGAGGCGCTGGCTGCGGGATCGGCGTGGGGCTCTGGGTTGCTGCAGCTCTCTCTAGCGCCTTGGGTGGTGCCCGATGTCGCGCGCGAGCCCGGCCTCTCCGCCTCGGCCTTGTCATCATTGCAGATTGGGGCCTTTGTTGCGGCACCACTGCGGGCGGCCGAGGAGACGCTGGGGGTACTCACGGTGCACACGGCCTACCCGCGGGATTTCCGCGCCGATGAGGTGGCGCTGATCGCGGCGGCGGGGGAGCAACTGGGCATCGGCGTGCAGGGCCTGCGCCTGCTCTCGGCAGAGAAGCGGCGCGCCGGCGAACTGGCCGTGCTTAACAAGGTAGCCGGCGCCGTCAGCGCCTCGCTCGAGCCCCACGTCATCGCCGAACGGGCGCTGGATACCATACTGCGTCTGTTCCCTGCGGGCGCCGGGCTTGTCTACTTACTGGACGGCGAAACGGGTGACCCGGCGCTGGCAGCCTATCGCGGCTTGGCTGCGGAAACGGCAGGCCAGGTCATGGGCCGGCCGCCGGTGGGGTGGAGCCTCAAGCGGGGGGCCGCCCCGGCTGCGCAATGGGGGCTTTTTGAGGCTGAAGCTTCGCTCTTGGGCGAGGGGCTCAAGACGTTCATCTCTGTGCCCCTGCGCGGCCAGCAGCGAACGGTCGGCCTGTTGCTGGCCTTTGCCCGCGAGTTGCGTGCCTTCCTGCCGAACGAAATCGAACTCTTTCAGGCTGTTGCGCGCCAGGTGGGTCTGGCTCTGGAGAACGCTCACCTCTATCACGAGGCCCAGCGCCGCCTGGTCGACCTGGAGGACCTGCAGCGCTTTAACGAGCGCATCCTGCACACGATGCAAGAGGGCATCTTTTTGACCGATGCGAACGGTCGGGTGAGCTATGCGACACCGCGTCTGGCAGAGCTCTGCGGCTATTCAGTGCAAGAGTTGCTCGGCCGGGATTGGGGGATTCTGGCTCGCCCCGAGGAGCGTGGCTGCGCTGTAGAGAGCTTTGGGCTTTTGCAGAGTGGCCGCAACACCCGCTGTGAGTTTGACCTGCTACGCAAGGACGGCTCGCTGCGTCACATCGCCGTGGGCGCTGTGCCTCTCTTCGAAGGGCAGGCCTTTAGCGGCATGCTGGGTGTGGTGACGGACTTGACGGAAGAGGCCCAGCTCAGGCGACGTCTCCGGCAAGCCGAAAAGCTGTCGGCCATCGGGGAGCTGGTGTCGGGCGTGGCCCACGAGCTGAACAACCCGCTGACGGTCATCCGCGGCTATGCTCAGCTCCTGTGCGGGCAGAACGGCAGCGAGGCGGCCGAGCGCGAGCTGCGGGCCATCAGTCAGCATGCAGAGCGCGCCGCACGGGTCGTCCAGGGGCTCCTGACGTTTGCCCGCGAGCATCCTCGGATTCAGGAGACGGTGGACCTGAATGCCGTTTTGCAGAGCGTTCTGGACGCGTGTGAGCCGCAAATGGCCGGCGCAGGTATTCGCGTTATCCCCGAGTTGGCGGCGGGCCTGCCCAGGGTTCAGGGGGACCATTACCAACTGCAGCAGGTGTTTGTCAATATCCTGACCAATGCCGAGCAGGCAATGGCCCAGGCGGGCAGGGGTGGTGAGATACGCGTCCGCACCTCGATCACGGGCGATGGCCAGCTTCTGGTGGCCATTGCCGACAATGGGCCGGGGATTCCTGCCGCGCTGGCCGACCGTATCTTTGATCCCTTTTTCACGACGCGTGCAGAGCAGCAGGGGACGGGCCTGGGCCTCTCCATCTGTTACGGTATCGTGCGCGCGCACAACGGGCGGGTTTGGGTCGAGAGCGCCGAGGGGCAGGGGGCCACCTTTTACGTCATGTTGCCGGCTTTCGGGCGTGTTCGCGTGGCCGAGGAGCCCATGCCGCGCGAACGCGAAGCGCAGCTGGCGCCTACCGGGCGGCCCAACCCGGCCGCGGGGAGCCGGGTGCTGGTTTTGGAGGATGAGGTCGAGATCGCTACCCTCGTGGAGCGCTTTCTCGAGGACATCGGCTGCCGGGTGTCCGTGGCCCATGAGGGGCAGGCCGCCCTCGACCTGGCCCATGAGCATCAGTTCGATGTGGTGCTGACCGACCTAAAGATGCCGGGCATGAGTGGACGTGCCTTTTTCGCTCACCTCTCGCGGCTGAACCCCGAGATGGCCGGCCGCGTCGTTTTTGTGACGGGCGATGTAGTCAGCCCAGAGACCAAGCGCTATCTGCAAGAGACCGGAAGACCTCATCTGGCCAAGCCGTTCTCCCTCGACGATCTGGAACGGTTGGTCGTGGAGACGATGCGCGGCGGTCAGGGGGCGAAGAACTGATGCTAATGGGATTTTGGGGCTTCCGGAGCAAGCGGTTGTTCCGGTAGCGGGCGCGGCTGCGAGGCCGCCGGAGTCGCGGGCACAGGTGCTCGCGCTTTGTCTATTTGGTGATTGCGCACCGCCAGGGATGTCGTGGCGCCGCCACTTCATTGTGTGGAGGATGACTGATGAGTTTCACCCTGGCGCGACGAGTGCGCAACGTGCCCCCGTCGGGGCTGCGGCGCTTTTTCGACGTCATCGCGACCACCGATGGCGTCATCTCCCTCGGCATCGGCGAGCCCGACTGTGTGACCCCCGAGCCCATCGTGCGTGCCGGCATCCACTCTCTGGAACAGGGGATGACCGGCTACACGTCCAACTCGGGCCTCACCGACCTGCGGGTGGCGCTGGCGGAGCATTTGCGGCGGCTCTACGGCGTCACCTATGACCCGGAGACCGAACTCCTGATCACAGTGGGCGTGTCTGAGGCTTTGCATGTCGTTCTGCTGGCGCTGATCGACAGCGGCGACGAGGTGATCCTCCCCGAGCCCTGCTACGTGGCCTACAGAGCGGGGACCCTCTTTGCCGGCGGCGTGCCCGTGCCCATCGAGACGCGCGTCGAGGACGGTTTTCAGTTGGACGCTGAGCGGATCCGTGCGGCTACCGGCCCGCGCACGCGGGCACTCCTGATCGGCTATCCGAACAACCCGACCGGCGCCGTCCTGGATCGCCAGAGCATGGCGGGCCTGGCCAGGGTAGCCTGCGAGGAGGACCTGCTCGTCATCTCGGATGAGATCTATGACCGGCTGGTCTACGGCGTCGAGCATTGCTGCGTGCCGGCGCTGCCCGGCATGCGCGAGCGGACCGTGCTCCTGGGCGGCTTTTCCAAGGGCTATGCCATGACGGGCTGGCGCATCGGCTATGTCGCGGGCCCGGCCGAGATTGTGAGCGCGGCTCGCAAGGTCCATCAGTACATCATCATGTCTGCGCCGACGTCGGCCCAAGCCGCGGCCATTGAGGCCCTGCGGCACGGCGAAGAGTTCGTGCAGGAGATGGTCGCCGCTTACGACCGGCGCCGCCGGGCCATCGTCGAAGGGCTGAACAGCATCGGCATGCCCTGTGTCGAGCCCAAAGGTGCCTTTTATGCCTTTCCCTCCATCGGCGCCACACGTCTCAACTCGGACGAGTTCTCGGAGCGCCTGCTCTTTGAGGAAAAGGTGGCTGTCGTGCCTGGGTCGGCCTTCGGCGCTTGTGGGGAAGGCCACGTGCGATGCAGCTATGCCACGAGCCTACCGGCCATCGAGGAGGCCCTGGAGCGTATGGCCCGCTTTGTCCGCCGCTACGCCCGTTAGCGCCTATCCGAAAAGCCAGCGGGCCGGGCTCCCACGCCCGGCGAGCGGCCTGAGGGTGGCACCTCTTGGGCTAAAACCGGCGGGCCCCTCCGCTACGCTCCGAGCAAGGGTGGGAGCCGCCTCGGCTGCTTTCGGATAGGCTCGTTAGTACGACAACCGCACTTGGCGGCCGGCAGACCCTGCCAAAACCCTACACAGGCCGGCTCACAGGCACGGTAAAGGCAAAGGTGGTGCCCTGCCCGGGGGCGCTGTCGACGCGGATGCTCCCTCCGTGGGCCTCGACCCACTGCTTGGCGATGGCCAGGCCCAGCCCGGCCCCGCCGCCGCTGCGCGTGCGAGAGCGGTCACCCCGGTAGAAGCGGTCGAATACGTAGGGCAAGTCCTCGACGCTGATCCCGGGTCCGTTGTCGCTGACCCGGATTTGCACCCAGCCCGGCGAAATCTGCTGCAGCGCCACCCGCACCCAGCCTCGCTGCGGCGCATAGCGCAGGGCGTTCGCCAGCAGGTTGGTGAGCACCTGGCGGATGCGCCCAGGGTCCACGGCGACACCGGGCAGGCTCGCCGCCGGCAGGACGAGCGGAAGCTCGATGCCTCGCTCGTCGGCCTGCGCCTGAAAGCCGGAGAGTACGGCCCGTACCAGTTCGGCGGGGTCGGCCGGCTCGATGTGCAGCGGAAGCTGGCCCGCCTCGGCCAGGGCCAGGTCTCGCAGTTCGTCAACCAGGCGAGTCAGGAGCAGTGTCTCCTCATGGATCGGCGCGATGGTCTCCGGCGCCGGCCGATAGATGCCGTCGAGCAGCGCCTCCAGGTTCCCTCGGATGACGGCCAGGGGCGTGCGCAGCTCGTGGGCGATGTCGGCGATCAACTGGCGGCGCGCTGCCTCCTGTTGCTCGAGGGATTCGGCCATGGCGTTGAACGAGTGCCCCAGAACGCCTACCTCACCGCCCTCGCCGACATCTACGCGCAGCCCGCGTTTGCCTGCGGCCAACTGCCTGGCGGCGGCGGCCAGGGCATGCAGCGGGCCGCTCAGGCTGCGTGAGAGCAGCAGGGCCA
>DAOUGZ010000115.1:0-43635 GCA_034428955.1 Anaerolineae bacterium | reverse complement strand
CGGCCACGGCTGGTCTGGACAATGACCTCGTCACCCGGGCGCAAGTCCGTCAACTCGCCCGGGTCGAAATAGTACATTTTCGAGGCACGCTTGAAGCGCACCCCTACGACTGTGACTCCCATATGTATATACCCCTGGGTATGGTTTTCAGTGAGTGGACAGTGGACAGCAGGCAGTCACGGACCTGCACGGCGTGAGACTGTCTGCTGTCTACTATCCACTACCCACTACCCTCCCATCGCCAGGAAGAGCACTTCCAAGGTCAACCGGGGGTTGCCGTTGCTCTCCAGGCGGCGGCGCGCATCCTCGAGCGCCTGCAGGCCGGCTAACAGGCCGGGCAGTCCGCCGGCGCCCTGCAACGTGCGTGTCTCTGCTTCCGCGCCGGAATGGGCCGCCAACTCGCCGCAGCCCGCACCGCACAGCAACAGGTCTCGCCACCAAGCCGACCAAGTCTCAAGCAGCGCCGGCAGGCGAGCGCTGTCGCTGCTGAGATCGTGCGCCCAGCGCAGGCGGCCGAGGGTATCGGCGTCCATGATCTGCCGGATGCGCTCCACCTGCTCCTCTCGCTCGCGCAGCAGGTCCGGGTTGCGGGCGGCCTCTACCGCCCAGCCAACGCGCCCGCCTGCCAGCCGGGCCAGCACTTGCGCCTGCCCGGGCTCCACGCCGTATTGACTCTGCAGCCCCTGAGCCACCTCTGCAGCCGGCGGCGTACGCAAGCACAGCGGCCGGCAGCGCGAGACGATTGTCGGCAGCAGCCGCCCTTGCTGGCTGGCCGTGAGTATGAGCACAACCTGACCCGGCGGCTCCTCCAGCGTCTTGAGGAGGCAGTTGGCCGCCTCGGGCGTGGCCCCCTGGAAATCGGTCAAGATCACCACGCGGCGCCTGGCCTCAACCGGCGAAAGCGCGATCTCGCGCTGCAGCTCGCGCACCTGGTCGATCAGGATGGCCCGCACCTCGCCGCCCTCGATGAGGCGCACATCCGGGTGCCGGCCACCCTCGATAAGGCGGCAACTCCGGCACTCGCCGCAGGGCGCCCGGCTGCCCTCGCTACCCGGCGTGCCCGTGCAATTGACGGCCTTGGCCAGGGCGAGGGCAAGGGACGTCTTGCCTATGCGCGGCGGGCCAGAGAAGAGGTAGGCATGCGCCAGACAGTCCCGGCGCAGGGTATGCTCCAGAAGCTTGGTAGCCCACTCGTGCCCAATGATGCCCCATCCACTCACTCGGCTGCCCTCAATGCTATGCGCGACACTCCCGATAATGACCCAGAGTCATTGTATCACAAAGCAGGGGCGGGTTCAACTGGCCTGCGCCCGCGGGGTATGCCCCAGTACTCAGCGATAGAAGAAATCAGTATGGGCAGGCAAGTTCGCTCATTGGCGCGCTTGTGGTATACTCTGATTGTTGCATAATAGCATCCGTCCTTCGCCAGGCGCGCAGAGGGAGCAGATTGATGGACACAATCCGCGTTGTGAGCACGTGGAGGTTTGACGACGCCCAGTTGGAGCAACTGCACTCCGCAGCCCCTGGGCTCGAGCTACAGCAGGTCGCCCTGCGGGGGCAAGACATTCTCCCTCACCTCCGAGATGCCCAGGTCCTCGTAACCCATGATCTGCCCTTTGACCTGGCCCAGGCGCCCAGCCTGCGCTGGGTGCAGGTGCCAAGCGCAGGGGTAGACCATTTGCTGGATCACCCGATCATGAGCAGCCATATACTCCTGACGAATGCCAGCGGCATCCACGCCGTCCCTATTGCGGAGCATGTATTGGCCATGATGCTGAGCTGGTCGCGTCAACTCGGTCAGGCCAGGCAACGGCAGAGCGCCGCCGATTGGCGGCGCTATCGGGAGGCGTATTCCGGCGCCGAGCTGTACGGCGCCACGGTCGGCATCATCGGCTACGGCTCCATCGGCCGTCAGGTCGGTCGCCTGGCCGCTGGGCTGGGCATGCGCGTACTGGCCGTACGCCGTTCTCCGGGCCGATCGGAGACGGGGTGGTGCGAGCCCGGCATCGGCGATCCGACGGGCGCCATCCCCGAGCGCATCTATGGGCCCTGCGAGCTGGGCGCCATACTCCCGCAGTGCGACTATGTGGTGATTGCCCTGCCGCTCACCAAGGAGACGCGGAGCATCATCGGCAGCCGCGAGCTGGCGGCCATAAAGCCCAGCGCCTATCTGGTCAACATCTCGCGCGGTGGCGTGATCGATCAGAACGCGCTGATACAGGCCCTGCAGGATGGGACCATCGCCGGCGTCGGGCTGGACGTCTTTGCCACGGAGCCCCTCCCCGCAGACAGCCCTCTGTGGGCTATGGAGAACGTCACCGCAACACCGCACGTCTCCGGCCAGTCGGACCGCTACAGCGCCCGGCTGGCGCTTCTGCTCGCCGACAATCTGGCCCGCTTCGCCATGGGCAAGCCCCTGCTAAACCTGGTCGACAAGGTAAGGGGGTATTGAGCCGCCTTGCGTCCACCCGGCGGAGGGTTTCACCAAGAGCGCAAAGGACTCCAAGGATAGGGGTAGGATATGACGGATGATCTGCCCGCGAGCGCCCCGGCGAACACCGCTCTAGCGGAACAGGCCGGCCGTTTGCTGCTTGAACGGGGCCTGACCCTGGCCGTCGCCGAGTCGTGCACCGGGGGTGGCTTTGGCGACGCGATTACCGATATCCCCGGTAGCTCTACCTATTTCCTCGGCGGAGTCATCGCCTACTCGAACGGCGTCAAAGAGGCACTGCTGGGCATCGGGCATGCCTTGCTGGAAGAGAAGGGGGCAGTCAGCCCCGAGGTCGCGCGGGCCATGGCCGAGGGCGTACGCCGGCTCATCGGGGCCGATATAGGTCTGGGCATCACCGGCATCGCCGGCCCCAGCGGCGGCACAGCAAGCAAGCCCGTGGGGCTGGTGTACATCGGGCTGGCAACCGCCGAGGGGTCGCGGGCCGAGCGCTTTCTATGGAGTGGGGACCGGCGGGCGAACAAACAGGCATCGCTGCGAGCGGCGCTAGAGATGCTGATTGAGGAACTGGAACAAGCCAGGCAGACCCCTGCGGGCCTCTAGGAGGCGCAGCGCCGTCGCAGGGCGTCGAAGAGAAGCACCCCTGCTGCGATGGCTGCATTGAGGGATTCGACCCCGGCCGCCATAGGGATAGTCACCTGCTCCGTGGCCAGGCTCGCCGCCACCTCGCTGCCCCGTGCCTCGCCACCGATGATCAGCGCGCAATCGCTGGGCCAGTCCACCTCCCAGTAGGGGCGTCCCTCCAAAGTAGCCAGCAGCGCCCGGCGCCCTGAGAGCAACTCGGAGAGGCCCGGGGCATCCAGCCCAGCCCTCAGCGCCAGGTGATAATGTGCCCCCATCGCTGCACGAACCACCTTGGGAGCGTAGAGATCCACCGTGCCGCGAGTCGTCACCACCCCCGTCGCGCCGGCCGCCCAGGCTGTGCGCAGGATGGTGCCCGCATTCCCGGGGTCGCGCAGGCTGTCCAGCACGACAACCAGGCCTTCGGCCGGCCAGGGCATTGCCGGTATGGGCATCACCGCCAAGACGCCCTGGGGCGTCACCGTCTCCGAGGCGGCGGCCATAACCTCATCGCTCACGGCGATCAGCGGCCCGCCCGCCTGGGCGAGCTGCGCCAGCAGGGCCTGGCCGCGCCCGGAGCCGGCCAGCCGCTCAGTATAGAAAGAGAAAACGGGCCGCGCCCCAGCGGCCAGCGCTTCCTCTACCAATCGAGTGCCCTCGATGATAAAGCGCCCGTCGCGGGTGCGGACCCGTTCACGGTGCAGGGAACGTGCGTATTTGACGCGCTCGTTGGCCAGGCTTGTCGTTGTCAAGGCTCTATCGGGCCGGGCCGCCCAGGCGGTAGAGCCCGGGGTGCATCATCAGGCGCCGGCCTTGGCGACCTCGACCAGGCGCGCGAAACTGGCCGAATCGCGCACGGCCAAGTCGGCCAGCATCTTGCGATCGACCTCGACGCCTGCGGTGCGCAGGCCATCAATAAAGCGGCTATAGGAAAGCCCCTGCTCTCGCGCGGCAGCGTTGATACGCTGGATCCACAAGCGACGCATATCGCGCTTGCGGTCACGGCGATCGCGATAGGCATAGGAGAGCGACTTGAGCATGGCCTCGTTGGCGCGTCGGAAGAGCTCATGCTTCGTCCCACGCTGCCCGGCCATTAGTTTGAGAACCTTCTTGTGGCGCCGCCTAGCCGGCGCGCCTCTCTTGACCCGTGGCACAGATATTCCTCCCGCTCAACCGGTCTTCTCGTGCACCGGCTCTCAGACTCCGCACCTAACAGCCCGCGGCTGAGTGCGGAAAGATGCTAAGGCTTCAGGTACGGAGCAAGGCGCCGGATGCGCTTGATCTCGCCGCGCGTAGTCACCGGCTGATCCTTGTCAAACGCACGCAAGACGCGGGCAGACTTTTTCCGGCGCAGGTGGCTCTTGCCGCCCTTGGCGCGCAAGATCTTGCCGCTCCCCGTAACTTTGAAGCGCTTTTGTGCTGTCTTGTGTGTCTTGATCTTGGGCATCAATCTACCTCGATATGAATAATCGGCGCGTGCTCTACTTGGTGGCGGTAGCCGGACTCAGGAGCATCAGCATGGTGTTGCCTTCCATCTGTGGCCCCTGCTCGACCACCGCAGAGTCGCCAATCGCCTCGGCAATGCGCAACAGCAACTCGCGAGCAACCTCGGGGTGCGTGATCTCGCGCCCACGGAACCGGACCCTGACCTTGACCTTGGCGCCGCTGCTCAAAAAGGTCTTCATGCGCCGGATCTTGAAATCGACGTCGTGCTCCCCAATCTTGGGCCGCAGCCGTACCTCTTTGACCTCGGTCAGCTTTTGGCTGCGACGGGCCTCTTTCTCCTTCTTGGTCCGCTCATAGAGGAACTTGCCATAGTCCATGAGCCGGCACACTGGAGGGTTGGCATTGGGGGCAACCTCGACGAGATCCACATTTCGCTCTTCGGCGATTTGCTGGGCTTCGCGGAGGGGATAGATCCCTAACTGCTTGCCCGCCTCATCGATGAGCCGGATCTCCCGGGCGCGGATCTCCTGATTTAGGCGATTCTCTCGGCTACTAATATTACCACCTCTCCGGCAGGTTGGGCACCCGACACAAACACAGGCGGCGGGGCCGCGAGTGCATTATGGGGCATGTTACCACAACTGCACGGAGGAGTCAAGTGCAGACGATGCGGAAAGCCGCTCCAGGCTCCGGCTTGGCCGGAGCGTGCACCCTCGCTATAATGAGGGCAAGCTCGCGCCACACTGAGGCGGGTCATACCAATCCGATTCACCCGGAAACAGTGAGAGGTGTCGATTATGCGTGTTCTCCGACCCGGTGAGGAGGGCTTTCCCTCGCCGGCTGAATGGGACGAGTTCGTGAGTGCCAACGCCCAGGGCCATCTGCTGCAAAGCTGGGCCTGGGGCGAGTTCAAGGGACGCTTCGGCTGGCAGCCGCTGCGCGTCGCCGTCAGCGATAGTGGCAAGCTACTGGCCGCGGCCCAGGTGCTCCTGCGCGCCCTTCCCTACCGCGCCCTGGCCTATATCCCTCGGGGGCCGGTATGCGAGCAGGGCAGCGACCAGGCCTGCCAAGCCCTCTTCGCGGCGCTGCACCATGCGACCCGGGAACGCGGCGCCATCGCCCTCAAGGTCGAGCCCAACCTCCCAGACGGTAGCGAAGACCGGGCCGCCTGGCTCAGGCAGGGCTTCCGGCCCAGCCCACAGACCATCCAGCCCCGGCGCACGATCATCGTGGACCTGCGCCCCAACGAAGAGGCCATTCTGGCGCAGATGAAGCCCAAGTGGCGCTATAACGTGCGTCTGGCCGCCCGCAAGGACGTCACGGTGCGCCAGGGCTCTGTCTCCGACCTGCCTCTCTTTTACGACCTCATGCGCGAAACGAGTGAGCGAGACGGCTTTGCCATCCACAGCCCAGAGTACTATGAGGCCGCGCTGCGGCTCTTCCAGCCGGCAGGCCACGTGGCGCTCCTCCTGGCCGAATACCAGGGCCGGCCCATCGCGGGGCTGATGGCCTTTGCCTTCGGGGCGCTCGGCATCTATATGTACGGCGCATCCAGCGACCGCGAGCGGCAGCGCATGCCCAACCACCTTTTGCAGTGGGAAGCGATGCGCTGGGCCAAGGCGCAGGGCTGCACGGGCTATGATTTTTGGGGCATCGCCGACATTGACCCGAACTCGCCAAGTGCCGGGCTGGCCGGTGTGGAGCGCTTCAAATCCGGCTTTGGCGGCGACGCCGTGCGCTACGCCGGCGCTTACGATTACGTCTACTCGCCGCTCGTCTACCGGGCGTTCAACTGGGTGTGGGGCCGGCGACGGGCGAGGGCGCGCCAGGGCCAGCAAAGTGAGGGGGAGGTGTAGCACAGCCTACACAGGTCTTGACGAGTACCATGGCGCTGCCTGAGGTCAGGCTTGCCTGTCAGAACCTCTGAAGGGCTACCGGGTGGTCAGCACGTTGGTGACGTCTCGCTGAGGGACCTCTTGGCCAGCACATCGTGATAGATGGCCAGGTTCTCGGCCGCCACTCGCTGCCAGGCATACTCCCGCGCGACCTGCAAAGCGCGCGCACCCAGCCGGGCGCGCAGCTCGTCGTCGGACAGCAACCGCTGCAAACCTTCGGCCAGCGCCGGTGGGTCACTATCCTGAACGAGCAGCCCGGTCTCGCCGTCGCGCACGACGTAGGGCAGCCCCCCCACTCGCGAGGCGACCACCGGCGTGCCGCAGGCCATCGCCTCCAGGGCCACCAGGCCGAACGATTCGTAGAGCGAGGGCATCACGCAGACGTCTGCTGCCGAGTAGTAGTAGGGCAGTGTATCTTGCGAGCGCGAACCGAGAAAGGCCACCATCTCGCCCAGACCATAGCGTGCTTTGACCTCATCGAGGCAGATGGCCTCCTCGCGCAGCGCCTCCGCACTCTCCGGGTCACCCCCGATAACCGCCAGGCAGATGCGCTGCCGCCAGGTGGGCACCAACTCGCGCAGCAAGAGGCACAGGGCCTCAAAGAGGACGTTCAGCCCCTTCACAGGATCGATGCGCCCCACAAAGAGCAGCAGCCGCTCGTTCTCGTCGGTGAGGCCCACGTAACGCCGTGCCTCAGTGCGCGGGATGGGCCGGAAGAGGTCCAGGTCCACCCCCGGCGGCACGACGGTGATCGTGGCGGGGGCAGCCCCATAGAATTCGACCATCTGGGCCTTGTCCGCCGGGGTAGCTGCCACGATGCGATCGACCCGCTGCATGACCTGCGCCTCGATCTGCGCCCGCTCTTGTGCCTCGAGGGTCTGCCCATTCGCGGCCACGCTGTTCTTGAGATGGCCAAGCGTATGGAACATCTGGATGATCGGCACGCGCCAGCGCGCCTGCAGCTTGAGTGCTACCCAACCGGAAAGCCAATAGTGGCTGTGCAGCAAATCGTAGGCGATGCCGTGCGCGGCGGCGAAAGAGGAGACTCCACGGACAAACTCCGGCATGTAGCGGAACAATTGCCGGCGGTCGAAAGGAGCCTGGGGTCCAGCCGGTACCCGGATCAGGTGGACGCGCGGCCAGGGCTCTTCCAGGCGCGGTGCAGCGGGGTCCTGAAACCGGGTGTAGACGTCCACCCAGACGCCGGCACGGCCCAACTCCCGGCTCAGTTCACGGACGTAGACGTTCATACCCCCCGTGTCTTTGCCGCCCAAGACGGCAAGGGGAGATGTATGAACGCTCAGCATGGCGATGCGCATGGCGACTCCAGGCCCTGAGAAGAACGCAAACGCAGGGACAACGGTCAGCCCTCAGCAATCGTGCGGCTGAGGGCTGACGATGAGCAAGCGGAACGAGCTGTGTACTACCAGCCCTTCTTGGCCAAAAAGTTGGTGAGGTCCGCGACGCGCACAGAGTAACCCCACTCGTTGTCGTACCAGGAGACGACCTTGAGCATCGTCCCATCGATAACCATGGTCGAGGGCCCGTCGACGATGGAGGAGTGAGCGTCGCCCTTAAAGTCCATGGAGACGAGGGGTTCCATAGTAATGTCCAGAACGCCCTTCATCCGCCCCTCGGAGGCCGCCTTGAACGCCGCGTTCACCTCTTCAGCCGTGGTGGGCTTTTCCAGGTCGGCCACAAAGTCGACCACCGAGACCGTGGGCGTGGGCACGCGCAAGGCGTAGCCGTCGAACTTGCCCTTGAGTTCGGGGATCACGAGCGCGACGGCCTTGGCGGCGCCGGTCGTGGTCGGGATGATATTGAGCGCGGCAGCGCGGGCGCGGCGCAGGTCACGGTGCGGCAGATCCAGGATGCGCTGGTCGTTGGTGTAGGAGTGGATGGTAGCCATCAGCGCACGCTTGATGCCCCAGTTGTCGGACACGACCTTGGCCGCCGGCGCCAGGCAGTTTGTCGTGCAGGAAGCGTTGGAGATGACGTTGTGCTTGGCGGGGTCATACTTGTCCTCGTTGACCCCCATCACGATGGTGATATCCTCATTCTTGGCCGGCGCCGAGATGATGACCTTCTTGGCCCCCGCCTCGCGGTGCGCGGCAGCCTTGGTGGCATCCGTGAACACGCCGGTCGACTCGACGACGATATCGACGCCCAGGTCCTTCCAGGGCAACTGGGCGGGGTCGCGCATCGCCATCACCCGGATGGCCTTGCCGTTAACGACGAGGTTCTCGCCCTGCACCTCAACCGTGCCCGGGAAGCGGCCATAGGTCGAGTCGTATTTGAGCAGGTGCGCGTTCGTCTGGGTATCGAACAGGTCGTTAATGGCGACCACTTCGAGGTCATCGGGGTAATAGTCCAGCATGGCCTTGAAGGCCTGCCGACCAATGCGACCGAAACCGTTGATTCCGACACGGGTTGCCATTTGTGCATTCCTCCCTTGCAAAAAGCTGATGATATGACGACGATAGAGCCCGCAGTGAGGAACAGACGCGTCAGCCGCCTCTTCTGAACCTCGCCGGCAGGTCCAGCAAGCAACGTGCCAGCTTTTCCGGATCATGCCGCCACGGGCTCACGGGATCCGTGAGATCGGCAAAGACGATAGGGATACGGTCCTGCAACCGGTATTCGGGCCGCACCAGCTCTAGCCTGTTCGTGCCGTCAACAGGCACATTCAGGTTATTGTTGGCCACCACCACATCGATCAGCCCTTCGCCGACGTGGTTCTCGATGGCCCGGACATGGTCCGCAACGGTGTAGCCATCCGTCTCCCCGGGCTGGACGGCCACATTGCAGACGTACACCTTGAGTGCGTTGGAGGCGCGAATGGCCTCCGCGACTTCTTCGACCAACAGGTTGGGCAGCACACTGGTATACAGGCTGCCCGGCCCCAGGACGACAAGGTCCGCCTGCAGAATGGCGCGCACCGCCTGGGCATCGGCGCGGACACCGCTGGGCTCCAGATACACGCGCTCGATAGGGAACCCACTACGCGGGATCTCGGACTCACCCGCTACGTGCACGGATCCATGCCCGTTACCGGATACCTCGGCACAAAGCGTAACGTGCTCCAAGGTGGAGGGCAGGATGCGCCCACGCACCGCCAGCACCCGGCTGGATTCGGCGATGGCGTGCTCAAAGTTGCCCGTTACGCCGGCCATGGCAGCGATAAAGAGATTGCCGAACGAGTGGCCGTTCAGCCCCTCCCCTTCGCCAAAGCGATACTGGAACAACTCGGTCATCAGGGGCTCAGCGTCCGCCAGGGCCGCGATGCAGTTACGAAAGTCCCCCGGCGGCAGCACCCCCAACTCGCGCCGCAGGCGGCCGGAGGAGCCCCCATCATCGGCTACCGTGACGATGGCCGTCAGATTGGAGCTGTACTCCTTCATCCCCCGCAGCAGCGTAGAGAGGCCCGTACCGCCGCCCACGACCACGATCCTGAGGCCCTTGGCCAACTGCCGGCGTTGGTAGACCAGATCCACCAAGCTGTCGTGCCCCTGGCGGGGGATGGCCGCCAAGAGCGACCGGTTCACCTCATAGATGGCATAGGCCGTAGCGGCCGCCCCGACAAGGCCAAAGAGCGCCGCCCGCAGCATGCGGGGCACGAACTGCAGCGTCAGATAGTAGAACACCGACGGGAGCGGCTGCTGCCGGTAGATGGCTACCAGCAGGTAGGCCACGCCGAGACTCAGCGAGGTGATCCCGCCGATCAGGAGCAAGAGCCAGCGCTTCACCCCCATGCCCGGGTACAGCCACTTGAGCCCAGGCACGTCTCGCCAGGAACGCATCAGCACCCTCCCCCAGCAGCCAAACCTTACCCGGCCATATGCCATTATAGGTGCGGCGCCCGGCGGCGTCAAAGCCGTCCGCGAGCCACCACGCCACCGAGCACCCTTTGGTCTCACAGATTACTGACAATTCTTACGCGGTCGGACCCTCCCGCAGGTTCCGCAACCTGTTCTGTTGGCGGAATCGCTGCCTTTGTGGCAGATTCGTCGTCGCTGCAGCCTCCCAGACCTGCGGAGGGGTACCACCACGTGAGTACCATTACTGAGGGTCCAGCAACCCCGCGCGATAAGCCTTTAGGTAGTTCATGCAGTACTCATCCTGGCCCATGACCAACTCGCCGGCCAACAGCAGAGCCATCAGTTCCCTATCGAGCGGGTCCATGATCGCCGCATCCATGCCGGCATGGAGGGCCATGAGGAGAAAGGCGCGGTTCACAATCTTGCGCTTGGGCAGCCCATAAGACACGTTGCTAAGACCCGAGATCGTTTGCACACCCGGGAACTCGGACTTGATGGCGCTCAGGGCCTCCATGAAGAGCGCCCCATTGCGCATATCGGTCGAGATCGGCAGCACGAGCGGATCAAAGTAGATGTCCTCCCGCGGCACGCCGAGCTTGTCCGCCTCGGCCACGATCTTGCCCGCGATGCGCACGCGGTCTTCCACGGTCGTGGGGATGCCCTGCTCGTCGGAAGTGAGGGCCACAACCGGGCTGTTGTACTCCACGGCCAGGGGCAGGATGCCATGCATGCGGTCCGGCTCGGCGGTGATCGAGTTCACCAATGCGCGGCCGGGCCGCCCGGAAGCCTTGAACAACTCGAGGCCGCGCGCGATCGCTGCCGGGTTGGGGCTGTCGATGCACAGCGGCACGTCGGTCACTGCCTGCACGTTCTCGATCAGCCAGGCCAGGTCGTCGAGTTCGTGAGCCACCCGCGCTGCGGCATTGACGTCGATAAAGTGAGCGCCCGCCTCCGCCTGCCGGCGAGCCAGGTCCTGCACGGTTGCCGTGTCGCGTGCCTCAATGGCCGCCGCCACGCGCTTGATCGAGCTATTGAGCTTTTCGCCAACGATGAGCATGAGCTGGTTCCTCTCCTTAGTCGAACAACATGGCTTCCATAAACACGTGCTGGAAATCCTGACGCAACGAGAGTTCGATATAGTCCACCTGTGCGCGGATCTCGGCAGCCTCCTCCCAAGCGCGCCGGTTCAGGAGAACCATCTGCGCGCCGGCCCCAGCCGCGTTCCCAACCGGTGTGATGGGCGCCCGTGGGAAGCGCGGAAAGAGCCCAATCGTCAGGGCGCTCTCCGGCCGGATATAGTTGCCAAAGGCTCCGGCCAGGCAGACCTCGACGACATCCTCAGGCTTAGCCGCCAGTTCCTTCATCATGATCTCCACGCCGGCACGGATGGCGCCCTTGGCCAACTGGATCTGTCGGATGTCCCGCTGAGTCAGCACGATCGGCCCGCCGATGGCCGTCTGCCCCTTGGGCACGAGGACCACGGCGCTCCCCTGGGGATGCGCGACCAACCGCTCAGCCATCCGCTCCAGACCCTGGCTGCGCACCTCGTCGGCGGAGAGCAAGCGCCCGGTCGCATCCATGACGCCCAACTTGCGCAGGGCGGCGATCGCATCCACAGCGCCGGAGCCGCAGACGCCGCGTGCCTTGCCCCGGCCGATAGTATGAACCTGCAGATCGCCGTCATCGCCCACATCGACGCGGTCGATCGCGCCATCGGCGGCGCGCATACCGTGAGCGAGCTGCGCCCCCTCAAAGGCCGGGCCTGCAGCCGTGGAGCAGGAGAGCATGCGCTCGCGCGAGCCCAGAACCATCTCTCCGTTCGTGCCGATGTCGATTCCCAAGCGGATGCCGTCCCTCTGCAGCAGACGGGTCGCCAACAGTACGCCTACCGTATCTGCGCCGACAAAGCCGGCAATGTTGGGCAACACGAACAACTGGGCCGAGGGGTGAGCACAAAGTCCGACAGCGGCCGCATCGAGCTGCAAGGATCCGGAGATGACAGGTACGTAGGGAGAGCGGCCCAGCGCAACCGGGCTGAGCCCCAGGAAGAGGTGGTGCATACAGGTATTGCCGACGACGGACACGGCGTACACTTGCT
The DNA here is from genome assembly GCA_034428955.1 of Anaerolineae bacterium. Classification (GTDB taxonomy): domain Bacteria; phylum Chloroflexota; class Anaerolineae; order SpSt-313; family SpSt-313; genus DAOUGZ01. Next base: position 31,308 of record DAOUGZ010000115.1, on the reverse strand, counting down.
CTCGCCGGATGCCCGCCTCTTGCGCCGTCTGCTCGAGCAGCTCGTTGATGGCCTTGACGATCGCCGCGCGCAGCCCCTCCAGGCCGGCGACATCTTTTTGCGCCACATCAATGCGCGATACCACGTCATCGCCAAAGCGCGTCTGCGGGTTGAGGGTAGAGGCCACGGCCACCCGCTTGCCGTGCAGCAGGTCCAGCAGGTAAGCCACCACCGTCGTCGTGCCGATGTCACAGGCCAGGCCGTACACGGCCTCGCTCGTGTCTTCCGGCTCGACGGCGAGCACACGGTCGCCACAGCATACGACGGTCAGCAGGCCGCCGGCGGCGCGCAGCGCATCGGGCAGCTCGCGCACAGCGCCCACAGTGGGTTGCCAAGAACGCCCATCCTGCAAGGCCGGCAACTGGCGCAACAGAGCGTCATAGTCTGCGACCTGGTCGCTGAGGGAGGCCGGCGGAACCTGCAGGGCCAGCTTGCGCACCGGCGGGTCGATGGCCAGGGACTCTTGCAGGCCCTCCACCAGAATGGATACCGCCGCATCCGCCGAAGCCCAAGCAACCTCGACAGTACAATCGCCAAGGGCTGCAGCCTGGCAGGCCAGCCGGTACCCCCCCGCGAGATCGTCGGCCGTCAGATGGCGCTGTTCCGTGTTGGTAACCGGGCTCAGCTCCCCCGCAAGCAACCGCACCCGGCACTTGCCGCACGTTCCCCTGCCACCACACACCTGCTCAAGAGCAACACCGGCCTGATTGGCAGCCGCCGTAATCAGCGTGCCCTTCGGCACATGCAGGGCGCGGCCGGCGGGCTGGAAGGCAATGCGGACATTATTCTCTGCGGCCAATCTGGTTGTCCTCTCTAGGTTGGTGACGAAGCGACGGCTGCTGGCCGGCTCGGCACAACAGAATATGGACGCAGGCTGCCCAGCGCCAGCGCCGCACTCGCGATTTCCGTTTCGGCGCGGCCAGGCCAGCCATAATAGGTCCAATTGGGTGTTCTGCGGTCCACTCTTGGGTTGGGAGGAAGTCATGGCACGAGGCTCACGAGGCGATGCGCCCAGCGCCAGGCAGAGGAGCGGCTCCGGTCGCCTCAGACTGGGCTGGCCCCCAATGTGCAGACCTTGTGGATTGTAGCAGAAAGAAAGTGGGGTGTCAAAGAATGTACGGCCGCGATGGTCATTCCTTTTCGAAAACGAAAAAATGGGAGAGGCCCAGGCGGCGCAGCGGCGTACGCTCCAGCATGTAGGTCACACCCCGCAGCCCCGACGCCAGGAAACGGTTGCGGGTGGCGAACTTGTCGTAGCCGGGGAAGACCTGGGTGTGGACGACCACCCGGCCGGGCAGGCCGGCAAACAACTGCCGCAGTTCGCCGGGCCGGTAGGCGCGGACGTGCGGGCAGAGCTTGTTCCGCCAGCGGGCCGGCAGATAATTGATCAGCGGGATGTTGCCAAAGTGATACCGGCCGCGCCAGAAAAAGCCGTGGGTCTCAAAGGGATACCAGCGGTTGGGCACAAAAACCACCAGGCGCCCGCCATGCCGCAATACGCGGTACGCTTCGCGCACGGCCTGGCGGTCGTCATCCACATGCTCCAATACTTCGTGAGAGAGTATTACGTCAAACATGCAGTCCGGGAAGGGTAGCGCCTCGGCGGGTGCACGGCTGATATTCGGCAGGTTGCGGGCGGCTTCAGCCACCTTTTCCTCATCAATGTCCGTGCCCCACACATCCGGGGAGAGTGTGCGAAACTGCCGCACGTACAGCCCCAAGCCACAGCCAACATCCAGGATACGCGCCCCCTCGAGCCGCGTGTGTCGGCGAATCAGTTCGAAACGGCGGTTCTGGCCAAAGCGCCAGACGTAACTGGGATGCCCCCATTCGATGGATCGATCGCTATTTGTCTCTCCCATATCCCCCTTGCCCCCTGTCGTGGCCCCATGGTACACGAGGGTGTGCGAAACGCCAAATCCAACCCAGAGCGCACTCCGCTTGCCACAGCCTGGGAACGGGCGTAGAATATCAGGGTGTTCGTGCTGCGCCGCGTGGGGCTTTGGGGCCATAGCACCCTGCGAGGCGTGCCCAGCGAAAGAGGAAGGGGATCCATGGAGAGACTAGTGATCATCGGGAGCGGCCCGGCGGCCTACACGGCCGCTATCTACGCAGGCCGAGCTCTTCTGGAACCGTTATTGATCGCCGGCAGCCTCGTCGGCGGGCAGCCCACGATGACTGCCGAGGTCGAGAACTATCCGGGATTTCCGCAGGGCATCAGTGGTTCTGAGCTCATGCAGCTCATGCTGGAACAGGCAGAGCGATTTGGCACGCGCGTGCAGATCGATGAGGTGAGCAGCGTCAGCCTGGGTAAGCATCCCTTCACTATCAAGACCGGCAGCGGGGACATTGAGACGCAATCCCTGATCGTGGCGACCGGCACGACACCTCGCAAGTTGGAGGTGCCCGGCGAGGAGAAATTCATCGGGCGCGGGGTCTCCTTCTGCGCCACCTGTGATGCGTTTTTCTACCGTGGCAAAGAGGTGATGGTCGTCGGCGGGGGCAACGCTGCCGCGGTGGAGGCTGAGTTCCTCGCCCGTTTCGCCAGCCGAGTCTTTTTGGTGCATAGACGAGACGAGCTACGGGCCGAAAAGGTGCTGCAAGCGCAGCTCCTGAGCAACCCCAAGATCAAGCCCATCTGGAACACGGTGGTGACCGAGATCGTCGGCGAGGATGCAGTCTCGGGTGCGCGCCTGCGCAATGTGGTCACGAACGAGGAGTACGTACAACAGACTACGGGCGTCTTTGTCTACATCGGCACATCGCCCAACTCGGGCTTTGTCCGCGGCCAGGTCAAGCTCGACCCTCAGGGCTACATTGTAGCAGACTGCCAGGGCAAGACGAGCGTGCCCGGCGTCTTTGCCGCCGGGGATATCCAGAACCCTCTGCTACACCAGATCGCGACTGCCGTCGGCTCGGGGGCTGCCGCCGGCATGATGGCCGAACGCTTCCTGGCCGAGCTTGCGGCGTCTTCGTACGAAGAGATCGCCAAAGAGTACCGTGGGCCGGCCATCGTCGAGCCCGGCGCTCCGGGCTGAGCCTATCCTGTGCGGCCGGCCCCTTCGGAGGAGCGCCGGCCCGAACCGCTGTGCCGGCCGCGGCCGGCCGCCCATGCAAGGAGACTACTGGAATGCCAGAACTCGTTACCCGCGATATGACCATCGCCGAAGTGGTGCAAAAGTACCCGCAGACGGTGCCCGTATTCCTGGCCCACGGCTTGATGTGCTTCGGCTGCGCCGTGGCCCGCTTTGAGAACGTTGAGCAGGGCGCCCAGGCGCATGGCATCGATGTCGACGCGTTGATGAAGGATCTCAATGCCGCCGCCAGCGAACAGCCCGCCAAGAGCGAGGAAGAAAAGGCCTAGTGCTCCGCCGCCCAGGTTCTGATGAGTCACTTGGCGCCGCTTGTTGCGCGGCGCGCTCATCAAAACCCTTGCGGTGCACTATTAGCCCCGAGAGACAGTAACCCCATGCCCAAGGTCGTTGTCGGTGGCCAAGAACTCTTCTACCTGCGTCGCACGGGCGCCGAGCCTGGGCCGGCTTTGCTGTTCATCCACGGAGCGGGCGGGAATGCCCTCCTCTGGGGCCGTGTGCTGCAGGCCATGCCCAGGCGAGTCGAGGCCGTGGCCCTCGACCTACCTGGGCATGGCCGCTCTGCCGGACCCGGCCAATCCACTATCAGCGCCTACGGCGATGCGGTTCTGGGGGCGGTGGCCGCCCTGGAGCTTGCCAATGGCGTGCTCGTGGGGCATTCAATGGGTGGCGCCATCGCTCTGGACGTAGCCCTGCACGAGCCCTCGTGGTTGCGAGGGCTCGTTGTGCTCTCTGCGGCCGCGCACTCTATGGCCACCCCCGAGTTCCTGCAACAACTCGCCCGGCACCCCGCCCTGGCCCGGCAGCGCATCATCGATGAGGGCTATGGGCCGGCGACGCCGCAGCGGGAGCGCGAACTGGCCGCCAAGCAACTTGCTGAGGTGGACCCGGAGGCGCTCCGGAACGACTATGCTGCCTGTAGCCGCTTTGACGCACGATCACGCCTCACCGCCATCCGCTGCCCGGCCCTGCTCCTCTGTGGCGCCGAGGACCGGCTCATCCCACCCCCGTCCGTGCGGGCGCTGCGGGATGGCCTGCCTGCCGCCACCTTCAAGCTCGTGCCCGGCGCAGGCCACATGCTGCCCCTCGAGCGTCCCGCTGCTGTGGCCGAGGCCATACTCCGTTTTGTCGACTCGTTGGCCCAGGCCTGACGCCTGTCGGAGTGCGACGCCTAGGGGCGCCCAGCCGGGCTGGACGCTTCGCCTCCTCCAGTACTGCACCCGAACTTGCTATCGGCGGACAAGCGCATCCGGGTCCGCTGCTCCGCACAAGCCCTGGCCGGGCACGTGCGAAGCGTGAGTTGGCTGCTGCCGGGGATCCACTGTGCCAGGTAGGGTTGCAGCACCAGTACGCCTGGCAAAGCCGGCCGAGGCAGCTCTCTGGACGGGAGCAGGGTCCTCGGATGCGATTCCGCTGGGCAATCCTGCAAGTTTTCGGCCCCATGGTTCGTATATAGAGTGATGGAACGAGTTGGAGAGTGCTCAGGAGGACCACGTGCAAGCCCCCGGTGACCAGGTGCTCATCGAACAAAGCAAGAGTGGAGATCCCGAAGCGTTCGGGCGCCTGGTGCGGCGCTACCAGGATGCTGTTTACAGCCTCTGTTATCGAATGGTGGGCGATCCGGCGGAGGCAGAGGACCTGGCGCAGGAGGCCTTTCTCCGGGTCTACCGGTCGCTGGGCCGCTTCCGCCGTGGCGCGCCCCTCCGCCCCTGGCTGCACCGCATCACGATCAACGTCTGCCTCGATGCGCTGCGCAAGCGCAAAGACGTCGTGGTGGCGCAAGGGAACCCAGACGAGACTATCGACCGGTTGGAGACCCCCCGCAAGGACGAGGTGCCGGAGTCTGCCCTCCTCAGCCGAGAGACTCAGTTCAGGGTGCAGAGAGCGCTCCTCCAGCTCCCCGACGAGTATCGCGCCGTCCTGGTGCTGCGCTATCTCGAGGAGCTCTCCTATCAGGAGATCGCCGAGGCCATCGACGTGCCGTTGAGCACCGTCGAGACGCGCATCCACCGGGCCAAGAAAATGCTTGGCCAGGTACTGTTCCCTGCTCCAAGGGGAAAGGAAGGGGCATGAGATGATCTGTCGATGGAAGCCAGAGGCGGCCCAGCGGTATGTTGAGGGGTCGCTGGGCACTCAGGAGACCAAGTTCGCCGACCACCTGGCCGGCTGCCCGATCTGTCGAGAGAGGGTAGCCCAGGCCCAGCACATGGAGGGGCTTTTGCGCGGGGCCATCACCCCCATCGCAGCACCTGCGACACTCACTTCACGAGTGGCGAACGCCGTGGCCGCGGAGCGCGAGCGCTCGCGGCGGGGGAAGCGGATCTTGGGCGGCTGGCGCCTCTCACCCGCCCTGGTCGGGTTAGCCGTGGTTCTGCTTTTGAGCGTCACCTCCTATGCCCTAGCCCCCGAAGCGGTAACGGCGCTGGCGCGCAAGGTTCTCTTCTTTGTGCCCGGCCTGGGCATCGAGCCGGCCACCGAGGCGACCCTGGTCGCCCCTGGGCCGGTAACCGCACGCGTAGGCGACGCAGTGTTTACCCTGGAAGCATTGCTCTCCGACGGCAAGGTGACCATGATCAAATACACCGTGAGCGGGCTGCCCGGCGGCAAGGCCGGATGGGACAACCCGGGCAGGCCCAGGCAGCCGCGTCTCCGTGACGCGTCGGGCAACGAATATACGCTGCTCGGCGCATCGCAGGGCACCGGCGGCACGGCGGAGGAGAGCATCGTTCGCGGTGACATGCGCTTCACGCCCCTGCCACAGGGCCTGGGCAGCGTGTACCTGACCGTACCCATGGACTATGTCGTGCCCCCCACGGCGCTGCCCGGCAGCGACAGCCGGGAGTGGAGCCTGGAGATCCCTCTCGTGACGCCAGAGGAGAGCGACCTGCCCGCCGCGACGCCGCAGAGCGCCGAGATGACGCGGCAGGGGGTGACCATGCGCGTGGCAGCCAGCACGGTCGAGGCCGAACACACAGTCGTGCTTGTGGAGGGCGAGGCCGAAGGCGGAGCGCGGGTGAGCGCGCTGGGCCGCATGGGCGGCGCGACAAGCGAGATGGCCATGCTGGAGGATGAACGCGGACGTCGCTACCCGCTCCTACCACAGGGGTCGAGCGCCACCCTCGTCGAGGAGGCCCTGCGCAAGAACCTCCGCTTCGAGCCGCTGGCACCAGGCGCGGAGCAGCTGACCCTGCGCGTGCCGGCCGTCCAGCTCTGGCTCGACGGCTCCGCCAGTATCACAATCTCACTGGCCGGGCGCGAGGTGGGCGAGACCTTTGAACTCAACCAGACGGTGGATTTGGCCGGCTGGCCGGTCGTGCTCAAGACCGCCCGCCTGGGCCACGACGACGCCGCCAGGCAGACGGATGACAGCCTGTGGCTGTACATCGATGTGGATCTCGGCCCAACGACAGACGGGCGCACCCTGGCCTACTTCCAGGTCGCGCGTCGCGGTGGGAGCGCCTCGATGCAGAGCATGGGGCGGCGCGGCGGCGAGCAGCTCGACTACTTTGGTGTGCCGGTCGAGCCGGACGCACAGGAGGTCACCATCCAGCTCAGCGCACCCATCGTGACCGTCGAAGGGCCGTGGGAGCTGAGCTTCCCCGTCGGCGGCGAGTAGCCCGCCCCCCCGTGTATAAATGGGGTCCAGAAAGGCCGGAGGTGGGGCCGCCATGGGCGGCCCCACCTCCGGCCTTTCTGGACCCCATTGAGCGCCTCAGGCCACCAACACGACGGCGTCGCGGGCAGGCACGGTAACGATCAGCCGGTCAGCGCCGGTCTGATAGCTCACGGCGGCGCCCACGGGCCACGCCGGCATCCACTCGGCCGACGCAGCGCCAGCCAGCGGCAGGGTCACTGTAGCGACATCATTCCCGGCATTAAAGACGACCAGCGCCTCCTGGTCGCCAAGCCGGCGCCGGAAAGTGTAGACCTTGCCCTCGGCCCGCAGCATCTCGTAGGTGCCCATCCGCAGCACCGGGTGCTGCCGGCGCAGGGCGATGGCCTGGCGGTAGAAGCGCAGGAGGTCGTGATTCCAGGTGCTCTCCGCCTGCCAGGGGAAGGCTCCCCGGCAGTAAGGATCGCCCCCAGCCGACAGACCGATCTCGTCGCCATAATAGATGCAGGGCGCGCCGGGCATGGTCATCTGAAAGAGAGCGCAGAGCCGCAGCGCGCTCACATCGTCACTCATGATCCACAAGGCGCGGGCCGTATCGTGGCTGTCCAGCAGGTTCAACTGCGCCTGGTTAATCGCCCAATCGTAGCGCCCAAGGGATTCGGCGATGACCTGGGCGAAAGCCGAGGCGTCGAGGGGTTCCAAGCGCAGGTCGCTGTGTTGGTAGCCGGGACGAAGGGTATCGCCGCCGAAAAAGCTCATCGACGCCCAGGCAAAGGTATAGTTCATCACCGCATCGAACTGGTCGCCCTGTAGCCAGCGCCGCGCATCGGCCCAGATCTCGCCCACGATGTAGGCGTCGGGGTTCGCAGCCTTGACCACGCGCCGGAACTCGCGCCAGAACTCGTCGTCGTCAATCTCGTTGGGCACGTCCAGGCGCCAGCCGTCAGCACCGAACTCGATCCAGTAGCGCGCTACCTGCATGAGATAGTCGCGCACACCCGGATTGTTGGTGTTCAGCTTGGGCAGGGCGGGCAGGCCCCACCAGGCCTCATAGTTGCAGTACTGCCCGGCCTCATCGCAGTAGGGGTGGAGCGGCCAGTCGCGCACCATGAACCAGTCGATATAGGGCGAGTTCGGCCCGTTCTCTACGAGGTGGTGGAAGGGCCAAAAGCCCCGGCTGGCGTGGTTAAAGACACCGTCGAGGATCACGTGCATATCACGGGAGTGGGCCTCATCCAGCAGCTCGCGCAGCGCTTCATCGCCGCCGAGGAGCGGGTCCACCTTGAGGTAATCAAAGGTGTGATAGCGATGGTTGGCAGCCGAGGCAAAGACGGGGTTGAGATAGAGGGCGGTCACGCCCAGCTCTTGCAGATAGCCGAGTTTGTCCACAATCCCGCGCAAGTCGCCGCCCTGGAACCCCTGCTCCTCCGGTGGGCTGCCCCAAGGTTTGAGAACCAGCCCTCTAGGGTGCCGCGTCCGCGGGCTGCGAGCAAAACGGTCCGGGAAGACTTGGTAAAAGACGGCGTGCTTGACCCAATCCGGCGTGCTGATGTTCATTCGTCACTCCATAGGGAGGTATCGCGGGCTATGCCCTTCACCACTCCGGCCCCCATCCACGCAGGTGGACGGCCGGCCGTAGGCCCCAGAGCCCGATTTCCAATCGGATGGATAGAAAGCGTCGTTGCAGTACTACCCGGGCAGAGCGGCAGCGATGCGCCGGGCGACCTCATCGAGTTCCGGCCGCGGCCACGTCCGGCCATACTCGGGGCCGAAGCGCAGGCCAAAGCCGTCACCCCGATAGCGCGGGATGATGTGCAGATGTACGTGAAAGACTTCCTGCCCAGCCACCTCACCATCCGCCAAGAAGAGGTTCACCCCTTCACAACGGATGCCGCTGGCGCGCATCGCAGCCGCCAGCCTCTGCGCCACGCAGAACAGGCGCTCCCCGGCATCGGGCGCCAGCTCGGCCAGCGACGCGGCATGGCGGTTCGGGATGACCAGCACATGCCCCGGGTTCACCGGTCGGATGTCCATAAACGCGGTGCAGAGGTCATCGCGATAGACCACGCTGGCCGGCGCCCGGCCGGCGATGATCGCGCAAAAGATGCAGGGGTCCATGCGTTCGCCTCCTCGGCTGAGTGTGAGATACCCTGTCGCGCGCCACGAGCGAAGTATAGCCTATGCCGGCGTGGGCAGCAAGTACACAAGGCACCAAGACACAAAGACACGATACAGGGAAGCACGGTGCCGGAGCGCCATATACGTAGCTGCATGGCCGGCTATCCTCTGCGACACACGGAAAGACGGGTCTAGCAAGGCTACTCGTAGTGTTTGCTATCCCAGATTTGCGCCAGATGTTTCAGCAATTGCTCTCGATCGGGATTCCCCCTCACGATGAACAGCTTTTCCCGATACTTGTCCAGGTAAAGGCGAGTGAATTCCGCCGAGGCTGGAATCGTATTTCGATACTTTATAAACTGCCTGAGCAAGACCTCCGGTTGAATGGGTTCAGAACAATCCTTTTGTTCTACCAGAAACTCACGTACAGTCCTGGCCTGATCTGAGTCGGACCATACTTTGCCTGCATAGTAACTGTGAGTGAATCTCAAGAAGCCATACATCAGTTTCGTGGGGTAGGGATTGGTTCGCAGCAGGCTTTTGATGATGTGTCGGCGAATGATGCGCCAAGCTGCAACGGGCCACGAGATCTCGAGCAGCACAATGGCATCTGCTTGATAGAGCAGCGGATCGATCCAGTGAAGGTAGATACCTTCCGTTACCCATGCCGGTCGTTGGGCTAGGGCGATTGCCTCGCGAATGTATGGTTCCATCAGATCGCCATATTTCCCACTCACTGTATCGAGATCATAGTGTGGGATCTTGAACCTGGAAGATATGGTTTGAGCCAATGTCGTTTTCCCGCTGCCGGGGCCACCCAGAATGTGGACTTGCATCGCCCTTGCTCCCTTGTCTTGATGTGTTATGACCATTCCCTTGCCGTATGGGTGCTATTCTGCCAAGCGCTCCCATTCAGTGAGCAATGCCTCCAGGCTCGCCTGGGCCTGGGCCACCTGCAAACCCAACCGCTGCAAGTGCTCGAAGGCATTCTTCCCACCCGCTGTATTGGCCCGGCTGGCTTTCTCCATCTCGGCCGATAGGTGTTTGACCTCTTCCTCGTGCTGGCGGATACGTTCTTCCAGCATGGTTAGCGTTTGCTGCTTCCGGCGGGTCTCCTGGCTGTTGTCTCGCGCCATCGGTCTCGCCTTGAGTACAATCTGCCGGGTGTGGGATGCGGCACCGGGAGCGGTCTGGCGCAGGATGAACTCACGGTAAGTGCCCTTGAATACGAGCAGCTTCCCATCGCGTATCTCCCAGATTTGGCTTGCCAGGCGGTCAATCAGGTAGCGGTCGTGCGAAACCAGCAGGATGGTGCCGGTAAAGCTCTCCAGCACTTCCTGTAGCGCCTCGCGCGAGGGAATATCCAGATGGTTGGTCGGCTCGTCGAGGAGCAAAAAGTTTGCACCGTCCAGGGCCATGATCGCCAGCGCCAGCCTGGCGCGCTCACCGCCCGAAAGAGCATCGAGTGGTTTGAAGACATCATCGCTACGGAACAGATACTGCGCGAGATAACTGCGCGCTTGACCGCTTTCCATTTCCTTGTGTTGCAGCATCTCCTCGATGACGCTGTGACTGCCGGTCAGGCTATCGTGCGCCTGGGCGAAATAGCCGATCTTCAGGCTTGCGCCCAGTTGCACCCGGCCCTTTAGTGGCTCCATCTGGCCAAGCAGCACCTTGAGAAAAGTGGTCTTTCCGCTACCATTTGGGCCAAGGATAGCCGCGCATTCGCCACGGAGAAGCTCTACCCCTTGAATGGAAAACAGCGAGTTATTGGGGTAGCCGATGGTAACGTGTTTGGCGCGCAGAACGATAGTGCCGCTAGAGTGCGCTTCTTTCAGGCGCGGCCGGACAACCATGGGCCGGTTGGATGTCATCTGGATTGCGTTTACCTGGCGAATTGCCTCCGTGACACTCAGCGGTCTTTCGGTGCCGCGGATCGTATCGTAATCGTATTCCGACCATTTCCTGCCGCTGCGCAGCGCCATGATCCCGTGGTGCTCGATAATGGAAAGATCACGGGTCAGGCGTCGCAAACGGCCCAGTGCCTGAGCATGGGTGCTGGCACGCACCCAGTTGCGCTGGATGTAATCGACTTCCTTTAGCAGCCGTTCCTTCTCTTCCTTGAAGGTGCGCTCGTAATACTCCCATCGCTGGAAGCGCTGCTGCAAGTAGGCGCTATAGTTCCCGGCATAGACCTGGATGCCAACCGGCGTCATCTCCCAGATCGTGTTGACCGTGCCATCCAGGAAATAGCGATCGTGGCTGGTGATCAACACCGCGCCCTGCCACTCGCGCAGGGTGTTTTCCAGCCACTCCACCGCTTCGATATCGAGATGGTTGGTCGGCTCATCCAGCATCAAGAGGTCGGGCTGCTCGAGCAGCAAGCGCGCCAGCAAAGCGCGCGTCTTTTGCCCACCGGACAGGTGCTGAAGCGGCATCTGCCAGTGTTTCCTTCCCAGGCCCAACCCCTCGAGCGTACGCTGAATGAGGTTTTCGTATTCATACCCACCGGCGTGGGCAAAGGCTTCTTGCAGTTTCCCATATTGCTGCATCACCTCATCGCTATGGTTCCCTGCTGCCATCTCGGCCTCCAGGGTATGCAAGCGTGCTTGCTGCGCCTGGAGATCGGCGAATACGGTCGTCATCTCGTCGTATACGGTATTCCGGCGATTGGCGAAAGCATCCACCGCTTCTTGACGGAGATAGCCGAGCCTGCGTCCTTTTGCCAGGTATACCTGCCCGGTGGTCGGCTGGCTGATGCCTGCCAGGATGAGCATTAGCGACGTCTTGCCGACCCCATTTGGCCCGATCAGGCCGATTTTGCTGTCGTTGGCGATTGTGCCGGAGACGCCTTTGAAAAGGTCAAAGGCACCAAAAGACAATCCCAGGTTGCTTGCGGTTAGAAGAGACATGATCCTCTCCGATCGCGATTAAAAGAAAACGGCCACGGTGGTTAGCCCCGCGGCCATCACAAGGAGAAGAGAATCAAAACAGCCACGGGCTGGTGCGCCGTGGCTGCACAGGGTACGTTTGGCGAAACCGTCAGCAGGCGCACTCCGAGAAGGCAAGCCAAACCTCACCCGCGTTCAGCGGGAGAAGGCAGGTATGAATTGCCGGATACTCGAAGTGAGCCATTGGTGCCCCTCTTGTCAGAGTGCCAATCTTGTGGTTACGGTGTAATTCTATCATATTCTGGGGGGAGTGTCAAACCACTTTGCCGCCCGACTCAAGGCTTTTTAAAGTCGCCGCAGGGGCAGCGAGGGGGACACTATGGCGCGTAGGGATCCCTTCGGCTACGCTCAGGCCCCGCCCCGGCGGAGCCGAGGGATGACAAGCGTTTCTCGCCCCCAGAATGAACTGCGCCCGCCGCTTGCAGCGCGCGCCCCTGCGTGATACAATGGCAGTGTCATGACGGAGAGACAGAGACGGAGTCGATGGAACTGAGCCGTTATCGCCGCTGCGGGGGGCCGGGGCAAGCCGACATCCCCGCGCCAGAGTTGGGCGAATTGCGCGCCAAGACGATGGAGGTGCACGAGCGCCTGGTGCGCGTCTTTGGCACGCCCCAGCGCACGGGCCGCCTGGACCCGGTCAGCGAGTTGGTCTCGACCATTCTGAGCCAGAACACTTCAGACACCAATCGAGACCGGGCCTACAACCGCCTGCGGGCGCGCTTGCCCACCTGGGAGGCGGTGCGCGATGCCGACGTGGATGAGGTCCGCGAGGCCATCCGTCCGGCGGGCCTGTCGCACACCAAGGCGCCGCGCATCCAGCAGGCGCTGCGGCACATCACCGAGACTCAAGGGCGCCTCACGCTCGATTTTCTGCGCCAGATGGACGTCGAGGAGGCTAAGGCCTGGCTGACGAGCATCAATGGGGTCGGGCCGAAGACAGCGGCCATCATCCTGCTCTTCTCGCTGGGCCGGCCGGCCTTTCCGGTGGATACGCACATCCACCGGGTCAGCAAGCGTCTAGCGCTGATCGGACCGCGGGTGACGCGTGAGCAGGCGCACGGCATCTTGGAAGCGCTCGTGCCTTCCGAACTGTACTACCCGTTTCACATCAACGTCATCCAACATGGGCGGGAGATCTGCCGCCCCACGCCGCGCTGCGAGGTCTGCCCGCTGCGCGACCTGTGTTGCTACTATGCGACGCAGGTGGAGAGGGTAGGGACAGTGGATAGTGGGCCGTAGACAGTGGTCAGGCACCGGCTCTGGCCGGGAACTGCGCACTGACCACTGACTACTGACTACTGTCCACTCACAACCACACGGAGAGACAAAGCATGGGACATGGAAAAACCATCGGCCTCATCCTCATCTTCGTCGGGCTGGCCATCGGGCTCATCGCCACCCTCTGGCTGGGCAGCAACCTGGCCGGGGGCGGTTTGGTCCTGACGGGCTTTGTGTTTGGCTTGGGCCTGACGGCCATCGTGGTGCTGCCCTTCTTAGGTGTCGGCGCGTTCATGCTTGTGCGGGGGCGGGCCGAAAGCCGGGATATGGCCAAGATGGCGCAGGAGCGCAAGCTCCTGAACATGGTCATGACCCAGGGCCAGCTCGCCGTGGCCGACGCCGCCCTAGAGATGAACGTCTCACGAGACCAGGTCAAGGCCTACATCTACGACCTGGTGGGCAAGGGGCTGTTCACCGGCTACATCAACTGGGATGATGGCGTGCTCTATGCGCGCCAGGCCTCCGAGATGCAGTCCACCAAGTGCCCCAACTGCGGCGGCGTCCGCGAGGTCGTGGGCAAAGGCGTGGTCAGTTGCCCCTATTGCGGCTCGGAGCTGTACTTGTAGCAAGGTACGGGGGGGTACACAGGCGCATGCGCCTGTGTACCCCCCTGCTAGGCAGGCGGTGAGGATCGATGAGCCACGAGCAGCCCGCCATCCTCGGCCCATACACGCAAGTACTCGTCGCCATCGTCAAGACCCCGCGCGACCTGGCCGTTGCTCGCGAGCAGCACTGGTATCGCATCCCGGTGAAGCGGTTGCCCGAGCGCGCCAAAGGCGCACCCATCCTGGCCTTCTACCAGCCCAAGTCCTTTGGCGATGAGAAATGGGCCATCCGTTATTATGCGCTGACCCAGCGCTGGGCCACGGCCCGGCGTATCGAGCTGCTTCCGGAAGAACCCGACCACCCCCGCGCCCAGGAGCTGTATCACCAGGTCTGGCTCGGCCCTCTGCATATCCTCCCCCACCCCATTGCCAGCCGGCGCTGGCGCCGGGTTTCCTTCATCGTCACCCATTGGCAGCGTCTGCACGAGGTCGATGCCCTGGAGGACCTGCTGCATGGGACGATATGGGACGAGTACCTGTGGAAGGCAATGCGCAGCCTGGGGTATCTGGCGGAGCACATCCTGCGCGAGATGCGCTCGCGCCTAGCGCCCCGGACCTGACCAGGGCGGGCGCTTGCATCCGCCCCCCTTTCGTATACAATAGAATCTGTGAGCACGCTAACCGCCGCACGCAACCTGCGCGGCCCGAGCATCGTATTGTGTATTGACGGATTGGGCCACGCGTAACGCTCACTCTCTGGGGGTATGGAACCATGGTTTACGAATCGAATCGTCCGTGGCTTTTGCGTGCGGTGTACTTTGTATTCATCGGCTGGTGGCTCACTTTTCTGTGGATCGACGTAGCCTGGGCACTCAATGCCACCGTTGTGCTGCTTCCCCTGGGCCTCTGGATGATCAACCGCGTACCGCAGGTGTTGACGCTCAAACCCATGCCGGTGGAGGCCGTGGTGGGTGTGCGCCGCGGCCAGGCCGTGATTGTACGAACGAGGGGCGTGCGTCAGCATTTTTGGTTGTGGCGGCTGCTTTACTTTATCTTTGTCGGCTCTTGGCTCAGCCTGCTATGGGCGAACGCGGCGGCGCTCCTGTGCGTCACCATCGTCGGGTTGCCCATCGGCCTACCGATGTTCGACTATTTGCCGACCGTAACGACGTTGATGCGGACTGCGTAAACTCGTCCGTAGCGGCACCAGTCGCTCCAGACAACTTTGCAGCACGGACTACCCATCAGGCATCGCACCGCACACAAAGGAGGCATCCCAATGGTTGACGACTATCGTCGCCGAGTCGAGGAATCGCAGAGCGGGTTCGAAAAGCTCATCGGCAGCATCCCCGGTTATAGCGGGTACAAGGAGCGCGAACTCAGGCGCGAAGCCGACAAGATGCTGCGTACCCACCTGGCCGGGCGTTACGACGAGCAGCGCCGCCGCCTGGCCGGTATCATGGCCGACCTGACAAGCGCCGGGCGCCTGAGCGAACTCGTCGCCCTGGAGCGGGCCAGCCAGCGGCTGCAGCTCTTTATCGACCGCCTGCGCACGGCGAGCTATGGCTATGCGGGGCTGTTCGATGCCGTCAAGATCGAGCAGGCAGAGCTGGATGCCCTTTACGAGTTCGATGCCAGCCTGGCCGGCGGTGTGGACCAGGTAGCCGGGGTGGTCTCGTCCATCGCCGACCTGGCAGCCAAGGGTGAGGGTACGGGGGCCGAGGCGCGCGCCCTGCAGGACGTGCTTCAGGAACTCAACGATACCTTTGGCCGGCGAGCGGATGCGATTACCGGGTGAGCAAGCCGGTAGTCGGCAGGCACTGGCCACTGGCCATCGGCCACCGGCGCTGCGTCGCAGATACCGGGTTCGTGGCGCCGCTTGCAGCGAGCCTTACCTATCGGAGCCTCTGTCGGGCTCTACTCGTCGACGTCACGCAGTACGCAGTACGTAACCGCTAGCTCGCCACACAAAGGAGAAACAGTATGGCAATCCTTCAGGTCATCGAGTACATGGACCAGAGCGGAAAAGAGCTGGTCCGCAGAGTTCCCGAAAGGGGTTCGGGCGAGTTCCGGCTCGGGTCCCAGCTCATCGTCCGCGAATACCAGAGCGCCGTCTTTTTCCGCGACGGCAAGGCGCTGGACACCTTTGGCCCCGGGCGGCACACCCTGAGCACGGCCAACATCCCGCTGCTCATCAACCTGCTCAGCCTGCCCTTTGGGGAATCGCCGTTCAAGGCGGAGGTCTATTTCGTCAATCTCCGCCAGTTCCTCGACCAAAAGTGGGGCACGCCGGAGCCCATCGCTCTGCGCGATGTGGATCTGGGCCTGGTGCGCCTGCGCGCCTTTGGCACTTATGCCATGGAAGTGGCCGACCCGCAGCTCTTTGTGAACAAGATTGTCGGCGGCCGCGGCTACTATGAGACGCGACAGATCGAGAACTATTTGCGCAGCATCATCATCTCCAAGATGACCGATGTGCTTGGCGAAATGGGCAAGGGTCTCTTCGACCTGCCGGCTCTGTTCGAAGAGTTGGCCGCCGGCATTCGGGCGAAGGTGAGCGACGATTTCGCCTCTGTAGGCATCACGCTGAGGGCTCTGTACATCAACTCGATCAGCCCGACGGAGGAGACGGCCAAGGCCATCGACGAGCGGGCGTCTATGGGGGCCATCGGCAACATGCAGGCCTACATGCAGTTCAAGGCAGCGCGCGCCATCGGCGACGCGGCCAACGCGCCCGGCGAGGGGGGTGGCCTGATGGGCGCCGGCGTGGGCCTGGGGGCTGGTGCTGGCCTTGGCGCGATGATGGCCGGGGCTATCAGCCAGGCCATGCAGGGCGGCCAGGCGCAGCAACAGCAGCCCGCATCGCAGGGCGGCGTGGCCTGCCCGAACTGCCAGGCCGCCAACCCCGCCGACGCCAAGTTCTGCAACAAATGTGGAACCAAGCTGGGCGGCGGAAAGACTTGCCCCAAGTGCAACACAGAGAACCCGGCCGACGCCAAGTTCTGCTCCAGTTGCGGGAACAAGCTCGGGTAGTAGCTGACGCCGATCCCGCGCCGCAGGCAGCCTTTGCAAAAGAACGGGCCTCCGAGATCACAGCGATCTCGGAGGCCCGTCCCGCTTAACCGGTCATGGCCTCGCGCTCCCGTTGGCGCAGCGCGTGCCAGGCGCGAGTCCAGTCTCCATTCACCCCGTGAAGCAGATGCTCGGCTTCGGAGCGAGAGAGCCCGAGGCGCTCGGCCGCCATCCAAAAGGTCTCGACCGCCGGGGCCGGCCTGCGGCGCGGGAACCGCACAACCGGAGCAGGCTGGGAATGGGGGGCCGGCGCGGGCTGAGGCTGCACCTGCGCCGGTGGAGCCTCGGCCGGCGACTCGGGGGCCGCTGCAGGCGTCGCGGCCTCCGGCCGGACCTCCTCGGGCAGCTCGGGCTCTTGTTGGTCGACGGCACTACGCTCAGGCTCGGCTGCCGGCTTGCGTGTGCCCGCGGCCACCCGCGCATGGTAGGTCGCCGCCTCATAGGCCGCCAAGTGCCGGAGCAACGTCAGCGCTATGCGCCGCGCGTCAAACTCGGAGAGCAGCACCGACAGGATAGCCTCCGGCCTGCCCAGCGGCTGGATGGCGCCCTGGCCGGTGGCTTTGCCGGGGCCGCGGGAGACGGTAATCTTGATCGGGTTCCGTGCCTCAACCCGCTCTATCGTCAGCACGCGCGACACGGCGGTAGGGGCGCCGTCGCGGTGCCCGTGCTCGCCCTGGATCGCACCCTTGAACTCGACGTACTTTTCCCAGGGACGTCCCTGGAGAATGTCGTAGCAGATCAGGGCCAGGGAATCCGGCTCGGCATAGTGCTCTACGGACAGTTTGGCGCCCTCCCCCTCGGCGAACTCGACAAGCTCGATGCGCAGCTTGTCTATCTCGAGGGCATCTTGAATGTCGAGGATGCGGTTCTTGGTGACGTGGCGGATAATGCGGAGGTTCCGGGGTTTATACGTGTTCTCGCTCACCTTGCACTCCACTTTCCAGGCACAAAGGAACACCCACACCTTGAATTGTAGGAGATGCCGGGTTCTTGTCAAATCTGCCAGAACACTTGTTCCAGGAACCAGGCCTGCCGCGTCACATCTCGGGGGTGTACGCCTCCCAGTGAGTGTGGTCAAAGAACAGCAGCCCCGAGAGCAGCTTGGGATAAAAGTAGGTGCTCTTCTGAGGCATCACCCTGTGGGCCAGGGCAACAGTCCGCACCTGCTCCAGCGGAGTGGGCCGGAGGATAAAGGCGATATCGGCCTGGCTCGCGTCGACCCAGGATACGGCCTCGGCAGCATCGTGGGTGTAGCGCAGGTGCGCTTCCAGGCCCTCCGCTCGGCCATAGCGATCCAGGAGCGGCTCGATGGCGTAGCGTCGCAACAAAGAAACGTCGAGCGCCTCCTCGGGGGCGGCAGCGTTCTCCGGGCGAGGAGCCCGCAGGAGGCAGGAACCGCCACCCCGCACCACGGCCCCCAGCACGGCATCCGGCGACTCCGCCAGCCTCTCGAGCGCCCGCGCCGGGTCCGGTTCATCTTGCACAGCGAAATGGCCCTGCATGAGTGACCGGAACCCCTCGGGGCTGAACCCCACCAGCCCATGTAGCGCCTGGTGCGTGGGCAAGATGGCCAGGCCAGGGTCTTCGAGGGCGCCCAGGTAAAAGAGGGCATAGTCGGTGGCCATGGGGCCGCAGGCTGTCGGGGCCTTGGCCCGGCAGTCATTGCGGTATTGCAGGGCCGCCGTGTAGCGGTGGTGCCCATCAGCGATGACCACCGGACGCTCGCGCAAGAGAGATACCACCCGTGCCGTAACCGCCGGGTCGCTGACCTGCCAGAGGCCGTGCCATACGCCCTGGTCATCGACCGCCTCCCCCACGGGCGCCTCACCTTCCGCATGCGCCGCGAGCAGGCCGATGACCTCTTGCTGGGGGTCCGAATAGAGCCCAAAGACGCTGCTTAGGTTGGCCCGGCAGGCCCCGAGCAGCCGGACCCGGTCCGAGACGGGCCCCGAGTGAGTCATCTCGTGGCGGTAGACCCCCTCGCCCCACTCGGTCAGGCGCAGAAGAGCAAAAAAGCCCTGGCGCGTACGCAGAGGACCGCTGCCGAGGCGGAAGCGCTGCCGGTAGAGGTAGAACGAGGGCCGATCGTCGGGGGCAAGGACACCTTTTTGCTTCCAGTCCTGCAGGCGTTCCGGCGCCAGGTCGTAGCCGCGCTTCCGCTCCGCCGGCGGCAAGTCACCGGCGGGCAGGATCAGACGGACCACGTTGTGCGGGTCGCGCGCCCAGAGCCGCGCCAGCTCGGCGGGTCCAATCACATCGTAGGGGGGCGCTACCACATCATAGAGTGACGCAGAGCAAGGGCGGGCGTAGCGCAACGCCCGGAAGGGCATAATATCCACCATCTCGACCTCTCCAATCGGGGTGCGCAGCAGAGCCTAGGCATGCCGCACATCAGCAAACGAAAAGAAGGCACATGGCAGCAAACGCCGCTGCGGCGCCCTGCCGCCATGTGCCTTCTCCCTTGGCAAAGCGAGTGTATCACCGGCGGCGGGCAGTGTCAAACAAGCGCCCCCCACGGCTGCGCTTTGCTTGAGTTTTTCGTAGCATTAGGGTATCATGTCGCCGGCACGGTTGGGAAGTGGATGCCACCGCCCGATCCGGTGGCGCTGATGCAATCGAAGGTAGAGGACGGAGAGCTTATGCAAGTCGTACTGCTCAAGGACGTAAAGCGATTGGGCAAAGCCGGCGAGGTGCGCAACGTCGCCGACGGCTACGCCCGCAACTATTTGATCCCGAACGGGCTGGCCACGCCCGCCTCGGCAGGGGCTGTGCGCGAGGCGCAGGAGCACGCAAACATGCAAGCCCGGCGTGCGGCGCGCGAGGAGGAGCAGGCGAGAAGCATCGCCGAGGCACTCAACGGTCTGACCCTCAACTTGAAGGCCAAGGCCGGGGAGACCGGTCACCTCTACGGCTCGATCACGGCAAGCGATATCGTCGCCGCGATCGAAGGCAAGACGGGCCAGGCCGTCGATCGTCGCAAGCTCGTGATGGAAGAGCCCATCCGCGACCTGGGCTCTTTCGAGGTGCCGGTGCGTTTTACCGGTGATATCACGGCCACGATCCATGTGAACGTCGAGGCCGAGTAGGCCACACCCGCAGGCAATGGGCAGTAGACAGTCGTCAGTGGGCAGTGGGCAGTAGTTCGCTCTTGGCAAGGCCTGCCCACTGTCCACTGTCTACCGCTCACTGTCCACTGCCCTTGGCACGCATCGGCGAAGAGCGTATAATGAAAGCAGGTGATCGGCCAGGTGCTCCCGGAAAGGAGCCGGTGATGGACGGAAACGAGCGCTCTATGCGGCAGGCGTTCATTCGCCACCTGATCACCAACGTACAGTGTGTGAGCTGTGGCGAAAGGTACGCCCGCAACGATATCTACATCCTGGGGCATCATGAGGACGTTTGGGTGTCTGCCGTGGTGTGCAGCCGCTGTGGCACACAGGGGCTGGTTTTCGCCACGGTGCGCGGGGATGAGCGGTTCGACACGACGTCGAGAGCTGCGGCCCACGAGCTGGCCGCCTTCAAAAAGATGCCCAGGCTCACCATCGACGACGTGCTGGATGTGCACGCCTTTCTCAAGGACTTTACCGGCGACGTCCATGCGCTCTTTCGGGAGAGCATGCGACAGGACGACGACAGCAGCGCCGGCTGACCCTACCTGTCCACCCCGAAAGAAGCGGCCTCCTCATCACGCCCCGCATCCTCCGGCCGGCCCTGCGCCCACTCTGCCCTACCTCCGCGCAGCCTGGCCAGCGCCTTCCCCAGGTGGGCACGCAGACCTCCCCAGGTTGCGGCCCAGCCCCTGGCTTGGCGCCAACTCTTGCGTAGCTGCCGGCGCGCACGGCGCAAGTCGAGCGGCATAACCTCCCCCACTCGCCCGCCACAGGCACAGAAGCGCTTGTAGACCACCGTGAACTCGGCCCCGAAGAGCAGTATCTGGGCTGAGAGATAGATCCATGAGAGCAGGGCGATGGTCGTGCCCACAGTGCCGTAGACGGCCACATAGTTGGCATAGCGCGTGGCATACACCGTAAACCCCTCACGCAGCAACTCCCAGGCTACCCCAGCCAGTAGAGCGCCAGGCCAAACGTGGCGCCAGCGCACTGTGGTGTTGGGGAGGTAACGGTAGAGCAGGGCGAGCACGGCAGTGGCCATGGCTGCCGTGTAGAGCGGCGCCAGGCGCGCCCAGCCGGAGCGCCATATCGACCCCAGCGCGAGGTGACGGGCCGCGACGGAGAGGGCGGTATCGGCAACCATGGAGAGGAAGAGGAGGGCGCTGATCGACAGCACCACAGCGATGGCGGTGAGCTTGGTGCGAATCGCCGCGCCGATTGTCGCGGGTGGCGGGCTATCCCAGATGATGTTGAGCGCCTGACAGAGCTGGGTGAACATGTTCGAGGCTGACCAGAGCAGGGTGAGCAGACCAACCACCCCGGTGGCGCCTCGCGCCCTTTCGGCCGCCTTGATCCCCTGGGCCACCATATCTGTAGCCTGCGGCAACGTGGCGGCAACGCTATCCAGGATGTACGTCCGCGCGTCTGCCAAAAGCGGCATGCCGCTGGCCAGCAGGAAGCCGAGGATAGAGATGAGGAGCAACAAGAGGGGGAACAGGGAAAAGAGCGTATAGTAGGCCAGCGCCGCCCCCATGCGCGAGCAGCCGTCGGCGGAGAACTTGAGCAAAGCCCGGCGAAAGAGGTAGACAATGTCCTTCAACGTTGCAGCCACGATGCCTCCAGGGTCAGGCCTTTCGGAGTCTGCGTACATTATACACCCGAGGCACGTGGAAAGGCGAACGGTTCGCTACCGGCCCTGTAGCCGGACCGGGGCGAGTGGAGGATTGGATTGGGCGGCTAGCGGGGATAGGTCGGCGCGACGGCGTGCTCATCCGTGCTGCAAGGGCGCAGCCGGAACGCACTGCCATGCCGGCTCAGCGACCGGCGGACTATATCACACAGGCCGACGATGCTAAAGGGCTTGGTCAACACCGGCAGGTCCAGCCGCAGCAAGAAGGAATGCACATCGGGACTGATGATATCGCCGGTGCAAAAGACGAAGCGGCGGGCCAGGACGGGGTCTCGCGCTGCCACCTCAGCGTACAGCGCCCGCCCGTCCATGATCGGCATGCGCATATTGCAGATAACCAGATCAAAATCGCGCCTGCGAATGGCATCGAGAGCGGCAGCGCCGTGAGCCGCCTCTTCGACCTGGTATCCTTCGCGGATCAGCACGCGAGACATCAACTCGCGGATCTCGGATTCGTCATCAACCACCAATATCGTAGTCATCGATCCCCAATCTGCAGCGGGGGTAGACGGGCTAGCAATCCATGTAGCCACGACTCCCCTTGCCCCCGCCGGCTCGAGCACAGCCACTACAGAGCGATACGCGCCTTCTCGTCCTCAGAAAACCAGGTCACCAACTGCTCTGCGAACTGCTCCAACGTCTGAGCGCGGATGCGCGACAGGGCGCTCACTTCGTCCGACTCCAGGTTGAACGAAGCGACTGCCTCGCGCGGGTTTCGCAAGAGAACCTGGCGAAAGCCGTCATCCACGAGCGCAGTGCCAATCACCTGAGAAAGCCCAGCGTGCGTCACCACCTTCGCTCCTTCCATCAGCATATCTGTATCAGGACTCGGCGCCGGCATCGGGCTCGGTCCGGCTTACCTCGGGCCCCTCCAGCCCCACTACAAGCGCCGCCTGCAGCAACCAGAACAACCCCACCGACACGAATACATCGCCAACGCTAAAGGCGCTCGGCAACGGAAACGGACGGGGGAGGACCAAGACGTCCGACAGCCACCACAGGCGCGTATCCGCCCGCGTCAGAACGATATCCTTGGTGCTCACCACGCGCTGCAGAGAGCCTACCTGCACCACCTGCCCCGCCATACCGATCTGCTCCAGCACCTCGGCGGTAACAGGCATCCAGCCACCGTTCGCCGCCATGACGGCCGCATTGGCCAAGACGCCTAGGGCCACCAGTGGGATCCCCGGCAAGCGCCGGTTGGCCCAGAGCAGCCAGAGAAGCAGCACGCTGGAGCCCAGCATGATCACCGCCGTGACCGGTATCCCGGCCACCGAGCGGTAGCGCAATGCGCCGTAAGCGAGAGGCAGTTGTAAAGCAAGCGCGGCGAGCGCTGCCCAAGCGTGCTCGACTCTGAGCTCGCTCAGGCGGCTGAAGCGCCCGCCGCGTAAAACTGCAATCAAAACCGACAGACCGACCGCGACGACGAGTAGCACCGAAATGGATCCTCAACTATGCGCCTTACCCGAGATGGCGGCTCAGGGGTCGGGCGCCGGAACGAATGCCGCCTGCGCCTGGCGCCGCGATCACGGCCCAGTGCCACCCCAGCCGAACGGATTGGCGGCCCCAGCGGCCAGGGCGATGGCGGAGATGACGACCAACACATAGATAACGCGTAGGTTCTTTGCCGTTGCCAGCGAGTACAGCTTGGCCTTCAAGCGCGGCGACATATGACCCTCCTCCTGTATGCCTGTGGACCCGTGAACACCCTGTCTCCGGTCGCGTATTATGGCGCCATTATAGCAGAGGGTGCTTTCGGAAACGCTTACAAAAGGCGCTGTGCAGAGGCGGAATCGAAGGAATCCGGCAAGATTTAAGAAAGCAAGTGACCGCGCCAGCAGAGGAAGGCCTGTGCCCCACTCAGAGTTCCGGCTCGCTGGAGCCGCAGGCGATGGCCTCATAGAGTTCGATCGTTTCCGGCAGCGGCTCGACGCCCAGTTGCTCGTCCAGCAGCTCGGTTACGGTCTGAAAGTGCTTTAGGGCAGCGCTACGGTCGCCACTGCGAGCCAAGCAGCGCATAACGGCCCGGTGGATGTCTTCGCGCAGTGGGTCACTAGCCAGCAGCCGGCGATAGGCCTCCAGCGCCCCACTGTAATCGCCGTGGGCAAGCCGCAGGCCGCCCAGCGCCTGCAAAGCGCCCTGATAGCGCCGCGCCAGTTCCTCACGCCGCCAGAAGCACCATTCCTCATCGGCATAATCCATACCCTCCAGGTAGCCACCGCGATAGAGCGCACAGGCTTCCTCGAGGGCCCTGGCCGCCTTGAGCGGCTCGTCCGACAGGAGCTGTTCGGCCCGAGCCACGAGGGCCTCGAACTCGTCCACATCGTACCAATAGTCCAACTGGCGGTTAAAGGTGTACTGCTCATTCTCATAGAGCACACAATCGTTGATGCCCAGGGCACGTCGCAAGCGATAGAGGGTGATGTGAAAGGCGCTGCGCAGGCGGCCGGGGGAAAGGTCGGGCCAAAACACCTGACCGATCTGGTCTTTGCGCCGCGACGGGAAGGCAATGAGGTAGAAAAAGAGTTCTCTGGCCTTGGCCGTGCCCCAGTCAGCGGTGGTCAGCAACCGGCCATTGACGGCGACGGAGCACTCGCCAAGGGCGCGGACAGTGATGCGGATGGAGGGGAGCTCGGCCGTCTCATCCTCAGCCTCCTCCTGCGCCGCCAGCGAGACCTGTCGCGCACGGCGGGCCAGGCCGGTAAGCACCTGCCCCCCGACCCCCGCCTCCGCAGCCGCATCGACGACCGGCAGAGCGCGCGCCACCTCGCGAACCAAAAAGTGATCGTAACCCAGTTCGAGCGTCGCCCCGACCATACGCCGGATGTACTCCTCGGCCGCAACCGCGTCCCGCTGGGCGTGGGCGACACGCGCCAGTTGCAGCCAAGCCAGGGCCAACTCGCGCCCGGCCTTGGATCGGCTCAGAGTCCGTTCGGCTCGCTGCAGGTAATCAAGGGCCAGGGTGAGGTCCCCCTGCTCCAGATAGATGGCCCCCAAGGTAATCTCGTAGCGGGCAGCATCTTGCAGCAGCCCCTGCTCCACAGCCTGCTCGTAGGCCTGGCGGGCCAGGGCCAGGGCCTGGGGATACTCGCCACGCGCCCGGTGCACCTCCGCAGATGAATTGTGAAGATAGCAGAGCAAGGGAGCCTCGCGCACGGACTCTGCCAGCCGCCAGGACTCGCTGTAGGCCTCCGCCGCCTGATCCCAACGTCCGGTCTCGCGGTAGACGTCGCCCTTGCCCGCCCAGATCAGGGCGCGCAACTGGCGAGAGCCTGCCCGTTGTGCGCTATCCAAGGCGCGTTCCAGCGTGGCCAAGGCCAGGTCGTATTCGCCACGCAACTGCTGGGCAACGGCCAGGGTGTTCAGCGCGTTGGCCATGTTGGCCTGATGCCCTATCTGTTGCCAGAGGCGCAACGCTTCCTCGTTGTGGACCATCGCCGCCGAGATATTGCCGGCCAGGCCGAGCGCTGCTCCCAGGTCGCCGTGTGTGAGCGCCAGGCCATAGGTCGATCCGCCGGCGCGGAACAACTCGAGGGCCTGGCGCAGATGCTCAATGCCGTCGGGTATTTGGCCCGTCTGGAAGAGGCAGATGCCTAGGTTGCGCCGGGCGCCGGCGGCGATCAACGGGCGTGGCTCGCCGAGTTCCGCCAACCGCTCGAGCGCCCTGCGGCAGCTTTCCACAGCCTCGCGCACTCGGCCCAAGAAGCGCAGGCACACCCCGGCATCCACCAGGGTCTGCGCTACCGACTCGGTCTCGCCGCGCGCCTCAAAGCCGCGGCGCGCCCGCTCGTACAGGCCCAGCGCCTCGGCCCACTCCCCCGTCTCTGCATAGACGCGTGCACGGTACCAGGTCAGGCGAGGCACATCGGCCAGGGCCTCGGGCGGGAGCTGGTCGATCCACTCCGAAAGGGTCTCCAGGCGCCCCGCCTCGTACATCTCTTGGCCTGCCCGCAGCACGACCTGCACAGCGCTGTCGACGTTGCCCGCCGCCAGATTGTGGCGCAGAGCAGCATCCCACTCCCCATCCTGCTCCATGAGGACCGCCGCACGCTGATGGAGAGCGGCAGCCCAATCGGGCATCTCCGCATCCAGCCTGTGGCGCAAAAAGGCCTGGAAGAGGGCATGGTACCTGTACCAGCGCTCTTGTTCCTTCTCAAAGCGCACGATAAAGACACTGCCCTCTTCGAGCAACGAGAGGGTCTCAGCGGAACCTGTGGTCTCGAGCAGGGCGTCGCAGCGCCGGGCGCTCATCTCGTCAAGGATCGAGGAGCCCAGTAGAAAGCGCTGTATCTCTGGGGGCTGTTGGGCAAAGACCTCGCTGGCGAGATACTCATAGATACTGGTGCCGGTGCCGCGCACCCGAGCCGCGCCGGCCAAGAGGTCGCGCCAGGTGGCCTGGGTGCTGAGCACGATACCTGTGATCCACCCCTCCGACTGGCGCGCCAGCTCCTGCGCGGCCTCGTCTGGGAGCACCTGCTGGTGATTCTGCAGCACCAGCTCCTGGATCTCCTGAGGGGTGAAGCGCAGTTCGCGGGCGCCCAGCCCGGCCACCTCCTGGCGCGCCGTCATGAGGGCCAGGCCCCGCGGGGTTAGCGTGGGGATAGTCCGGCCGGAGATGAGCAGGTGACAGTTCTCGGGGAGATGCTGGAGGAGTAGGTCTACGAAATGGTTCACGGGCTCGCTGGGGTCCACCTGGTGATAGTCATCCAACACCAGCAAAAAGTAATCCGAGATCCCCTCATAGATCCCGTTCACCAGGACGCCGACGAGGGCCTCGTGGTCATTGAAAAGGTCGGACCTTTCCAAGAGCTCCTCGGCCTGGCGGCCGAAATCGGGGAACTGTTGCCGCAGCGCGGCCAAGAGGTACTCCACAAAGACGCGCAGGTCGCGGTCGGTCTTGTCCAGTGAATACCAGCAGACCGGCAAGTCAACGTCGTGGGCGAACTCGATCAGGAGAGATGTTTTGCCATAGCCGGCAGGGGCGCAAACCAGCACGAGCTTGCGGTCGATATGCTCGTGCAGGAACTCGATGAGCCGCGGGCGCCTCAGGAGGTCGGCGCGGCGGCCAGGTATGAGGCACTTGGTGACAATCAAGGGTTTGCCCATTTACCTGCCCCCCCGGCATATGAGCGCAGACGGGATAGAGAGACAGCCGAGTAGGCGAGCCAAATAAGGAGAGCCCCCGTGACCGGTCACGGGGGCTCAGGGTTCCCTGTTGACCCGGGCTGTGGGCAACCTGCAAATGCTAACGGCAGCACTGGCAGGCCAAGCTCGCCGCAGGTGTGCAGCTAGGCGACCTGGAGCAGCTCTTTGGACTTGCGTACGGCCGAGTTGGCGTCCGGCGCATAGCCGTCGGCGCCGATCTCGTCGGCATAGCGCTGCGTGACGGGCGCGCCGCCGATGACGACCTTGACCTGGTCGCGGATACCGGCAGCCTTGAGCGCATCGATGGTCGTCTTCATGGAAGGCATAGTGGTGGTCAGAAGGGCAGAGAGCGCAACCACTTGCGCCTGGCTCTGCTTCACGGCATCCACGAACTTGTCCGGCGCGACATCCACGCCGAGGTCGACGATCTCAAAGCCGGCGCCCTGAAGCATCATTGAGACCAAGTTCTTGCCGATGTCATGCAGGTCACCCTTGACGGTGCCGATGACTACCTTGCCGGTGGGCTTGAGGTCAGTGTCCGCCAAGAGCGGCTTGAGGATGGCCAAGCCGGCCTGCATGGCGCGCGCAGCGATCAGCAGCTCGGGCACATAAAACTCGTTGCGCTCAAAGCGATCTCCAACTTCACCCATGGCAGGGATGAGGTACTTGGTGATGATTTCGCTCGCAGCGACGCCCTCGTCAAGCGCCTTCTGCGTGAGTTCCTTCACCTTGGGTGCATTCCCGTTGACTGTGCTGTCGTAGATTTCCTTCAGGTCCACTTCAGGTCCTCCTAACGGTTGTACCTGCTTGACGCTCGCGGCTGGGGGTGCCACAGCGCATTATACTGCACATGCGGCATGCTGGCAAATACGCCCCACGGGGCGAGATTGCCCAGACCATGACCATCCGGCGGTCAGCCGAGCAGGCTCCTGCACCGCGGCTGGGTTTGGAGACTATCTCAGCGGAGATAGCGAGCCAGCGAGGCCATGACGGCCTCCGCCTCGCGCATCGTGTTCTCGATAACCTCGCGACAGGTCGCGTTGCCGTTGATGAGTCCGCAGGATTGCCCAGCCATGATGGACCCACGCACCACATCGCCGCTGACGGCGGCCAGGCGTAACCTGCCCGTGCCGAACTCGATGACCTCTTCCTCGGAAGCGCCTCGCTTCTCCAGTTCCTCGAACTCGCGGCTCAGGGGATTGCGGATGGCGCGCACGGGGTGCCCGAGGGAGTGGCCGGTAGTCATGGTAGACCGGTCCCCGGCACTGATGATCTTTTGCTTATAGTTCTCGTGCACGGTGCATTCGCTGGTACAGATAAAGCGGGTGCCCATCTGCACGCCCGCCGCGCCCAGGGCGAGCGCCGCTGCCAGCCCACGCCCGTCGGCAAAGCCGCCCGCGGCAACCACCGGCACGCTGACGGCATCGACGACCTGCGGCACGAGGGGCAGGGACGCCACGTCGCCAATATGCCCGCCGGACTCCATCCCCTCAGCGACGAGAACATCGGCCCCCATGCGCTCCAGCCGCTTGGCCAGAGCCACCGAGGCGACGACCGGCATGACAACGACGCCGGCCTCCTTGAGACGGGGGATGATCGGTGCCGGGTTGCCGGCGCCCGTCGCCACCGCCTTTACGCCCTCCTCAATGCAGATCGTGACGATCTCGTCAACATGCGGCGAGAAAAGCGGGATGTTGACGCCAAAGGGTTTCTGGGTGCGTCTCTTGGTCTCACGAATCTGCGTGCGCACATAATCGGGCGGCGCGTTGCCCCCACCCAGCACGCCAAAACCCCCGGCCTCGGATACCGCCGCCGAGAGTTCGGCTGTGGCTACCCAAGCCATCCCTCCTTGGATGATGGGATACTCGATGCCCAAAAGATCACATAGACAAGTCCTGATCACGGTTGCCTCCATCTTGCTGCCTATCGGCCCGGCTTTTTCGTTTCCCCTGCTGCTATAACGCCCAAGGCTGCGGCGAGTTGCTATATGGGGCGCATCCTTTCGTCGTGGCCTGGGTTATTCCTGACAGAGGTCAGCGCGCGGCGCTGCAATGCCTTGCAGGCCGCCCTCGGCGCTCGTGAGCGCTCGGTCCCATCCCCCCAAGAGCACCGCTGCTCTACCTGCCCGCACCGAGCGGAACCTCTTGCACATCGGCCGGTGGCTCGCAACGATTCTGATGGCCGCCGCCAACTGGTTGCCGGCGGAGCAGGCCGAAAGCTCATGCGGCCAACCACGGCAACAACCAGCCAACCCTAGAACGGCGTTCCATCATTATACCACCAGCTACAAGGAGGAAACCATGCAAGAACCCATCGTCGTGACCGGCATGGGGGCCGTGACCCCTCTCGGCACAGGTGTTGCTCCACTCTGGGATGGCATAGTCGCAGGGCATTCGGCCGTAGGGCCCATCACCAGCTTTGATGCGTCGGCCCTGAGCACGCAGCTCGCGGCAGAAGTCCGCGATTTTGACCCGGAAGCGCACTTTCCGCGCAAAGAAGCGCGCCGCATGGAGCGTTTTGTCCAGTTTGCCGTGGTCGCGGCACGCGAGGCGATCGGCGACGCCGGCCTCGGGAACGGCTCGCTGCCCCCAAGCCGGACGGGAGTCATCGTCGGTACAGGCATCGGCGGGGCCGGGATTCTGGTCGATCAGAGCAGGGTGCTCGAGGCGCAGGGGCCGCGCCGCGTCAGCCCCTTCCTGATCCCCATGATGCTGCCGGACATGGCCGCCGGTCAGATCGCCATCGACCAGGGCCTCGAGGGCCCCAACCTGGCGGTCATCTCGGCCTGCGCCAGCGGCACCAATGCCATCGGCGAGGCGGCAGCCATGATCCGACGCGGTGCTGCTGAGGTCATGCTCGCCGGGGGTACGGAGTCGGCGATATTGCCCATCGCTATCGCCGGCTTTAACGTCATGGGCGCTCTCTCGACCAACAACGAGGCCGGCCCGAGCGCCAACCGCCCCTTCGATGCGCGCCGCGACGGATTTATCATGGGAGAGGGCGCAGGGATGCTGGTGTTGGAGCCGCTGAGCCGAGCACTGGCCCGGGGGGCGCACATCTACGGCCAGGTCGCTGGCTATGGCTCCTCGGCCGATGCCTCGCACATCACAGCCCCCCGTCAGGATGGGCGCGGCGCTGCGGCAGCGATGCAAGCCGCGCTCGACGACGCCGGCCTGACCCCCGAGGATATCGATTACCTCAACGCCCATGGAACCGGCACCGTGCTCAACGACGCGCTCGAGACGGTAGCCATAAAGAGTGTCTTTGGCGCCGCCGCCGGCCGCCTGCCCATCTCTTCCACCAAGGCGGTTACGGGGCACCTGCTCGGCGCCGCGGGGGCCGTCGAAGCCATCATCTGCCTGCAGGCGATGGCCAACGGGGTCATCCCGCCGACAGCGAACTATGCTGAGCGTGACCCGGCCTGCGACCTCGACTATGTGCCCAACGAGGCCCGGCAGGCCAAGCTCGCGATCACCATGTCCAACTCGTTCGGCTTTGGCGGGCACAACGCCTGCCTCATCTTCCGCACCTCACCTACGGAGGCAGGATGAGGGTCTGCGCACAGGTCACCGGCTGGGGCAGGTATCTGCCTCAGCACATTGTGACCAACGATGATCTGGCCAAGCAGGTCGATACCTCTGACGAGTGGATCCGCACGCGCACCGGCATCTGTGCCCGGCGCATAGCCGATTCGCGCGAGAGCACGGCCACCATGGCCATCCGCGCCGCACAGAGCGCACTGGCCGTAGCCAACCTGCCGGCGCGGAACCTGGATATGATCATCGTAGCCACCGCCACGCCGGAGCATGCCTTTCCGTCTACGGCTTGCCTCGTGCAGGACGCGCTGGGCGCCACGCACGCCGGCGCCTTTGACCTCAGCGCCGGCTGCACGGGTTTCATCTATGCTCTGAGCGTCGGTGCACAGATGATCCAATCCGGTGCACAACGGCGCGTCCTGGTCATCGGCGCCGAAACGCTCTCGCGCGTCACCAATCCCAAAGACCGGAACACCTGTGTGCTCTTTGGCGACGGCGCGGGCGCCATGGTGCTGGAAGCGGGCGAAGGCGAGGGAGGCGTGCTCTCATCTGTGCTGGGAGCCGACGGCTCCGGAGCGCAGTTGCTCATCATCCCCGCCGGCGGCTCCCGCCGCCCGGCCAGCGAAACCAGCGTGAGCAACGGCGAGCACTATATCCAGATGCAGGGGCGCGAGGTCTTTCGCTTCGCCACCCGCATTCTGGCCCGGGCCTCGCGGGAGGCCGTCGAAGCCGCCGGCCTGACCATGGACAAAGTGACCCTGGTCATCCCCCATCAGGCCAATGCGCGCATCATTGAAGCAGCCGTCAAGGACCTGCAGATACCACGCGAGCGTGTTTACGTCAACTTGCAGCGGTATGGCAATACATCCGCCGCATCCATACCGATTGCGCTGTGCGAGGCCGTGGAGGAAGGGCGGCTGCAACCCGGCGACCACACGGTTCTCGTGGGCTTTGGTGCCGGCCTGACATGGGGAGCGGTGACACTGCGTTGGGGCATCCCCTCGCCGCGGCCGCCCCTCTCGCGGCGGCGACGGATGCTCAACTGGGCAGGCTATCGCCTGGCGGCCCTGCGCTCTCTGGCCATCCGCCTGTGGCGCCACCTCGACGCTGCGTTCCATC
>DAOUGZ010000114.1:0-25743 GCA_034428955.1 Anaerolineae bacterium | reverse complement strand
GGGCACAGCCATCACCAGGCCGTCGGCATCCTGCAGACAGGCCTGCCAGGCGGTACCCTCCTCATCCTGCGCGCAGGATGAGGAGGGTACCGCCTGGCAGGCCTGTCTGCAGGATGCCGACGGCCTGGTGATGGCTGTGCCCGTCTACTGCTGGCAGTTGAACGGCCTAACCTCGCTCTTTATCGACCGCATGCGTTGGGATACGGGGTCCGTCATCCGCCCGCGCAATGCGCGTGCTGCTTTGGGCATCGCCTGTGCCGGCGGGTCGGGAACGGGCTGTGTGCTGGCGCTGCAGGCTCTCTACCGCTACTTTTACAACTGGGCATTCCACGGCCTCTCGCCGCTACCGGTGACGCGCTTTAACTTTCAGCAGGCGCTAAAGCAGGCGCGGGCCGCCGGCGAGGCGCTGGCCCAAACCCTGCGCCTGGGGGTGGAGCCCTTCCCCAGCCTGGGGGCGGCGCTGGCCCACTATGAGACGCTGCCCTACCTGCAATACAGCCCGCTCGATGAGCTGCGCCTGATCGTGGAGCACCTGCGAGAGGGATTGGCCGGGGTAGACAGCCCGCTGGTGCATACGCTCCATGACGGGGTGGCCAAGGCGGAAGAGGCCTTTGCCCTCGGAGACCGCGCTGCGGCCGCCGAGCACCTCAGCCGGGCCTATGCGGCCGGCAGCCAGGCCTGGGCCGGCCTGGAGTAGGGGAAAGAGTCTTTGAGGGGGGTGTGCGGGGAGTGGGGCCGTGGCGATGGGCTCCACTCCCTGCATACCCCCTCAAGCCCAAAGGGGACTTTGCGGTATACCGAGGGCTGCGCCGCACAAGTTCTGATGAGTAACATGGCGCCGCATGGGGCGAGTGCACCCATCAGAATCTCTGCGCTGCACTACTAGCTCGTATAGTCCTCAATCTCTTCGAGCATGATAAAGAGATTGTCGCCGACCCACTGCAGGTACTCGACAAAGGCATCCGGCTCCAGGGCATCGGTAAAGGTGTAGACCGTCTCGAACCAGATGTCGCCTTCAAAGTCGGCCGAGACTTTGCCCACGTTGTAGCCGTCGTTGACCGAGTTGTACGCCTCAAAGGCCTCGCAGGAGAGGTTGACGTCCGGCCCCAGGCCCCCAAAGATGACCTGGACGACGACGCGGCTCAGCGCCGGCGACTCGTAACCGTAGACCAGGATGATTTTGAGAGTCGTGTCGGGATCCTCGACGCTGATATACTCCGAGTCCTGATTGATGATCGTCCATCCCCGCTCTTCGAGGGCACCGGCCAGTTCCGCATGAAAGCCGGCCTTATCATCGCGTCCTTCAATCCCCTCCGCCGCGCTGGGGCCCAAGCTAATGCCTCCCCCTGAAGTGGGCTCGCAGGTTGGGCAGGGTTCGTTGCCTGTCTCCGGGCAGGGTTTGCACTCGGGGCAGGGCTCGTCGTCTGGGCAAGGCTTACAGGTCGGGCAAGGCTCTGGATCTTGGCCGGCCGGGTGCACTACGCGCTCCGGACTGTCCGGTGGATCCGTGCGACCCCTCTGGGTGATGGCCAGAGGGTTGCAGCAGGCCGATAGCACAACGGCGATGCAGAGCAGGGCAGCGATAACGAGCATCTGTTTTTTCACGTGTAGGCCCCTTTGTGGTGGAGATGGATGTAGGTACGCACGGTCATCATTATACCATCTCCGCCACGGTCTGCCGAATGTGCTCAGGGTGCACACACGGGATTGCTGAGTCGCAGACTGCCACGCTGAGCGAGCAGGGGCTCGTTCCAAGGGCGTCAACTCTTGGGACGCACGCTGCGGCAGCCCCCTCGCTGTGCAAGTCACCTCTCACCAGCAGACCGGGCTCCCACGCCCGGAAAAGAGCTTGCGATGGCGAGTTGTTCGCCATCGCGAAGGGCAGCGCGGGCCCCTTCGCTTCGCTCCGGGCAAGGATGGGAGCCGCGTCGGCTATTGGGGGGTGACGTAGCCGGCGAGCAGATCGGCACGTCATGAGCTCAAAAGCTAGCGCCATTGGGCGTGGGAGCCCGGCCTGCTAATGGAAAAAAGTGTGCACGGCGACATGCTTTGGCTCACGGATCAGGACTATGCGCCATTGGGCGGATGGCCTCTGTGGCCTCCGGCGCTTGTGGGAAGCGTGCCGCCGCCTCCCAGCGCACCGTGGCCTGCGACTCTGCCAGCGTGGGGCTCAGCAGGGGCAGCCAGGCGATGAGCTTGCGCCGGTGCAGGGCGGAGGGAGAGTTACATTTATGCTACACCTCGCCCAAGCCGGCAATTCTGAGATGTGCCCGCCCTTCCGGCGCATCATGCACGCTTGGCAAAGCGTGGGTTTTCCGCTATCCTATCCGCAGGGTGAACGCTCTCCTACTTTGAAAGGTTGAAACCCTTGGGCAACAACATACCTCGCTTCTGCGAGCAGTGCGGCGCGCGGCTGGTGCCCGACGCCCGCTTTTGCGAAAAGTGCGGCCGTCCGGTGCGCCCGGTGCCCGCGCGGCCATCAGCGCAATCACTCCCCCAAGCCCGGCCGGCAACCACGCCCGCGCGCGCCGTACCACCGCCACCCGCGCCTGTGCGCCCCGCGTACGCCCCGCCCAGGGCTGCCCCGGCGCCTGCCAAGCCGCGCCGCGGCGCGCCGTGGAAGGGCATCGCCATCGGCTGCGCCGGCGTGTTGGTGCTCGTGGCCGTTCTGGGCACGGCAGCCTGGCTGGGCCTGCGGCCGGGCGGTTGGCTGGCGGGTTGGCAGGGTCGCACGCCAGGCGATGCGCCCTACGTCTGGGATGTTCCTCCCAACCCCTACGCGGACTATACGTCGGACCCGCTGGACGTGGAGCCGCTGCCGGGCGTCCACATCACCGCTCCTGCCGGCGCGCTGGATCAGCCCCGCGAGTTCGAGGTGCGGCAGCTTCCGGCCAGGGAGGCCAAGCCGGCCCGCGACAAGCTGGAGAAACAGGGTATGCTCGTTCTGGCCGCCCTGGACGTGGACGCGGGGATGACGCCCGAAGAACGCTTCCGCTTGCCGGTGACCGTGGCCTTCGATCTGGAAGCGCTGGGCGTCGACCCCAACCTCTGGCCGTACGCCCAGGTCGTGGCCGTCGACGAACAGGGCTGGCTGGTGCCGATGGCGACCCAGGCAGAGGGTAGCGAACTCTACTGGCGCACGCCCCATAACGGTCCGGTCTTTATCGTCTGCGGCCTGTCGACGATCGCCGGCCTGATCGAGTACGGCCTGATCGAGCCGGACCGACAGGCCGAGACCGAGGGCAAGGAGTGGAAAGGCATCACCAGCAGCGGCGGCCACTTTTACGTTCTCTGGCCTGAGGACAAGCACCAGCCCTCGCCGGAGGCCCAGGCGGCCTTTGCCGAGTTCGAACGCCTGTGGAAGGAGTACGCTTTCGCCCGTTCGGTGCCGGCTGCTTCACCAGGGGTGCCCAGTTCCTACAAGAGCCTGGAGGCCTACAAGGCGGACGTGATGGTCCAGATCCGGGCCCTCGAGGCGCAGTTGAATGACCGTCAATGGCAGGCGGATTACTATGCCCATCCCGCAGCCCCGCCGGTGGCGGAATCGCTCGAGTTCGCCTACGCCTACCTCGTAAAGCGCGGCTTTAACCCGCCCGGGCACGTTGTGCGCGTCTACCTGCGCTCCCCCTGGATGCACGGGGCAGACAATAAAGGCTTTGCCGAGAACCGCAAGACGCGCGATCCCTACATCAGCGTCAACCTCGACGACATGCCGATCAAGGCGCGCGGCGATGCACTGACCGGTAAGGACGGGGTCGGCGTCGAGGTCACGCTGCTCCACGAACTCTTCCACGTCTTCCAGGCGCAATATGGCTCCAGTGAATACTGGGACCGGAACGTCTTTTGGATCGGCGAGGCCGCGGCCCTCACCCTGGAGCGCGAGTGCTGGCC
Organism: Anaerolineae bacterium; assembly: GCA_034428955.1. Lineage (GTDB taxonomy): Bacteria > Chloroflexota > Anaerolineae > SpSt-313 > SpSt-313 > DAOUGZ01. The sequence goes on along the minus strand of DAOUGZ010000114.1, from coordinate 21,852 downwards.
GGAATATGCTGAGCGCTTCGGCGTTGGTGACCTCGGGGAGGGTGACGAGTACTACAAGCAAGTCAAGGGCTTTTACGAAAATGCCCTCACCGTGCGCCAGCAGTACTGGAATGCCTATCGCACACCGATGGAGCCGCTGAGCCTGATCAGTGACAACGAGGGCTTGCAGCATCACGGCTACGGCCTGTCGTTCTTCTTTGAGTATCTCAAGGGTAAACTCTCCGCCGGCGACCCTAACGCCTTCCTGCCGGCCTTTTATCACGCCTTCAACCGGGCGGGCAGCGCCGCGGGGGCGCTGGACGAGATGGCCAAGAGTGCCGGTGTGTCGAAAGGGCTGGCGGGACTGTATCTGGACTTTGTAGCGAGCCAGGCAGACGAGATTGCCGCCTCGCTGCCGGACCCCAAGCGCGAGGAGATCAGCATGCAGCCCCGGTCGCGCCACCGGGAGTGGAAGGCGGCCGACGCCCCGCCGCTCAGTTCGCGCATCTACCGCATCGCCATGCCCGAGGGTGCTCGCGGCTACGAGAAGGCGCTGGCTGTGGTGCAAACGAAAGACCTGCCGCCCGAGATCAAGCTGCGCTGGCACGGCCTGACCAAGACCGGCTGGACGGAGCTGACGACCCCAACCACGGTGATCACACCGACTGTCATCAGGGCGCGCACGGGTACGGAGAATGGCTTACTGTTGCAGGTAGTTGGCGCCTACATGCCCACGCAGGAAATGGATGGCGAGGGCGGTTGGACTGTGGCCTTTCTCATCCCCCTGCCCCGGGCGCCCGAGCTGCCCCAGGGGCCGCACATCGATTTTGAGCGGGCGGCGAAAGACGAGGCCCTCGATGTGCGCTGGGTCGCCTCGGGTCTGGCGGGGCGAGAGGATTTCCGTTACTTGGTGCGGGCGGTGACCCTGGAGGATGGCAAGGTGGTCGGCAAGGAGGAGTTGCTCGTCGAGCGCAACAAGACCCGAGCCACCATTCCCTTTGCCCAGCTCCTGCCCGAGTTGGCCGAGGCCGAGGACGTGCGTTACGAAATCCGCGTCACGGTGAGCGAGGCTCTGCTCGTCGGCAACCGCCGGATCGAGGGCGCCCCCAGCGAGGAGACGGTGATCGCCATCGACGCCTCGCGCGAGCTCAAGACCTACAAGGGCAAGAACTCGGAGCTGGGCATCACTGAAGAGTTCACCTACTATGACGTCTACAAGGGCATGCCCAGCAGTTGGGTACCCGGCTACTCGGTGCTGGCTGCGGGCACCTGGAATGGCAATGCCGCGGCCTGGCGCTGGCTGGTCGAGCTCAACGATGGCGCGCACCCGCGCAAGGTCATCCACGGCAAGTACGTGATGCGCTACAGCTCGGGGCAAGTCTGCGCCGAGGCCGAGTTCCGCTACGGCGTGCTCCAGGGCCCGTGCCGCTTCTACCACGAGGACGGGGTGCTCGCCGGCACCGGCCAGTATGTGGACGGCGAGCCGGACGGCAACTGGGTGGCCAACTTTAGCAGCGGCGAAGAGGCCTGGAACGAGCAATATGACCGTGGGCAGCGCGTAGACTAGACTGCCGCATTGCTTTCGGCCGAGCTTGTATCTTACAGTCAACTATTGGCAGCTTGCCCAACCTGTGCAATTGGCGATTCATGGCCCAAGTTGTATAATGGATCCATGCAGCAGTTTCACAGAGCCCGCTGCTATTCGCCAGCATGATGCTTAGCAAGAAATGGAGGCCACGGATGGACGTCCGTTCGCCGTATACACGCCGGTTGATCCTCACCGGTATTGTCGTCTGTGCTCTGCTCCTGACCGGCTGTAGTTTCATCAAGCAGGCCGGCGGGGCTCTCGTTCAGACCAAGGTCGCAGAGGTCGTGCCCACGGGCCTGCCCGAGGCCCTGGGGACCCAGGCGGCCGAGGCCGTGTCCACAGCCATTCCAGAGGAGGAAACGCCCGAGCCTGCGGACGAGCCCGAGCCCGCAGAGGAACCCGAGCCGTCAGGCGAGACAACGTCAATGGACGGCACGGTCGAAAAGTTGCTGCTGCTCGCCCCCGTGCATTTCGAGTCCGCCTACGAGTCCAAGATCGGCGACGTGGTTGACGCTGCCCTGAGTTTCTCGGGCGATATGGATGCCAAAGGCAACCAGCACTTTTACCTCTACGACCAGGGTGAGCTGAGCGCCGAGATCTATGTCGTCGACCAGACCCTATACGTGGGCACCGAGCAGGATGGGGAGACCATGTTCGTTTCGTTGGGAGAGAGTGCGGAGCAGGGCGACATATCCTACCTGGCCGTCTATGGCGGCGCGTACTTGCTCTCCTTCAACACCCTGGACGAAGCGACGCGGGTCGGCAGCGAGTCCGTCAACGGTTACGACACCGACAAGTACAAGATCGCCTACGACCTCTCCAGCCTGGGGCTTGGCGGCCTCGTGGGAGAAGCTCAGGGCGCCGAATGGAACTATGAGGGCTATGCCTGGATCGACAAGGAGACCGGTGCCCTCGTCAAAGCGGTGGTGGACTGGTCCAGCAAGGACGCGGATGACGACCAAGTCCGCTCCTTCCATTCCGAGTTCGAGGCCTCGCCGGGCGACTTTGACGAAATCACAGCGCCCGAGAACGTCATCGACATAGAGTAGCACTGCAACCTCGACTGTGTCGCTACGAGCAGGCCCGGCAGATCCTTGAGGATCCGCCGGGCCTGTTTTGCTCTGTCTTTACTGCAACCGTGCTTTCGGCGAACAAGTGCCTTCCGGTTCGCTATTCGGTGCAGGCCAGGATGTTCTGGAGCAGGCCGGCCTTTTCCTTCAACCCCTGCAAGAGGGCCTTGGCCTGGGCGACGACGTTCTCGACGGTGAACCCATACTCCTTGGCCAGGACCTGGTAGGGCGCCGAGGCGCCAAAGCGGCCGGCGATGCCCACGACGCCGCCAAAGGGTCCCACGTAGCGCTCCCATCCCATGGGCGACCCGGCCTCGATCGCCAGCCGCACGGGCACGTTCGCCGGCAGCACCTGCTCGCGGTAGGCCTCGGGCTGCTCCTCGAACAGCTCCCAACTGGGCATAGAGACGACCCGCGCCTGGATTCCTTCAGCGGCCAGGGCGGTTCGCGCCTCGACGGCCAGCGCCACCTCGGAGCCGGTGCCGATGAGGATCAGGTCCGGCTTGCCGCCGTCGGCGTCCAGCAGGGTGTAAGCGCCGCGCTCGAGCCCCGCCGCCGGGGCGACGATGTTGCGGTCAAAGATGGGCAGGTTCTGCCGCGAGAGGGCCAGGACCACCGGCCCCTTGCGCTCCAGGGCCACCCGCCAAGCCACCGCCGTCTCGTTGGCATCGGCCGGTCGGATGGTCACCAGGTGCGGGATGGCGCGCAGGGAGGCCAGGTGCTCAACCGGCTCGTGGGTCGGGCCATCCTCGCCGACAAAGATGGAGTCGTGGGTAAAGACCCAGGTCACCGGTGCCTCCAAGAGTGCGGAGAGGCGCACGGCGGGGCGCATATAGTCCGAGAAGACGAAAAAGGTCGAGCCGAAGGGCTGCACGCCGCCGTGGACGGCCATACCGTTGAGGATGGCGCCCATGCCATGCTCGCGCACGCCAAAGCGCAGGTTGCGGCCGCCCGGGTTGCCGGCTTCCTGGTCGCCCAGCCCCTTCAAATAGGTCTTGGTGGAGGGCGAGAGGTCGGCCGAGCCGCCGATAAAGGTGGGGATGGCCGGCGCGATGGCGTTCATCACCTCGCCCGACGCGCTGCGTGTGGCGATGGGCTTGCCCGGTGCGAATTGGGGAATGCGCTCCTGCCAGCCGGCCGGCAACTCACCGGCCATGGCGCGCTCAAAATCGGCGGCCAGGTCTGGGAATTCTTGCCGGTAACTCTCGAACAGGCCGTGCCACTCGGCCTCGAGGTGCCCCCAATACTCTTGCTGCTCTTGGAAGTAGCCACGCACCTCATCGGGCACATAGAAGGGCGGCTCCTGGGGCCAGCCGAGTTTCTCCTTTGTCTGTCGCACGGCCTCCTCGCCCAGCGGCTCTCCGTGAGCGGCGGCTGTATCTTGCTTGGGGCTGGCGTAGCCGATGTGCGTCCGCACTGCGATCAACGAGGGCCGCTCGCGCTCGTTCTGGGCGGCGCGGATGGCCGCCTCGATGGCCGGCAGATCCAGGCCATCGACGGACTGCACGTGCCAGCCATAGGCCGCAAAGCGCTTGGGCACATCTTCGGTGAAAGACAGGCTGGTCGAGCCCTCGATGGAGATGCGGTTGTCATCATAGAGGTAGATGAGCTTGCCCAGGCCCAGGTGGCCGGCCAGGGAGGCGGCCTCTGCTGTGACCCCTTCCATCAAATCGCCATCGCCCAAGAGGGCATAGGTGTAGTGGTTTACCACCTCGTACCCGGGGCGGTTGAAGAGCTGGCCCAGGAAGCGCTCAGCGATGGCCATGCCGACGCCGTTGCCAAAGCCCTGCCCCAGGGGGCCGGTGGTTGTCTCCACGCCGGGGGTGATGCCGCGCTCCGGGTGGCCGGGTGTAAGGCTGCCCCACTGGCGGAAGCGCTTGAGTTCCTCCAGCGGCAGCTCGTAACCGCTCAGGTGGAGCAAGGAATAGAGCAGCATGGAGCCGTGCCCCCCTGAAAGGACAAAGCGGTCACGGTCGGGCCAGAGGGGGTTGGCCGGATTGTGTCGCAGGAAGCGAGTCCAGAGTACGTATGCCGGGGCGGCCATGCCCAGGGGCATGCCGGGATGGCCCGATTTGGCGGCCTGTACACCGTCTATGGATAGCATACGGATGGCGTTGATGTTGAGTTGGTCGGCTTCTGTGTAGCTGGGATTGCCCATATCGACCTCCAGGTTCGTTTGTATCGGTGAGCATGAAGCAAACTCGAAGCAGAGTATACCATGGTCGGGGGAGGTTGGGAAACCGGGGCGCGAACTCCCCGACCTGACGGGTTCCGGAAACCCGTCAGGTCGGGCGGAGGACTCCCTGGCTATGGCTGCGCGGTGGGCGCCGTCTTGGGCAGGGGCGTGTAGAGTCGCTCGATGTTGGCGGCTTGCTGCTGTTCGTCGAGCCACTTCATGAACGTGTTCTCGCGCACCTGGCTGAGGATCGGCTCCTCAAGCGCGCGCACCTCGCGCTCTTCGACGCGGATGATGTGGTAGCCAAAGTCACTCTTGACGGGCTCGCTCGTGTGGCCGGTTTCCAGCGAGAAGGCGACCTGCTCGAACTCGGGCACCATCATGCCCCGCGGGAACCAGCCCAGGTCGCCGCCGACATCGCGCGTGCCGGTATCGGTGGAGTAGATCTTGGCCAGGTCCTCAAAGGCCTCGCCGGCGGCCAGTTTGTCCTGCACTTCCTTGGCCTTGGCCTCATCATCGACGAGGATGTGGCGCGCATGGACCTGCTCCACCTCGGTGGGGCCACCGTGTGCCTCGATCATGCGATTGATCATCATCTGGTCGCGGACCATGGCGTTGAATCGCTCTTGCGTGAGCTCGTTGGTCTCCATGAATTCGTCGACCGTCTGGTATCGGCCGCCGGTCAGAATCTCTTGCCGGATGGTTTCCGCCTCGCTCTGCACGTCGGCCTCGCTGATACTGATCCCTTCGCCGGCCGCCACCTGGTTCAAAACCTCCATGGTGATCAGCCGCTCCAGTTCGCTATCCAGCAAGGTGGGCAGTTGGTCCAGATTGGCCTGTTCGTTCCAGTCGACCTGGTACTGGGCGGTGACCAGCCGCAACTGCCGCGTGACCTCCTCGCGGAAGGTCTTGGTCGCAATGTCTACACCGTTTACCCGCGCGACCGCTTCCTCACTGGGCCAATCGATGGCTGCCAGGGCGACGCCAACGTCCACCTGCGATGGGGCGATGGGACCTTCCGCTTCACCCGTGGGAGCGGGCGCGGACGTGGGCTCGGCAGGCGAGGGCTCTGCCGGCGTCGTGTTCGGCCCGCAGGCGGCCAGGGTGCTCACCAGAGCCAATGTGGCGGCCAAGAGGGCCACCTTGCGGCGTACCGTCATCATACAATCCTCTCTTTGGCGCTATTGTGCCGTGCGAGCTGCACTTCTCTTCGGGCTTGTCCGCAAGCGCCCCATTATGCCATAGTTTGTTGAATAGGGCGAACCGGAGTGGGAGGTGCATAGGCCGGATCGAGGGTCTGCTACCGGCAATTCCCCGCTTGCTCCGGCCACTCGACGCGGAAGCGGGGCGCCCGACCTAGGGATGGGGTTGGGGGAGGTTGCCTGCACTGCACCGGGCAACCTCCCCAGACATTGAGAAGGGGCTCGTCCCGGGGCAAGGCGAAGCGTATAGCCTGCTCTCCGCCCCAGGGCTCTGCATCCTGGCTGCCAGGCTAGGCCATCTCCATAATGCCCATGGCCTCGATGCTCTCCCGCACGGTACGTGCGCTGGCCTGGAAGCGGCGCTCCTCATCGGCATTCATCGGCACGCAGAGGAGGCGCTGGATGCCGTGGCGGTTGACGACCATCGGCACGCTCAGGCAGACGTCGTTGACTCCGTGACAGTCCTCCAACAGCCCCGATACGGTGAGGATGGTGTTCTGGTCGCGCAGGATGCTCTCGACGATGCGCTCCATCCCCGAGCCGATGGCATAGTAGGTTGCACCTTTTAGCTCGATGATGTGGTACGCGGCGTCGCGCACCTGGCTGAAAATCGTCTGCCTTTCCTCATCCGTGCACTTTTGCCCCGTCACGTCGCAGAACTCGGTGATGCTCATCCCGGCGATGGCGGCCGAACTCCAGAGAGCGACTTCGCTATCGCCGTGCTCGCCGACGATGTAAGCGTGGACGCTGCGCGGGTCCACGCCAAAGCGGGCGCCGAGCAGGTAGCGAAAACGTGCCGTGTCCAGGATGGTTCCGGCGCCGATGACCCGGCTGGCCGGAAAGCCCGACAGGCGCCAGGTATAGTAGGTCAGGGAGTCGACGGGGTTGGTGGCGATGACCAGGATGGCATTGGGGGCGTAGCGGGCGATCTCGGGGATGATCTGGCTAAAGATGCGGCTGTTGCGCTGCGCGAGTTCGGGCCGGGTTTCGCCCGGCCGCTGGGCGGCGCCTGCCGTGATGGCCACCACCGTAGCGCCGGCGCAATCCGGATAGTCGCCGGCGCGGATGGTCATTGGGCGGTGGAAGGGCATGGCGTGACTGAGGTCCATCGCCTCGCCCTGGGCGCGCGCCCGGTTCACGTCGATGAGAACGATCTCCGGGGTCAGGCCGCTCCACAGAAGGCTGTATGCAAAGGTCGAGCCCACCATGCCCGTCCCCACGACGACCACTTTGGGCCTCTGGGTGGTTTGCATGGGTAACCTCCGTATGCGAATCGGATCCCGGGCGCCAGGGGTGCAGAGTGGTGCTCACTCGACATCAAATGTCAGGCATGGCGTCCGCGAATACCGAGGCTACTCTGCAAGCCCTGGGCCAGGAACTCGAGTGTTATGGTCCCCTGGGACTGCAGGATCCCCTGCTGAGGCGCTGTTCCCTGGCTGTAGTTATCTACTCGCACCGCCGCGGATCGGCCCTAGCGGGCCATGGTGCGCGCCAGTTCGTAGAGCCGGAGGTCGAGCTGCTTGGACCGCGCCCCCACCTCTTCCAGGGGGATGGCCTTGATCTGGCCGGCCTGATAGACCTGCAGCACCCCCGTCTCTTCGCGGACAATCGAGTTGACGGCGGCCGCGCCGAAGCGGGTCGCCAGCAGGCGGTCGAAGGCGCTGGGCTCGCTGCCGCGTTGCACGTGCCCCAGGGTCGTTACCCGCAGCTCAAAGCCCAGTTCCTCGCCGTGTTCGCGGAAGTAGGCGGCGATGGCGTCGGCATCGTATTTGGCCCCCTCGGCCACCACGGCGATGGCGTGGCGCTTGCCGCGATCGTAGGCCTCGCGCAGGCCCTGCGCCACCTGCTCGGGCGACATTTCCACCTCGGGGATGACGATCATCTCCGCGCCGCCGGCCAGGCCAGACATCAGCGCCAGGTAGCCCGAGTTGCGCCCCATGACCTCGACGAGAAAGGCGCGCTGGTGCGAAGAGGCGGTCACACGCAGCCGGTCAATGGACTCCAGGGCGACGTTCAGCGCGCTATCCACGCCGATCGAAGTATCGGTGCCTGGGAGGTCGTTATCGATGGTCGACGAGATGCCGACTACGGGAAAGCCCTGGCGCAGGAGGGCCAGCGCCCCCGTCTGAGACCCGTTGCCGCCGATGACCACCAGGCCCTCGATATTCTGCTCGGCGAGGTTGCCGATGGCCTTGTTGCGGCCTGCCTCCGTCTTGAACTCTTCGCTGCGGGCGCTGCCGAGCACCGTACCGCCGAGCTGGAGGATGCCGCCCACGCTGCGCGCCGTCAGCGGAACAAACTCGCCGTTGATCAGGCCGGCGTAGCCATGCCGGACGCCAAAGACCTCGAGCCCGTTGTAGATGCCTACACGGACGACGGCCCGAATGGCCGCATTCATCCCCGGGGCGTCGCCCCCGCTGGTCAAGACGGCGATGCGTTTCATCGAAAACCTCCCAGCCAAAGAGTCCACCGCTGCGCCCAGTATACCACGCCAGTACACAGCGCGACAAGCGGAACCGAACCGGCCTCTCATCTCCAGCAAAACGTTATGCTTGACGCCTGCGCTACCGACAGCTATACTGAATTTATACTGACGATTCGTATCTAGACTGTCATCTGGAGGAACGTATGACCATGATCACCAAGATCGGGCGCCGAGGGCAGATGGTCATCCCGGCCTCGATCCGGCGCCGGCTCAATCTGCGAGAGGGGGATAGCGTGGCATTTGTGCAGCGCGGAGATCAGATCGTACTCTTGCCCCTCAACGCCACACTCCTTGATCTGCGCGGCAGCGTCCCTGTCTCCGGGCCACAGGATCTGGATGCCATCCGCCGTCAGGTGATCGAAGAGCGAGCCCGGAAGGCTGCCTCCGATGAAGATTGAGCGCCTCTTTGTCGATACAAACATCTTCCTACGCTACCTCACAAACGACGTGCCCGCTCAGGCCGATGCCATCCAGCGCCTTCTGCAGCGCGCCGGCGCCGGCGAGGTTGCTCTGGTCACCAACTCGCTCGTTATTGCCGAGATCGTGTGGACCCTGGAGTCATTCTATAGACTGGCGCGTGGCGACATCCGCGACCGCATTCTGGCGATTCTCAACACGCCCGGCCTGGAGGTTGTAGACGGAGATATGATCCTGCAGGCGGTGAGCGGATACGTGGAGAAGGGCGTGGATTTCATCGATGCCTTCAACGCGGCCTGGATGCTCGCCCATGGTCTGCAGGGGGCTTGCACCTTCGACCGCAAACACTTTGCCCGCTTTGAGGGTCTGTCGGTGCACGTGCCGGGTGAGTAGGGGAGAACCGAGTCTTCAAGACCCTGTTCTCCCCTGCTCAGGGGGTCAGCCGGCCGCTCCTTGCATCAGCCAGACATAGCCGTCCTCCAGGCTGGGGCTCACGGGCCGGGCATGCGGATAGGCGGCGATATCGCGGCCGACGACGCGATACTGCACGCCATCGGCCAGGTGCAGGGTCGAGACGACGACCAGACCGTGGTTGGGCTTTTGCCCATTCTCCGCCGCAATCTGCCAGACCACCCCCTGTGCCTGGGCGATCAGCTCTGCCGGGCTGCCGCGGAAGCGCAGAGTCCCCCGATCGAGGACGGCCATGTCGCGACAGGTCTGGCTGATATCCTCCACGATGTGCGTGGAGAGGATGACGATGCGCTCGCTGGCCAGGTCCACCAGCAGGTTGCGGAAGCGGATGCGCTCTTCCGGGTCCAGCCCGGCGGTCGGCTCGTCGACGATCAGCACCTGCGGGTCGTTCAGCAGGGCCTGGGCGATGCCCACGCGGCGCTTCATGCCGCCGGAAAAGCCCTTGAGCTTGCGCTCGGCCGCATCGGCCAGGCTGACCAGCTCCAGCGTCTCGCCCACACGCGCCCGGCGCTTTGCCCCATCGTCGAGCCCCTTGAGCACCGCCATATAGTCCAGGAACTGGCGGGCCGTCAGTTCGGGGTAGAGGCCCAACTCCTGCGGCAGGTAGCCGAGGATCGACTTGACCGCCACTTTGCCGCGCTCGCTGGCCAGGTCGTGCCCGCCTACTGTGGCTTTGCCCGCCGTCGGGTTGACCAGCCCGGCCAGGATGCGCATCAGTGTGGTTTTGCCGGCGCCGTTGGGGCCCAGCAAGCCGAACATGCCCGGGCCGATCTCCAGGTCCACGCCGCGCAGGGCGTGCACGGCCCTGGCGCCGGAGCCGTAGGTCTTGCTCAAACCGGTGATCCGGATGTCCATATTTCTCCTCTCGTTGCCTATCGTAGGGCGGTTCCCGAACTGCCCCTACAGATAACGCTCTTCTTTCTGCAGCAGCCAGCCTGCGGCCGCCGTCAGCGCCACGGCCAGGCCCAGCAGGCACAGCTCATTGGCCGGCAGGTCGGGGCTGGTGGTGTAGCGCGCACGCATGAACAGGAACAGGTAGCGCGCCCAACTGCTGTTCATGAACCAGCCGCGCAGCAGGATCTGCATCAGCCAGATCAGCCCCACCAAAAGCGCCCCCGCCGTGCCCTGCACAAAGGCCAGGGCACACAAGCTGGATAGGCCCATCAGCGCCAGGCTGGGCAAGAGCCAGGTCAGTTGGCGCGCCGCCGGGTTGCCCAGCGCCGAGATGTCCACGCCCACCGCCAGCAGATAGAGCTGGAAGGCAAAGGCAGCCACGGCCACCAGGGCCAGGAGCAGCGCTAGGCGCTCGACTAGCGTGCGCCAGGGTGCGCGCGGCGCGGCGAGTTGTAGCTCCAGGGCCGTGTCGTCGACGATGGCCGACGCGGCCAGGATGCCCGCCATCAGCGGCAGCACAAAGCCCAGGAAGGCGTTGGCGTACTCGTAGACCCGCGGGTCCCCATGGGTGAAGCCAATCATGATGATAAACAGGGCCAGTAGGCCCGCCGGCAGCGCCAGGTGCTCGCGCCGGTAGATGCGCAGGTGGTAGCGCAGGGGGGCAACCGTCAGTGTTTTCATCTCACGCATCTCCATACGGATCATCTTCGCCGCTTCACGCCTTCCTCGCCTGCCACGCCAGGTACCGTTCCACCCCTACGAGTGCCCCAGCAGTACAGGCAGAGAGGATGGCGAGGTTGAGCCAGGCCTCTGCTGAGGTATGCGTCTGGGTGATCATGGGCTCGCCCAGGCGGAACAGGCCGCTGGCGACGAAATCACCCTTGACGGTGAGCAGGGTGCCGTTGAGCGTAGGCATGAGCTCCTGCGAGACAAAGTTGCCCCAGAACCAGTAACCGGTGAAGAGAATCTGGTACACCCGTAGCGGCAGCACCTCGGGCCCGGCCAGAGAAAAGGCGCCGACAAAGAGATAAGCGGGCAGGTTGATGGCCAGGAAGGGCAGGAGCGTGCGCGGCAGCACACCGACGGGCAGGCCGTCAGCCACGAACACGACGCCCGTCGCCAGCACCGCCAGCAGCGCGGGCAGCACCGCGGCTAGCATCACACCCACATACTTGGCGGTGACATAAACCCGCCGCGAGAGGGCCGTGGAGAACAAGAGCTCGCGCACGCCCGACTTGCGGTCCCGCACCAGGCGGTCGGCCGTCACAATGCCTACCACCACAGGCACCAGCGTGTTGCCGATGAGCGCAATCAGCACCGACCACTGCTGCGGTGTGACCCCCGGCATATCGACCGGAGTGCCATCCCAGGTAAGCGCCACCGCCATGCCGGCGGCCGCGAAGGCCAGCCATACGCCCCAGCGGCGGATGGCCATGAAGAACTCGTAGCGAACGATGGCGAGAAAGGTATGCATGAGCGTCTCCTTTTCTCAGGTGTCATGGGGCGACGGGGCACGTCAAACGTGAAACGTCACCAACTGGCGACCACCAGTTGCCGGCTATCAGCTATCCGCTATCGGTCATCAGCCGGTAGTCGGCAACCACTGACGTTTCACGTTTGACGCGTGACATTTGCCTTTTCACGCCGTCCGCTCCCGCCACGCCAGGTAGCGCTCCAGGGCCACCAGCGCGGCAACGCCCACCAGCGCCAGGACGGCCAGGTTGAGCACCGCCTCGGCGACGGTGTGTGGCGGCACTGCGTTGCCAGAAGTGGCGGCAAAGAAGGCGCTGCCCACAAACTCGCCGGAGGGGGTCAGGAGGGTGCCGTTGAGCGTTGGAAAGATGTCCGACGTGATCAGGTTGCCCCAGAACCAGTAGCCGGTGAACAGGATCTGGTACACACGCACCGGCAGCACCGCCGGGCAGGCCAGCGAGAACGCGCCGACGAAGGCGATGGCCGGCACGTTGATGGCCAGGAACGCGGCCAGCGTGGCGGGGATGAGGGCCACAGTCGCACCGTAGCGCACCAGGACTCCGGCCATCAAGAGCAGCATCGCCAGGAAGGGTGTGAGCGCGACCAGCACGCCCCCCACGTACTTGCCAAGCAGATAGGTGCGCCGCGAGAGTGGTGTGGCCCTCAGCAGCTCCCACACGCTCAGCCTCCGGTCGCGCGGCAGGCCATCGGCCATGGCCACCCCGCCCACTATGGGCAAGAGGAGGTTCAGCATCAGCGCCAGGCTGCCCGCGCAGCTCCACACCTCGGCGGCTCCACTCGGCAGCGGCATGCCCATGGCCAACGCCCGCATCAAGCCACTGATGAAAGGCATCGCTGCCAGCGTGCAGGCCACCCACATCCCCCAACGGCGAACTGCCATGTGGTATTCGTAACGGACGATGCCAAGAAAGACGGACAAGGCTAGCTCCTTGCGGATCACGACTACGGATCACTTGACGTTTGACGCGTGATGTTTTACGTTTCAGGCCCCCCGCTCCTGCCACGCCAGGTACCGCTCCAACGCCAGGAGCGCCCCGGCGGCGCAGGCCATGAGCACGGTGATGTTGAGAACGGCCTGGGCCGTCGTGAACGGGCTGATCGAGTTGGCGGCCCTGTCCGCGCCAAAGAAGGCGCCGGCGGCGAACTCGCCCGAGGGCATGAGCAGGGTGCCGGCCAAGGTCGGGATGAACTTGGGGTTCAAAAAGTTGCCCCAGAACCAGTAGCCGGTGTAGAGCACCTGGTACACGCGCACCGGCAGCACCGCCGGGCAGGCCAGGCTGAACGCCCCCACAAAGAGGTAGGCCGGCACGATGATGACCGCAAAGCCGATCAGGAAGGCACCGGTCATGGTCGCCAGCTCGAGAGGCGGCACACCGATGGTGAGCCCGCGCGCCGAGATGACGGCGGCCAGGAGCACGATGATGACCAGCACCGGCGTGACGGTGGCCGCCACGACCCCAACATACTTGCCGAGCACATAGGTGCGCCGGCTGAGCGGCGTTGCGGCCAAGAGCTCGCGCGTGCCGAGGCGGAAATCGCGGGCCAGGCGGTCGGCCATGACGATGCCGCCGATGATCGGCAACAGCAGATTCAGGTTAAAGGCCATACTGCCGGCAAAGGGCCACATCGAGACGGTGCTGTCGTACTCGATCGGGTCGAGTAGCGCGGAAAGGATGTAGGGCAGGCCGGCGACGGCATAGGCGATCCACAGGCCCCAGCGGCGTACAGCCATGCGGTATTCGTAGCGAGCGACGCCAAAGAAGGCGGACATGGGCGACTCCTTTCATGGTCTCAAGGAGTGAGTAACGGGGAGGGGGAGGAAGGTTCAATGCAGGAGAGGCCATTTGAGGGTTTGGGAAAGTTTGCAGGCAGACTCTCCCGAACCCTCCCATGAAGGTTCCGTTGCGGCCTCGCGCGGAGCGAAAGACCCGGATGCTGTGGCCCTCGTGGCTATAGCGCGGCGCGTATGAAGCGGGCCTGTCGTGAGTGATGGCTGAGCCCAAAGACGAGGGGCACGCTAGCCACCGTGACGACCACGAACTTGGCCAGGGGTGTCATAGCCACGCCCAGCACAGCGATTTGCAGCGGAACGACAACGAGCGGGTGATACACATAGGCCGCGTACTGGTTCTCTGCCAGCCAGGCGCCCAGCCGCCCTTGGTGGTTTAGCGCCTCGCGGAAGAGCACTAGCAGGCTGATACACATGCCGCAGCACACGAGTTCCTCCCAGAAGGGGTAGAGAGGCCGCATAGTCGCCCAGCTCAGGTTCAGGAGGCCCATCGCGTAGGCGTACCAGAAGGCCGAAGCGGCCAACCCCACACCCAGCCAGACAAAGCCCGTCCGCGTTGGGAAGCGCTCGAACCAGTTCCGGCGATAGGCTATACCGCCGGCGATGAAGAAAGCCAGGTCGCGCGGCACATCGGCAAAAGCGGCACTGAAGAAGCCCAGCAGGTTGACCCAGCGGTCGATGGGGAACCCGATGCGCACGATGATCGTTACCAGCGCCACAGCCAGGCCGAAAGCCAGGATCGCCAGGTAGCCCGGCGTGGGCGCCTCGGACTGCCCCACATCGACGGGCCCCTTGCGCAGGTGGCGCCAGAGGGCGTAGACGAGGCTGAACAGCAGAAGGTGCTCGATGTACCACAGGTGCCCAACCTGGATCACCTGATCCCAACCGGCGATGTGCTCCTGGAACATGAAGAGGCGCACTGGTATCATGATGGCCGCCCAGGCCAAAGGCGGTACGCCCAGGCGTATCAGCCGGCCCCGCACGAAATCACGCGCACCGTGGCGGTCAAAGGCCGCGACCATGAGGTAGCCCGAGATCATGAAGAAGAGGCTCATGAAGAAGGAGCGGTTCACGGAGAAGAACGGGGCCAGGATGGCTGCACGCTGCACCTCCTGCACCGGCCAGTAGCCGCCCGTGGGGCCATAGGCCTGGCCCACGTGATGCGCAATCACCAACACCGTGAGCACGACGCGCAGGTTGTCGAGGTAGTAGAGCCGCTTGGCGGGGGTGGTCGTGGAAGCCATCGGCATGCCTCACTTCAAGGAGAGGTACCCCCGCGCTGCCGGGCCTGCCGGCAGCGTAGCGGGTGGATTAAAGGCATTATAGCGGGCCTGCCGGGCAGCCGCAAGTGTTTGGGACCGGAAGGAGTTCAGTTTGGGGGCGAGAAACGCTTGTAATCCCTCGGCCCCGCCCCGGCGGAGCCGAGGGGTGACAGACGCACTCTGCCCCAAAGTGACAGACGCACTCTGCCCCCAAAGTGACAGACGCACTCTGCCCCAAAAGCGAACTAGACGCGGGGCCGGATGCCGTTGCCCTCGTAGTGGCGAGTACCGATGAGCTCTAGTGGGCTGCTGCATTGGTTTCGATGGCCTGTAGGGCGCCTCTCGTTGTCTGGCGCCACCCATCGTAATCTCTGCGGGCCACTACTAGGCGCGCAGCACCATCAGCCGCTCCTGGCGCCCAGCCAGGACCAGGGCCACCACCACGAGAGCCGTCGCCAGGGCCAGGAGCAGCGCGGGGCTGTGCCAGAACGCGGCATAGGCCTGCAGCGCTGTGGTGAAAGCGGCTTTAGAGGCGGTGACGTCGCCCAGGCGCAGGCCGGTGGCCATGCCGCGACCCAGCCAGAGGCCGGCCGCCGCGGTCACGGCATTGCCGGCGCCGATGACGATCGAGAGCACAAGGGCCAGCGCCGAGAGAAAGGCCATGGGTGCGAGCCACCCCAAGACGATCTGGCCCAGGAGCGCAGCCGGCACAACGGCGATTAGCCCGGCCGTGGCCGCCAGGCCCAGCAGCAGGTCGTAGCCAAAGACCACCACCACCCGTGCCAGCAACACCTGCCTGGGCGAGGTGGGCGTGGCCAGGGCCAGTTCCAGGGCGGGGTCGTTCTCCGGCCCATAGATCATGGCCAGCCCCACTGCGGCGACGAGCGGCGCCAGCGCCGCGACGATGCTGCCGCTCCGGCTGCCCCCTTGCAGGATGGCCGCCAGGTAGCCGACGGCCATCACCAGGGCCGAGGCCAGCCACAGCTCCTGGCGCACCAAGGGCACCTGCGCCGTGAACAGCGCCCAGGCGCGGGCGAAGGGGTTGGGCCGCCGGCGCGGCAGGCGGGCCAGCGCGTCCTCCAAAAGGGCCGGCGGCGGCGCCGGCAGGGCCGCATTCTCGGCAACGACCGCTGCGCCCACCTCCTGCCAGAAGGCCAACTCTGCGCGGCAGGCGGGGCAGGCGGCCAGATGCTCGTCCATGGCGCGGCGCTCCTGCTCTGAGAGCGTGCCGGCCGCATACTGGGGCAGCAACTCGGCCAATCGGCTTCGACAGGTGGTCATAGCACATCCTCCGCCTGCATGCCGGCCTGAGCCAGGGCCCGGCGCAGATAGGTCTTGGCGTAGCTCAGGCGGCTCTTGACCGTGCCCAGGGGGCAGCCCATGACCTCGGCCGCCTCGGCCAGGCTGAGTTCCTGATAGAACACCAACTCCAGGGCCGACCGGTGCTCCTGAGAGAGCCGCTCGAGTGCTGCCTGCAGCAGGCGCCGGCGCTCGGCTCCCTCGGTATGGGCCTCCGGACCGGTGGCACCGTCGGCGAGGGTGGCGGCCTGGTCGAGGCCCACGGAGGGCAGGCGCTTGCGGCGCGTGGCGTTCAGCGCCTGGCGGTGGGCAATGCCGAGGAGCCAGGTGATAACGCGCGACTCCCCCCGGAAGCGCCGGGCACCCTGCCAGGCGGCGAGCAGGCAATCCTGCAAGACCTCCTCGGCCACCGCCCGGTTATTGGTGAGACGCATGGCGTAGGCGTAGACGCGCCGGCCGTAGGCGGCGTACAGGGCGCGTAATGCATCCTGGTCGCCGGCGGCCATGCGCTGGATCAGAGCCCGGTTCGGGTCGCCTTTCGCCATTGCGTGAGTCAGCACAAGCTCCATCTTTCCCCCTCATCAGTGAGTAACGATGAGGGGCCAAAAGGTTCAGGGCGCACGCCCTGCAAAGACGGCGAACTCGATCCAAGATCGTAGAATATGGCTGCCCCCGGCGAGGCAGCTATGCCTCAGCAGTTTGGGCGCGACGCGCCGGGACGTAGCGGCTCAGGAGGAGCAGCCCGCCGGCGAAAAGCATCCCGGCGGCCCCGCCGATGAGCCAGGGGCTGCGCGGGCCGAACCAATCGCTCAGCAGGCCGGCCACCAGGGGTGCGCCGCCCCAGCCCATGATCCACGTGAGCCCCATGGCCCCCATATAGCGCCCACGCAGCTCGGGCGGGGCCATGTCTGCCGCGACGGTGTTCGCCGTCGGCACAAAGAGGTTCTCGCCCAGGGTGAGGACGACAATCACCAGCATAAAGTGCCCAAAGCGCGAGGCGCCGGCCACGCCGGCGGTGGCCAGGGAGCTGATAGCCACCCCAGCGGCGACGATGTGCAGATGCTTGATGCGCCGCACCAGGCGGGTCATTGGGAACTGGAAGAGGACGACCATGGCGGCGTTGACGCTCATCAGCAGGCCAAAGTAGCGCTCGCCCAGCCCGTACTGGTCGCTCATGTAGACGGGCATGACCTGCAGCACCAGGGAATAGACCAGGTAGGAGAGGGGAAAGAGGATGATAAAGACGACGAACGGCACGTCGCGCAGGATGTCTCGATAGCCGCCGGGCAGGGCGGTGCCGGCGCCGGCTGGCTCGGCCGGCCGCGTCTCGCGCATGGTGAGGATGACGAGGAACATCACCAGGCAGCCCAGCGCGCCGCCGCCAAAGATGTAGAGATAGGAGAGGCTGGCCAGCAGGCCACCGATGGCCGGGCCGATGGCGATGCCCGCGTTGCCGGCCACGCGCCACAGGCTGTAGGCTTCGGCCCGCTCGCCCTCGGGGATGAGGTCGCTGATCATCGCCGAAGACGCCGGGTCGTAGAGCGAGCCCATCAGGCCGTAGAGAGACAGCAACACGCCGACAGGGAGCGGGCTGCGCGCAAAGGCCAGAGACAGGGTGGCGCCGACCGAGGCCAGGAGCGAGAGGGCCATGACCGGCTTGCGCCCCAAGCGGTCGGCCAGCGTGCCGCCCAGGCCCTGCCCCACGGCGCCGGCGATGGAGTAGAGGGCCATCAGCAGGCCGACGGTCGTTAGCGGCATGCCCAGCCGCCCGTGCAGGTAGAGGGTCAGGAAGGGAAAGACCATGCTGCGGCCGATGATGCTGACGAACTCGCCGGCCAACATGATCCAGAACTGGCGCGGGTGGCGCGATAGCAGGTATGATAGCTTGCTGAGCTTCACGGGGTTTCACCTCTGTGCGTGATGCTAACCTCTTCAAGATACGCAAACCGCCGCCTCGGTCAAATGGGCCGGACCGTGCTCGGAACGCCCGTGCGCATGCCGGCTTCTTGTGGTATACTCTGGCAGGGGTTTCGTCACTACGGATAGGGTTCGGCCCTGGAGAGGATGGCTCGAATGCCTTTGATCGAGATACAGCACCTGGTCAAGCGCTATGGCAACAAAGCCGCGGTGGACGATGTGAGCTTGCAGGTCCACCGCGGCGAGATATTCGGCTTCCTGGGGCCGAACGGTGCCGGCAAGACGACGACTATCAAGATACTGGTGGGCCTGCTGCAGCCGACGTCGGGCACGGTCAAGGTGGCCGGCCACGACGTGCTGACCCAGCCCCTGGCCGCCAAGGCCGCCTGCGGCTATGTGCCCGACGAGCCCAACCTCTACGCCAAGCTGACCGGTCGCGAGCTCTTGCACTTTGTAGGCGACCTGTACGGGCTGGAGCGACCGCAGGCGGAGCGGCGCAGCGAAGAGCTACTGCGCCTCTTTGAGCTGGCGGCCGCCGCCGACGATACCTTCGATTCCTACAGCCACGGCATGCGGCAAAAGACGGCCCTGGCGGCGGCCCTGGTGCACGACCCGCAGGTGCTGGTGCTCGATGAGCCGACGGTGGGCCTGGACCCCCGGTCGGCGCGGCTGATAAAAGACATTCTGCGCCAATTGGCCGAGCGCGGCGCTGCCGTGTTCCTCTCGACCCACATCCTGGAGATCGCCGAGCACATGTGCGACCGCATCGGCATTATCAACCAGGGCCGGCTGATCGCCGTGGGCACGATGGACGAGTTGCGCGCCCACAGCCAGGGCCAGAGCACCCTCGAAGACATCTTTTTGAGCCTGACCGGCGGGGCCGAGTACGCCGAGATTTCCGAGGTGCTGAAGTGACACAGGTAACGGCAACTCGCGCCCTCGGCCTTTGGCCCGCGGTGTGGAAGCTGCTGCGCCTGCGGGCGCTGATCACGCTGCGGGGGCTGAGCCGGGCCAAGACGGGCAGCAAGGTCGGCATGGCCATCGGAGCCGTCTTTTTGCTGGGGCTCTTGGTGCTGCTGTTTGTGATGAGCACTGTGCTCCTGCGCTTTCTGCGCTCGCCCCAACTCGCCGAGCTTGTCCCCCAGGTGGAGAGCTTTATCGCCAGCGTGCCGGTCCTCGTCGTTGGAGCCGGTTTCCTGGTCATCCTGGCGACCAGCTTTGGCGTGTTGCTGCAGGCGCTATACCTGGCCGGCGATATGGACTTTTTGCTCAGCGCGCCGATACCGGTTCGCGCCGTGTTCGTCTCCAAGCTGCTGCAGGCCATCCTGCCCAACCTGGCGGTGCTCTGCCTGGCGGCGGTGCCGCTGCTCTTTGGGCTGGGCGCCTCGGGCGGATACAACATCCTCTACTATCCCCTTGTGGTGCTGATGCTGGTGGCTGTGGCGCTGGCCGGCGCTGCGGTAGCGAGCCTGGTGGTGATGGGCGTGGCGCGCATCTTCCCGGCGCGGCGCGTGGCCGAGGTGTTGGGCTTTGTGGGCGCGCTGGTCTCGCTCGTGTGCTCGCAATCGGGGCAGTTTGCCCGCTTCGGCAAGGTCTCCGCCGGCCAGGTCTCATCGGCTCTGACCTGGGCAGTGGGCATGGATGTGCCCTGGTCGCCGCTGGCCTGGGCCGGGCGCGGGCTGGTGGGCGTGGGCGAGGGGCGCTGGCTTGCCGGGGCAGGGCTCAGCGTGTTGGCCCTGGGCTCGGCGGGGCTGGTCTTTGCCGCGGCCCTGGCTGTCGCCGAGCGCCTGTACTACAGCGGCTGGGGCGGGATGCAGACCGTACAGCGTCGCAAAAAGGTTGTGCGCAGGTCACACCGCACAAGCGCGCGGCCCCTGGCGGCCACTGGGCACCTGGTGCCGCGCCCGGTGGCGGCGATCATCGTCAAAGATTGGACCGTGCTGCGGCGCGACCTGCGCAACCTGTCGCAGCTCGTCACCCCCCTCATCATGGGCGTGGTCTACACGTTGATGCTGCTGCGTGGCCGGGGAGAAGCGCTGGCGGACCCGGGCGGGGCGCCGGGCTGGCTCATGCAGGCTGCGCAGAGCGCTTTGGCCTATGGGAGCATCGGCATTTCGCTCTTTGTCGGCTGGACGCTCCTGTCGCGCCTGGCGGCTATGAGCTTTTCGCAGGAGGGCAAGAGCTACTGGTTGCTCAAGTCGGCGCCGGTGAGTGCCGCCCGGTTGCTGGCGGCCAAGTTCCTTGTCGCTTATCTGCCCGCTCTGGCCGTGAGCTGGGGGTTCCTGGGCGCCTTGACCCTCTTGGGGGCGGGGGCGACCCTGCTCTGGTTCTCGCCGGCGGTGGTGGCGCTGTGTTTGGCCGCGGCATGCGGCATCTACCTGGCCTTTGGCGTCGGCGGCGCCCGGTTCGACTGGGAGGACCCCCGACAGATGATCAGCGGCCGCGCGGGCTGCGTGGGCGTGCTGGCCACGGGGGCGGCCATGCTGGCGGGCCTGGCCCTCTTTGCGGCCCCCCAGATTGGGCTGCCCCTGCTGGGCTGGCCGGCGCCGGCCGCCCAGTTGGTGGGCCTGCTGCTCGGCGGCGCCTGCTGCCTGGCCTGCGCGCTGCTGCCCCTGCGGTTTGTGCGCAGCCGGGTGCCGCGCCTCGGCGAGGAGTGAGCTGAGCGCGGACCCCTCCCCAAGCCCTGGCGCTGTCCCATCGCGGCGTTCGTCCAGCGCGGGAGAGGGGGAGTTGGCGAAATTGGGTTCGTTCGGCAAAGAGTGCTTTGTCCGGTGTCGGGGCCCCTCCCCCTGCCCCCTCCCCCGCGCTGTGCTGGAGTTAATCCGCTCCAGCGCGGGAGAGGGGGAGTCGGCGGAATTGGGTTCGTTTGGCAGAGAGGGCTTTGGCCGGTTGGTCGGGACCCCACCCCCTGCCCCCTCCCCCGCGCTGTGTTGGGCCTACACCACTCCAGCGCGGGAGAGGGGGAACGCCTCCGCCCGCGCATGCGCCCTTGGGGCCAGCTGCTCCTCCAGCCCCCGCAGAGTTGCCGCCTATGCCCCGACCCCCTCCCCCTTTCGTGGGGAGCACGGTGGGAGAGGGGGAGACGGCGGAATTGGGTTCGTTCGGCAAAAAGGGCGGGAGACTATCACGCATGCGGCGAAGCTCCTTTTCGCTCCACACTCGCCCCCATTTGTCGACGATGGTATCTGATGGATCCTGGGGGTCCGGAGCGGGGGGCCGGTTGGTGCGGTTTGACGGTGGACCCTGGGGGTCCGGCTCGGGGGCTTTGCGGGGGGTGCGGCGCTGGACGCGCTCGAGGAGGTCGTAGGCGCGCTGGAGCTTGCGGTCGAGGTGGGCCTCGTAGCGGAGGAGCCGGGCGGCCTGTTCGGCGCCCGGCAGGCGGATGCGGTCGGGCACTTTGGCCAGGTCGGAGGTGAGGTCTTTGCCGATCAAGTGGCTGATGGATTGGAGGTCCTCGCAGCAGTCCTCGCGGGCCTCGACGATGGCGTTGG
Organism: Anaerolineae bacterium; assembly: GCA_034428955.1. Taxonomy (GTDB): domain Bacteria; phylum Chloroflexota; class Anaerolineae; order SpSt-313; family SpSt-313; genus DAOUGZ01. The sequence continues at coordinate 318 of DAOUGZ010000114.1, read as the reverse complement.
CCTCGGCGGCGATGACGCGGTTGAGGCGCCAGATGCACTGGGCGATGGTGAGGACGAGGTGCTCGGCGAGGGCGCCTGCTGGGGCGAGTTCTTCGCGCAGGGCCTCGTGCAGGGCCTGGAATTCCTCGGGGGATTCGCGGTCCCGGAGGGGCTCGGGGATGAGGTCGGCGGCGCGCAGGCCGTGTTTGAGGGCGTTCCAGCGGCTGCGGGCCTTGCCCTCGGGGGTGCGCGGGCCGGTGGATTTTTGGGCATTGGCACGGTTGGCGGCGAGTTGCTTTTCGGTGGGCATGGCGACCTCCGTGATTGTGATAGGTGATG
>DAOUGZ010000113.1:0-7691 GCA_034428955.1 Anaerolineae bacterium | reverse complement strand
GGTTGTTGAGGTCGCCAAAGAGGTTGCTCTGCAGGTGCCGCTGGTTGGGTTGGAACATGCTGTTCGCCTCCGATGAGCCATCACGTCTACATAGTATAACGCAATTCTCATCGATTGGACTCGCTCTCAATTGTTAAAGAACTACCCTTTTTTCAGTGGAGTCGTGAAGCGTCAAACGTGATGCGTACTGCGTAAGGTCGCTTCTTGTGACGGGCCTTGCTCAGAGCAAGGTTACGCAGTACGTGGTACGCATTACGTTTGACGCTTCACGTTTCACGCTCCCCCACCGGCAGGCTGAACGAGAAGGTCGATCCCGTCAGGGCCTGGCAAGCCTGACGACGTGGCGAGTATGGCTAGGCCGCCACCGGCAGACTGAACGAGAAGGTTGATCCCACCCCCACCTGGCTCTGCACCCAAATGCGCCCGCCGTGGGCCTCGACGAGCAGGCGGGTGATGTAGAGCCCCAGGCCCACACCCTCGCGCTGCTCGCGGCCTGCCACGCGGCCGTAGCGCTGAAAGAGGCGCGGCAGGTCCTCCGGCGCGATGCCGGGCCCACGGTCGGTCACGCTGGTGATGAGTTGACCGTCCTCTTGCTGGGCGGTGACGGTGACCGGCGTGCCCGGCGCCGAGTATTTGAGAGCGTTGGACCACAGGTTGGTCAGGATGCGCTCCAGGCGGGTCGGGTCCGCTGAGACGGGTGGCAGGTCCGCCGGCACCTCGACGTCGATGCGCGCCGTCTCCAGCGCTGCCGCCTGGCGCTGCTTGAGGTCGAGGGCAAAGGCGCGCATGTCCACAGGCCGGCGCTCCAGCCGTATCTGCCCCGCCTCGGAGCGCGCGGCATCAACCAGGTCCTGGATCATGGTGTTCATGCTCCGGGCGGCCGTCGCAATCGCTTCGGCATTCCGAAGCTCGCGAGGCATATCCGCTTTCGCCAGGCGACGCTCCAAGAGCTGCGCCTGGCCCAGCACGCCCGTCAGCGGGTTGCGCAGGTCGTGGGAGACGGCGCGCAGCATATCCTCGCGCTGCTCCTGCAGTTCGACGAGAGGTGTGATGTCGGCCATGTTCAGCAGCGCGCCGAGGATGCGCCCCTCCGCGTCGCGGATCGGCCCCGCGCTGGACTGGAGATGCCGGACCTGCCCGTCGGGCCGGCGGAAGGCGAAGCGCTGGCTCGTCACGGTTTCGCCCCGCAGCGCCCGCGTGCGCGGCGAAACCTCTTGGGGCAGGAGCTTGCCGTCCGGCGCCGTGAACTGGAGCACCTGCAATCGCTCGGCGTGGCTCATGGCCTTGAGCTGGGCCAGGGTGAGGCCCAGAATGCGCTCGGCGGCGTGGTTCAGACGCACGATCTCTCCGTCGGGCCGGTAGATGATCAGGCCGTCGCTGATGGCACGGATGGTGGCCTCCAGCTCGGCCGCGCGCTGCTCGACCTCATGGGCCAGAGCTTCGACCTGCTGCCGGGCCTGCACCTGCGGCGTCACATCCACCAGCGAGAGCAACAACCCCTCGACACGGCCGGCGGTATCCTTGATGGGCACAAGGATCCAGTTCCAGTAGGTAACGCCCCGCCCAGGCTGGCCGGCGAACTCGAAAGGCTTCTCCGTCGCTCGATAGGGCTCACCGGTATCGCGCACGCGCTCAAAGATGGCCTGGTTCTCGGGGTTGGGGAACAGGGCAAAGTGGTTGCGACCGATGAGATCCTTTTTGCTGTGGCGCGACCCCTGGGCGTAGGCCGTGTTGACGAGGACAAAGTTCATCTGCGGGTCGAGCAGGGCGAGCTGGGCATCGGTGCTCTCGATCACGGCATCCAGTTGCGCCGCGCGGCGCCGGACCTCGCGGAACAGCCGCTCGCGCTCTTGCTCCGCCTGCCTGCGTTCGGTGATATCGGTCAGGATAACGGCCGCCGCGGCAATCCGCCCCTCCCGGTCGCGGATCGGCGCCGCGCTCTGCAGGGTGACGCCCCAGGTGCCGTCGCCACGGTGGATGAGGATCTCTTCGTTGGTGACGACCTCGCCCCGCAGCGCACGGGCGATGGGCCATTCCTCAGGCGCGTAGAGCCGGCCATCGGGATGCAGGCCGCGGTAGGCGCGGTATTCCTGCACCGCAGACGCCGAAATGAAGGGATAGCGCCAGATCTGCGCTGCCTGCCGGTTCCCCAGAACCAAACGGCCCGAGGGCGCCTCGGCGATGAACACGCCGGAGGGCATCTGCTCCAGCAACGCTTGCATTCGGGCGCGCTCGGTCTGCAACTGCTCCAGATACTGCTCCCGCTCCTTGGCCAAGCGCTTCTCTTCAGTAATGTCGTGGGCCGTCCAGGAGAGGCCGGTGACGCGGCCCTCCGGGTCCCCAATCGGCGAGGCCTTGAGTGAGACGTCAATACGCGACCCATCCTTGCGCACACGCACCGTGTCGTAGCGCGGGACGGGCTCTCCCTTCCGGATGTGCTCCAATACGCAGGCCAGTTCGGTAGGGTGCTCGGGGGGGATGAGTTCCGAAAGCGACCTGCCGATCATCTCTTCCGCCGTATAGCCGTAAAGGTGCTCGGCGCCGGGGTTCCAGTGCTGAATGGTGCCCTGCAGGTCGGCAGAAATGATGGCATCCTCCGAGTGCTCCACAATTGCCGCCAAACGCGCCGCGTCCTCCAGCGCGCTCTGGAGTTCCTCGCCATAGGTGCCCGTGGAAATCCGGACCATCGTATCCAGGGCTGAGTCGAGGTTCTCGGCAATCACGTAGACATCCTCGGCGGGGATGCCGGCCACGTAGCGGTGCAGGGCGTGCCAGATCTCCTTGCGCAGGAGCTGATACTCGCGGACCAGACCGCCCAGGGGCATGTTCTGCTCCCGGCGTGCCAAGGCGTGCTCGCGGACCGGCGCCGTCCAGGACGCCTCCAGCACCTCCGGCTCTCCCCGGCGCAACGCTTCGGCCACACTACGGATCAGGACGTGGGCATAGTCAATGAGCTGCCGGTGGTCCGGCGCGAGGCGGGCAGCATAGAGGGTGTGGCCCAAACGCTCCAGCCAGTGGGAAATGATGTCGTCGACCAGGGCATCCAGGGCATCGGCGGCTCGCCCAAGGACGGCCCGCTCGACGGTGGCGACTTGCTGCATTCGATCGCTCCAAACTAGGGAATCGCGCGTTACGCCTGCACCGTCAGGAGACAGCAAGAGATGGGCCAGCGAGGGGGACGTGAAGCGTCAAGCGTAATGCGTGCCACGTACTGCGTAACTCGGCAATGTCACATTTGCCCGGCGACTACAAGTCGCACCCTCCAGGCGCGTGCGCCGGTCGTCCACCTGCGTGGACGAGGTTCCGCGCCCTGTCGACGCAGGTCGACAGCCGGCCCCCAGGCCCGAGAGACCGATTTCAATCGGCAGATGGGCAAATGTGACATGGCCGAGGTAAGGTCGCCTCTTGTGGCGAGGTTACGCAGTACTCACCCCGCGCCCCCCAGCACCTCAAAACTCTCCTTCAGCCTGGGGTAGAGCCCCCGGTAGACCCCATACAGATCCTGGTAGCGTGCGGTGTCGTCCGGGTCCGGCATGAGCGGCGGCTCATAGTGCACGGCGCGCCGGCGCGCCTCGGCCGGGTCGGCGTAGAGGCCCACGCCCAGCCCGGCAAGCATGGCCGCGCCGGCGGCCGTGCGCTCCGGCCCGGCGGCGCTCATCACCGGCAGGCCAAAGACGTCGGCCAGGATGCCCTGCCAGGGCCGGGTGGACCCGCCACCGCCGGCGGTAACGATCTGCGTTGGGCCCGGGCCGAGTTGGCGCATGATCTCCAGAGAGTCGCGCAGGGCAAAGGCGACGCCCTCCATAATGGCGCGCACGGCATGGGCGCGGCCGTGTCGCAGGGTCAGCCCGACAAAGGCGCCGCGCGCGGCAGGGTCAAAGTGGGGCGTGCGCTCGCCGACCAGGTAGGGCAGAAAGAGCAGCCCCTCGGCGCCGGCCGGCACCTCCGCCGCCTCGGCGGAAAGCTCTGCAAAGCCGGCAGCAGAGGGGCAGAACTGCTCCCGAAACCAACGCAGCGAGAGCCCCGCCGCCAGCGAGGCGCCCATGGCATACCAGCGGCCGGGCAGGGCATGGCAAAAGGTGTGCAGGCGTAGCTGGGGATCGTAGCCGGGCGCAGAGAGCGGGGTGAGGAGTTGGCCGCCGGTGCCGATGGTGCAGGAGGCCAGCCCTGGGTCCAACAGGCCCGAACCGAGGGCCTGGCAGGCCTGGTCGGCGGCGCCGGCGACCACGGGCGTGCCCACCGGCAAGCCCAGCGCCTCGGCGGCCGCGGGCCGCAGTTGACCGGCAACCTGGGCCGATTCCAGGACGGGCGGCAGGATCCAGGGCGGCAGCTTCCACTCGCCGATCAGCTCCTGCGACCAGCGACGACGGGCCACGTCGTAGAGCAGCGTGGCCGAGGCATCGGAGACGTCGGTGGCGACCTCGCCGGTCAGCGCCAGCCGGAGATAATCCTTGGGCAGCAGCAGGCGCTCGCCGGCGGCGAGGCTTTCCGGCTCGTGGGTCAGCAGCCAGAGGAGGCTAGCCGCCGTAAAGCCCACGGCCAGCCGGTTGGCGGCAAAGCGGCCCAGGCGGTTCAGGCCGGTCTCGCGGCAGACCCGCTCCACCTCCGCACCGGAGCGCCGATCCGCCCAGATGATCGCCGGACGGGTGGGGCGGCCGTCCGGCCCGAGCAGGACGGTGCCGTGCATCTGGCCGGAAAGGCCGATAGCGGCCACCTCGCCGGCAGGGGCCTGGGCCAGCGCCGCGCGCACCGCCTGGACCGCCGCCCGCCACCACGAGTCCGGGTCTTGCTCGGCCCAGCCGGGCTGGGGCTGGTCGATGGGATAGTCGCCTGCGGCCACGCCCACAATGCGCCCGTCGAGGTCCATGAGCGCGGCCTTGGCGCTTGATGTGCCGATGTCGATGCCGAGAAGGTAGGGCAAGGGATAGTCTCCTGCTAGCATGATGCGTGATTCGTGCTGCGTAAGGGCAGTTCGGTCCGGTCACTCTGCCTGCGCGAACAGGTCCGCCTTTGCGTCCACCAGGCTGTTGGGTGCCACCCGCACATCCAGCGTCTCCAGGTCCAGCTCCACCGGTTGGGCGAGGGTGTGGATGCGCAGGCCGTGCAGGAAGGGCCGCGGCCGGCCGGTGCGCTGGGGCAGCGAGAGAAAGAGCTGGACGCCCGGGCGAATCCACACCGGGTCGTGCGTGGCGGGGACAACGGCCAGGTCGATGCGTATCTCGGTGCTGCTGTGGGCAAAGCGCCAGCGCGCCAGCAGGTCCTCACGCGAGGTGAAGGAGGGCACGAAAAAGCTCCGCCGGCAGAACAGGATGGCGATCAGAGCGCGGGTCTCGACGTCGTAGGCCAGCTCGACACGGCTCGGTTGAGAGGGGCGATACTCGGCCTCCCAGTTCTCGAGCTTGAGCGCGGCCGGCCGCGGCCGGCGGCCGAACTGCACGAGGAGTGCATGGTTGGGCGGATCACAACCGACGATCATGGCTCACCTCCCATTATCAACCGGTGCGCAGATCGCCCAAGCGGTTGGCGCCCTAGTGGCGCACAACCAGCTTGAGCCATCTATGCTCCAACCGGTAGGAGCAAGCACGAGGACGACGGCCGAAACCAGGGCACTCACAGCAGATTGTTAGGGTTATCGAGACACTCTGTAGAGTAATAGTACCATGATAGGCGCCGGTTGTCCACCGCCGTGCGGGCGCGCAGCGGAGCCACCCGAGGCCAGGCTCTGCAGCAGGCAGGTTGCACAAGCAATGCGGGGATGGGCAAGTTGTAGAAACCCTGCGGCGGGTGTAAGATTGAGCAAGTCTACCTGGCAACTGCTCTGGGGTGAAACAGGAGGCGGGCATGAGCGACGAGTTGCGGGCACACGGCGAACTGTATCGCCGGGCGCTGCTGAGAGATGTCATCCCCTTCTGGGAGCAGCACTCTATCGACCGTGAGTGCGGCGGCTACTTGACCTGCCTGGAGCGAGACGGCACAGTCTTTGATACGGACAAGTTCGTCTGGCTGCAGGCGCGGCAGGTGTGGACCTTCTCCATGCTCTACAACCGCCTGGAGAAAAAGCCGGGCTGGCTCGCCATCGCGCGGCATGGCGCCGAGTTCCTGCGCGAGCACGGCATGGACTCCGCCGGCGACTGGTACTTTGCCCTCGACCGCCACGGCAACCCGCTGGTGCAGCCCTACAACATCTTTTCCGACTGCTTCGCCGCCATGGCTTTTGGCCAGTATGCCCTGGCCGCGGGCGACGAGCCGGCCGGAGAGCTGGCCCGGCGCACCTTCCGCCGCATCCTCCAGCGCCAGGATAACCCCAAGGGCAAGTACTCCAAAGCCGTGCCGGGGACGCGCCCACTGCGCAGCCTGGCCCTGCCCATGATCCTGGCCAACCTGACGCTGGAGCTGGAGTGGCTGCTGGACGAGGCCACCCTGCACGAGACCCTCGACCGCTGCATCGCCGACGTGATGACCCTCTTCTTGGACGGCGAGCGCCTGCTCCTCTTTGAGCACATCTCGCCCGACGGCACCCATCCGGACTGCTTCGACGGGCGGCTCATCAGCCCCGGGCACAGCCTGGAGGCCATGTGGTTCATTATGGACATCGCCGAACGCCGCGGCCGCGCCGACGTCGTGCAGCGAGCCATCGACGTCATGCTCAGTACCCTCGAGTTCGGCTGGGACGAGGAGTATGGCGGCATCTACTACTTTATGGACGCCCTCGGCCGGCCGCCGCAGCAACTCGAGTGGAACCAAAAGCTGTGGTGGGTGCACGGCGAAGCCCTGGTCGCCCTGCTCAAGGCCTACCTGCACTCGGGCCGAGAGGAATGCCTGCAGTGGTATGAACGAATCCGCGCCTACACCTGGGCGCACTTTCCGGACCCCGAGTACGGCGAGTGGTTCGGCTATCTGGACCGCAGCGGCGTGCCCATCCTCAGCCTCAAGGGCGGCAAGTGGAAGGGCTGCTTCCACGTCCCCCGCACACTCTTCCTCTGCGCCCGGCTGCTAGGCGGCCTATAGCAGAGGGGGACTTGATCACAAAGGACTCAAAGGGACTCTGCACTGGCAGCCCATGTTGCTCATCAGAACTGTGCGGCGCAGCACTAGAGTTGGTTGGCGCCGCTGGAGCGGCAGGCGCTCCAGCAGCGCACCGGTTAATTGGCCTGGGTGAGAGCCAGCCCCTGAAACACCGCCGGGAACCCCTCGCCGGTGGGCGAGGCCAGCATGATCCCCGCCTGCAGCGTGGGCTCGGCGGTCAGGTAGGCCTGGCGCATCAGGACAAAGGCCTCGCCGTCCAGCGAGTAAGAGGCCTCGATCGTGGCCCCCTGGCGAGCGAGGCGGAACCACACGGCGGGCGGATTCGGCAGTGAGACCACCGACCAGTCGGACCAATCGCGGGTGACCACGGTGCTGGCGCGCTGAACGCCGTCCACGAGTTCGACGCCGCACTTGACCCAGATCGCCTCGTCCAGGCGCAGCATCAGCCCCGCCTGATCGTACTGGGCCGTATACTGGGCGCTCACGCGGACCTGCAGCGCGAAATCACCGCTCACCGCCTGCGCGAAAAAGTGTCCGTTGTCGCGGATGCCGCCATCGTGAGTCTTGCGCCAAAAGTCGGTCCGCGCACCGGCCATGACGGCGATCTCGTCCCCCTCTTGCCGCCAGGAAGGCGGCTCGTTGAGCCAGCGCATAGGTGCCTCCTT
>DAOUGZ010000112.1:0-10125 GCA_034428955.1 Anaerolineae bacterium | reverse complement strand
TGCGGTAGCTTGTCAACTGGCCGGGCTTGGGGTACAATCCGCTCTGCGCTATAGATGAAGGCGTAGGGTTTCCGGGAGGTCCCATGGGAGCGGCTGTCTTGGTCCCGATTGTGCTCTTGGCTGCTGCGGGGCTGGGGTTCTTTGTACTGATTACCTCGCGCGAGAGCCTCCCTTCTCCGGCTCGCCATGCCTTTCTCCTCTACCTGCTGGCCCTGAACCTCTGGTCCGTAGGCACGCTGGCGGCCTGGGTGCTCGCCACTGCGCCCGGCGTCTCGCTGCTTGCCGTGCTGATCGCGGGGGCGGCCATGCCCGCCGGCTCTTTTATCTTTGCGCGTGCCTGCCGCAAATGGCCGCTGCCGCGCCTGAGCTATCTGGCCACGCTCACGGGGCTGTTCGTCCTGAGTCTGGCTCACTATGTGCTGCTCATCCGCCTCGGCTCCCCTGGGGGGCGGGGGCTGCAGCTCATGACCGTGCTGGCCCTGATCAATGGCCTGTCGCTCCTGGCGCTGTGCGCCTGGCTCTGGCTGCGCATCTGGCGGCGCGTGCCCCGCGAGCGCAACCTGCTCTACTGGGTGCTGGCCGCCGGGCTGGCCGTGATGGCGCTCTCCGTTGGCGTTTCCTTCTCTCCCTGGCGCAGCTATGGCCTGGAGCTGTTTCTGGCTGCGCTGAGCGCGGCGCTGGCCGGGCGGGTTGCCTTCGGCCGGCGGCTGCCCACTCTGCCGTATCCGCAGCAGCGCAGCGCGGGCTATGCCCTGCTCTCCCTCTTTGTCGTCGCCTTCTGCGCCCTCTTGGCTTACGGCACCCAGCGCTTTGCGGGGCCGGCCGGCGCTCTGCTCATCCTCTCGTCCGGGCTGACCCTGACCGGGGCCACTGTGGGCTTCCCCGAGGTGGCTGCCGCTCTCAGCGCCTGGATCGAGCGGGTGCTCTTGCGCTCGCCGTACGAGGCCCGGCGCATGGTTGAGGAGGTCGCCGAAGCGGCGCCGGCCGTGCTCGACCTTGAGCCCCTGGTCGGCATGATCCTCGAACGGACCTTGCGCACCCTGGATATCCGCTGGGGCCTCTTTGCCCTCTGGGACCGGACGGAGCGCGAGCTTCATGCCGTGGCCGTGCGCGGGCTGCCCGACGATGCCGTCGGCGCCGTCTGGCCGGGCGATCACCCCCTGACCCGCTGGCTGCTGCAGGAATCCATCGACCGCGACGTCCCCTTGCCGGGCACTCAGCCGGCCGGCGATCTGCCCCCTCTCGACACGCATTGGCTGGTACCCGTGCCGTTGCGCGACGGGGCAAAGGGCATCTTTCTCTACGGTCCGCACACCTCCGGCGCGGGCTATACGTCCGCCGAGCGTGGCATCCTAGACCTTCTGGCCAACGAAACCGCAGCAGCGGTGGCCAACGCCCAGCTCTTTCGCCAGGTCGCCCGTGCCCGGCGCGAGTGGCTGCAGACCTTTGACGCGCTCAGCGATGGTGTGTTCCTTCACGATGGCCAGGGGCGCATCCTGCGTGCTAATCGCGCCTTTGCCCAGCTCGTCGGCCGGGGCTTTGATGAGATTATCGCCCGGCCCTGGTACGAGCTCATCCCCGTCGGCTCGGGGCCGCGGGAGGCCTGCTCGCCCCACCGGCGCTGGGATGCCGCCGGCGCCATCTCCGGCTATGACCTCAGCTACGGCGACCGCCGCACTTTGCACGTCACCGTGTCGGCCCTGGCGGAGAGCGACGATTTCTGCGTCCACGTCGTCCGCGATGTCACCGAGGAACGCGCTCTGCAGCAGCAACTGGCCCAGGCCGAAAAGCTGGCCGCTATCGGCGAGATGCTCTCGGGGGTAGCCCACGAACTGAACAACCCGCTGACGACCATCATCGGCTTCTCCGAGTTGCTGCAGGATGCGGACGTCCCCAGCCAGGTGCGCTCGGACCTGCAGCGCATCCATCGCCAGGCGCAGCACAGCTCGCGCATCGTCCAGAGCCTGCTCACCTTTGCCCGTCAGAGCCGCATCCGGGTGGCCGAGGTCGACATTAACACCCTGCTGCTGCAGACGATCGAGTTCGCCCAGGTGCGCCTGGAAAGCTATGACATCGCGCTGCACCTGGACCTGGCCGAAGACTTGCCGCAGACGCTGGCCGATGCCGGCCAGATGCAGCAGGTTTTTTTGAACCTGCTCAACAACGCGGTGCAGGCTACAAGCCGGCAGGAGGGTAGCCACAACCTCTATCTACGCTCAGAGGCCACGCCTACCCATATCCGCGTCACCGTGCGCGACGATGGCCCGGGCATCCCCCCAGAGTTGCTGCGGCGTGTCTTTGACCCCTTTTTCACCACCAAGAACGTGGGTGAAGGCACGGGGCTGGGCTTATCCATCTGCTATGGCATCATGCGCGAGCACGGTGGGCGCATCTGGGCCGAGAGCGAGCTGGGGCAGGGTGCTACATTCTACGTCGAGCTGCCCATCCGCCATGCCGCCTCCAGCGCGGTGCCGGCGCCGCAGCACCCATCACTCAAGGGGCGGCGCATTCTGATCATCGAGGATGATGAAGCCAACTCGGCGCTCATCCGGCGCGCGTTAGAGCCGTCGGGGGCCGACGTTCGCGGTGCCGGCGACGGCCTGCAGGGCCTGGAGGCGCTGGCCCAGATGGCCGCCCACGGCGAATCCCCCGACCTGATTATCGTTGACCTCAAGATGCCCAACCTCGATGGCCGCGGCTTTTACGAGCGCCTCTGCCGCGACAATGCCCAACTCGCCTCCTGTTGCCTGTTTATCAGCGGCGACACCGTTCGCCCGGAAACCGAACGCTTCCTCGATACCTGCGGCTGCCCCTGCCTGCGCAAGCCCTTCAGCCTTCAGGAGCTGGACGAGGCTGTGGCCACGCTGCTGGCCGGGCAGGCCACCTGATTGCCCCCCAATCTGGCACATATCTTGCTGGGTCCCAAGGGTCAGTGGCCGACGTGCGCGCGCCGGCCCTCACCGCCATCCCTGCCTACACCTCTACCACAGGCCACTGGCTGGGCCGAACAGTGCCGGCGGCAACGGCCCAGAGCTGCTGTCCATCACTGCTATCAGTATGGCTGTCAGATCAGCAAAGGGGTAAAAGAGAATGGCACAGATGAGGGAGCGACACACCAGACGCGATATCGTCTGCGGGCGGACCGTGCCGCCGAGTGGGGCCATGGCCGCTCGCACTTACCGGGGACAAACCTACTATTTCTGCTGCCCGGGATGCGCCGAGGCCTTTGAGGCCAACCCGGAAGCTTATATCGGGGAAGAGCCCGCCCACGCCTACAAAGTCCGCGAGAGGGTGTCTGTCGGCGCCGACCCGGAGCGTGTTCGCGTCGCCGAAGAGGAAGCCCGCCGTTACGGCCCCGAGATTCGGGCCGCCGAGGAGCGCAGCCGGCGCGCCCGCGAGAACATGGAGCGCCTCCGGCGCGAATTGGATCAAGCGCGCGCTACGCTGGCGCAAGACCGCGAACGTATGCGCGAACTGGAGGGGCGGCGGATGGCGCCGCCGGAAGAGGAGCCACGCCTCCTGGACCTGGAGCGCGAGATCGAGCGCGAGCGCATGGAACTGCAGGCTGCGGAGCGAGCGCTGGCTGAAGCGCGCATGAAGGAGCGGGGCGCCCTGGAGAGGGAGCGCACAGAGATCGCCAACCTGGCCGAGCGCGAGCGGACCCTGCAGGCCGAACTGCGTGCCCTTCGCGACCAGGTGCAGGCGCTGGAGACCCGGCAGGTCGATCCGGCCACGCTACGGGCTGAACTGGACCGCGCGCGCGCCCGTTTGAAGGACTATGAGCGGCAGATGGAGCGCCTGGGCGAGGAGAAGGGTGAGATCCGTGCCGAGGCCAGCGCTGCGCTGGGCCGCGCCGAGGTGATGGGGCGAGAGGCGGAGGCCCGACGAACTGCGGGTGGCGCGATGGGCCGGCTCGAAGAGCTGGAGGCGGCAGAGCGCGCTCTGCAGGCCGATATTCAGACCCAAGCGGCGCGCGTGGAGGACATGGAAGCCCGCGTATCGGCTGTCGGCAGCATGCAGCGCGAGTTGGAGCAAGCTCGGGCCAGGCTCATGCAGCGGCGTGATGAACTGGCCGCGTTGGGCCGGCGCGAGGACGAGATCGAGGCCGAACTGCGGTCCGAAGACCAGCGTCTGGCCGACCTGCAGCGCCAGGTCGAAAAGGAGCGCAGTGACCTGGTCGCTGCCGAACGCGCGCTGACGCAGGCCCGGGCACGCGCCGAAGAGATCGCCCGCCGCCGCCGCGCCGAGGCTGCCGAGCTTGAGCGCCGCGAGCGCGCCACCAAGACAGAGATCGACACCACGGCCGAACGCGCCCAGTCGCTCGAGCAGCGCCTGGCCCAGCTTGAGACCGAAGCGCGCGACGCTGAGCGACGCGCGAACGAGCTGCGAGATGCCCAACGCCGGGCTGAGCAGGAACTAGACCGGCTGCGCCGCGAGCACCGCGATATCGTCATGGAAGACCTGCCGGCGGTCGAAGGGCACTATCCGTCCGAGTTCTACACGGCAGAGCGCACCGGCATGCGCCGGGGCCGCGGCTCGCAGACTAGGTAGCAGCCTCGGCGGCCGTTCGAACCGCCGACGAGAGGGGGAAGGCGTATGGAACGGGAAGGCAACCTGCCGCGCGATCCGGTATGCGGCCTCGAAGTTCACCCCGACGATGTCGATTCCTGGGTTGAATACGGGGGAACGCAGTACTACTTTTGTTGCCCCGAATGCTGGCAGGCGTTTGAGGTCAACCCGGAGGAGTACTTGGGCGAGGAGCGGAGCGAGCCCGGCGAGAGGCATACGGAAGGCGCAAGCCGCCATACCAAGCACCAGGCTCGTGTCTGATCAGTTCAGGGCCCGGGGGCATTACCCGGGCCCTGGCCCGACCGACCGCTAACCCTGAGGCCGTGCGACGATGATCAGGCGGTGGCTGGTGCCGGTGTTAGGCCAGCAGGTCACCAGCGTCAGGCACTCGTCGTCGGTGGGGGCGATCCAGCGGCCGTTCTGGATGCGCTGCTCCAGGCTTACGCCCTGCTCCTGCAGCAACTCGCGCTGCGTCACCTGATACTCGTAAGCGCTTGCCCCCACATAGACGAGGATGCGATCCCCCAGCGCCAGCTTGTCCAGGTTCTCGAAAACCCGCCCCGCCGTGTTACTGTGGCCCGAGATCACCGTGTTCCCCACTTGGCCTGGGTAGGCCGAGCCCTGGTGAAAGCCCGCCGCATGGTTCGGCACGTTCCAGTTCGTCGCCTGCGTGCCCCCGATATCGATCAGCGTCCACCCCATCACCACCACCGGCACATCCAGCCCAATCGATGCCGCCGTGATGCGGTCCGGTGGGCTGCCGGCAGGGCCACCGGCCAGGTTGACGGATGGTGCTGCTGGCGCGGGCGGCGCCTCGGTCGGCGGCGGTGCGAGGGTGGCCGTAGGCTGCGGTAAGGGGGTAGCTGTGGCCGCCGCAGTGGGCTCGGGCGTACAAGTAGCCGCGGCAGTGGGTTCGGCCATTGTTGCCGTGGCGGTGGGCTCGGCAATCGTAGCCGGCGGCACCGTCTCCGGCGGGGGCAGGGTCGGATGCTCGGGCGCAGCCTGGCCCTGCACGCGGCCCGCAGCGAGTTGGGGCGTGTACTCGTCCCCTTGCTGCACACTCCTCTCAGCGACCTCGTTCGAGAGCAAGACAGCCATCCAGGTGTAGGCACCGCTCCGCGCGGAATCGACCGCCGAAGTACTGCACGCAACGAGCAAGCCCATCCCCAGAGCCAACAGGGCCAAGGCGATCACCAGCAGTCTGCTGCTTGCGGCCCCCCGCCTCGGCATATCCAGCACCAGGACCTCTCTTCCGCTGCCGCATAGCGACGATACAGCGACGTAGCATAAACACTGTCGCTACCTGTATGTCGATGGTAGCGCGGAAAACATGTCCCGGCCGTTAAGGCACCGTAAAAGCCCGGTGCGTTATCTGTAAAAAGTGTCTGAATGCCAAGGGCCTGCAGAGTGGGGCTGGAATAGATACTGTCCGGATAGGGCGCGTTTGGCTGTGTCCATCACCGGTCCTTCGGAGATGCAGAGGACGGCTAGAACAGGGGGCGGGCGACGACGATGACGCGGTGACTGTTCCCGCTGTAGGGCCAGCAGGTCACCAGTGTCAGGCGCTCGTCGTCGGTGGGGGCGATCCAGCGGGCATTTTCGATGCGCTGCTCATCGTCGACTCCGAACTCTTGCAGGATCTGGACATCGGTCACGATGTAGCGATACGACTCCTCGCCCACGAAGAGAATGACCTCATCGCCATACTCTAAATCCACCAGATAGCGGAATACCTGGCTATCCAGATTGTGATGGCCCGAGATCACCGTGTTCCCAGGGTGCCCGGGGTAGGCCATTCCACGGTGAAAGCCAGCGGCATTGGCGGCTACTTCCCATTCGCGGGCCTCCATGCCGCCGATGAGCACGGGCTTCCAGCCGATCTCGACCACCGGCGCGTCCAGGTTGATGGCCGGCGCCACGATGCGCGTCGGCGGCGCCGAAGCGTTGGGCCGGGTCGCCGTAGCGACCGGCTGCCGGGTGGCTGCCGGTCGCTGCGGCGTTGCTGTGGGGGGCTGGGGTGTGGCCGGAACCGTAACGGTTGCCGCCGGGCTGGGCATGGCTGTGGGCAGAACCCTTCTGGAGGCTGCTTGATAGTCCAGCAGCAGCGAGAAGCCCAGCAGCCCCTCCGCCACGAGGAGGCCCAACTGGAGGGCGATGACGATCTGCCCCGGCGGGAAACGCCTGATGGCGTTCCAGATTGCCTTCATTTTTCTGCTTGATGGGCTCTACATCTAGCGAGCAAAGAGAGACTGCCACCAACCGACCAGGGTCTCCCACCAGTCCGCAAGCCGCTCCGGGATCGTCGCATGGCTCCCGGTCACCGGCAGGATCAGGACGGGCCCAGCCTCCTGGGGCGGTGGTGGTGGTGCGTTGTCGACGAGTTCATAGTAGACGACATACTCATTGCAGCGCTCGATGAACAGGTCGGCGCTGGCTGGGTTGGTCCAGAGCAGCCCCGAGGTCGGCGATTCGATGCGCAACAAGCGATACTGCCGGGCTGTGCCATCCGCCTGGGCGGGGAACTGGGGTTCTATGCGCACATGCCAGGCGCTGTTCTCCGGCGGGTAGAACGTCCAGCGCGCGGATGCGCGGCCCGCTGCTTCGGCCACCGTGCTCAGCGTCGGCTGCTCGGCGCCTTCGAGCCAGGCACGGATGGGGATGCCGCTCCAGCCGCCATAGACAACCACCGTCACACCGGCCTCGATGCACGGATGCGCGGGCTGCTGGCCGCACTGCACCGTTACGTCGGTCGAGGCGGATTGCTGCGTCTCCCGGATTGTGGCGATGTTGCGGATCGTGCCCCAGTCGTCGCAGTCATAGCTCTCGGTGTAGAGGATAAAGGCCGTGTTGTCCAGCGCCCAGGATTCGCCGTTCGTGTCATCGATGTGCACCTGGGGCAGGATCTCTTTCACCGTCGCCTTGGCCATACTGACCGCCGCCGTCGCGGATGCCCCCGCGACATCCTCGCTGTTCGTGCGGACGGTGACCGTGTTCGTGCGCTCGGCCCCGTCGGGCAGCTTGGCACTGTAGGTGCATTCCAGGCTCTTGCCGGGCCCCAGGTTGTAGGGCAGGCTTACCGGGCAGGTGACCTCTGCCTCGATGCCGCCGGACAGGGTGTCGGTGATGCTCTGGATTGTCGCCATGTAGGGTGATGGGTTGTGTATGGTAATCTTGCCCGTCACGGACCACTCGCTATCGGTGTGCCCCGTCTTGGCGACTGCAATGGTATACTCGACCGTGCCGGACTCGCCCGGCGATAGCCTGAGCCGGTTGGGGGCGGCCGATTTGGCGATCGTCCAGTGGTGGGTACGGGTCAGGCTCGTCTGAGCGGTCTTGGATACCTCCAGCTTGTAGGTCTTGCGGGGCTCGCAGGTGACGGTTACGCTGGCCATCGCCGATTGCCCCGTCTCGCGGATAGTGGCCGTGTTGTCGTGGGTGCCCTCATCGCCGCAGTCAAAGGTCTTGCTGTAGGTGATGGCCCCCGTATCGTCAAAGGGCCAGGAATCGCCGTTCGTATCATCAACATGGATCACGCCGTTGACCACGGTGGTTGCGGCATCGGCAAAGCTGACGGGAACGGTGACTGAGCCACCGCTCACCCGGCCGCTGGTAACTACGGTGACGGTGTTCGTCCGCTCCTCGCCGTTGGGCAGCGCGGCGCTGTAGGTGCACTCCAACGTCTCGCCGGGCCCCAGGGTATGGGGCAGGCTCACCGGGCAAGAGACGTTGGCCACCAGACCCTCGGAGACGACGTCGGAGATGTTCTCGATGGTGGCTGCGAATGCCGACGGGTTGTGGATGGTGATGCGCCCGCTCACGGTAAAGCCGCTATCCAGATGGCCCGTTCGCGTTACGGCGACCGTATACCTGACCGTGCCGCTCTCACCCTCGGTCATCTCCAGGACGGGCCTGTCGACCCACTTGCCGATCTCCCAGCGGTAGCTGCGGCTAAAGTGGGTCTCGGCGGTCTTGCTGATCTCCAGATGGCAGTCCGTGCAGGGCCGGCAGTCTACCGTCACACTGGCCGTGGCCGATTGGTCCGTCTCGCGGATGGTGGCCGTATTGTCGTGCGTACCCTCGTCGTCGCAGTCAAAGGTCCGGCTGTAGGATTGGGAGCCGCTGTCGCCAAAGGACCAGGACTGCCCATCCGTGTCGTCCACAGTGATGCTGCCGTTGACCTCGTTCACCGTGGCGTTGGCAAAGCTCACGGTGTAGCTCTTGGTGGCGCCGTTCACGTGGGGCGTATCGGTGCTGACGCTGACCGTGCACAGCCGGTCCGAGCCATCGGGCAGGGCCGCCGTGAAGGTATAGTGGGCCGAGCCCCCGGCGGGCAGGGTGCGGGGCAGAGCCGGCCCGGATACATTGGCGCTGATGCCCGCCCCCAGGTCGACGGAGACGCCGGTGAGATTGATGCCAAAGCCGGCGGGGTTCTGAATGGTGATCGTGCCGTTGACCATCCAAGCGCTGTCGGTGTAGCCGGTGCGTTCCACGCTGACGGTATACTGGACCTGGCCGCTCTCACCCTCGGTCAGGTTGAGCGATGTGGGGTTGGCCGTCTTTTGGATATCCCAGTTATAGGTGCGGGTGAGGCTCGTCTCGGCCGTCTTGCTGATGATCAGGTCATGGTCTTCTTCCGGCTCGCAATCGACCGTGACCGTAGCCGTGTCGGACTGCTTTGTCTCTTTGATGGTGGCGATGTTGACGACCTCGCCCTCGTCGGCGCAGGTCAGCGTTCGGACATAGGTTTTGGTGCCGCTGCCGTTGAACGTCCAGGGCAGGCCGGGGGCCGCGAAGGAATCGGTAACGGTGACGCTGGCGTTCACCTCGGTCACTGTGGCCTTGGCAAAGTCCACGCTGGCCGAGGCGCTGCCGCCGCTCACCCTCTTGTCGTCGGTGGTGACGGTAACGGTATTCGTCCGGTTTGTGCCGTTGGGGAGCCGCTTGCTGTAGGAGCACACGTAGGTGGCGCCGGCCCCGATCACAATAGATGGGGGATCACAGGCGACCCCCGCGCCCTCGCCGGCGAGTGAGCAATCGAGGTCGATCACCGTCCCGTCGGAGAGCTGGTCCACGATGCTCTTGATGGTCACAGCAAAGGGAGCGGGGTTGTGGATGCGCACCTCGCCGCTGACCACCCAATCGCTGTCCGTGTAGCCGGTGCGTTCCACGCTGACGGTGTACTCGACCGTGCCGCTCTCGCCCTCGGTCAGGTTGAGCGATGTGGGCTGCGCCGTCTTTTCGATCTGCCACGTATACGTGCGCTTGAGGCTCGTCTCGGCCGTCTTGCTGATCTGGAGTTGGTATGTTTCTTGGGGCGTGCAGTTGATCTGCACGCTGGCTGTGGCCGATTGGTCCGTCTCGCGGATGGTGGCCGTATTGCTGTGCGTGCCCTTGTCGTCGCAGTCAAAGGTCCAGCTGTAGGATTGGGAGCCGCTGTCGCTAAAGGACCAGGACTGCCCATCCGTGTCGTCCACGGTGATGCTGCCGTTGACCTCGTTCACCGTGGCGTTGGCAAAGCTCACGGTGTAGCTCTTGGTGGCGCCGTTCACGTTGGGC
>DAOUGZ010000111.1:0-61498 GCA_034428955.1 Anaerolineae bacterium | reverse complement strand
GGGGAGCCGTTCTGTGCGCCCGAGGTGTTGGACCTGGCCGTGCCCTACGCCCGGACGAAGGCGCGGGAGATCGGCTGCACCATCCGCTTTGAAGTAGCGACCAACGGCGTTTTGGATGAGCGGCGCTGCCGCTGGGCGGCGGACAACCTGGACACCATCGTCCTGTCGCTGGACGGCCCGGCGGAGATTCAAGACCGCCACCGCCCCTTCCGCAACGGCGCCGGCAGCCTCAGCGCAGTAGCGCGCAGCGCCCGCATCCTCTCCGAGGGCACGTGCCAACTCTGCCTGCGCGCCTGTGTGACCCAGGAGACGGTGGGGCAGATGCCCGAGATCGCCGCCTGGTTCCGCCGCGAGTTTCGCCCCAGTGCCGTGAGTTTGGAGCCGCTGCAGCCCTCTGCGCCCTCGGCAGAGGCAGGCCTCTTGCCGCCTGACCCCTGGGACTTTGGCCGTGGGTTCGTCGCGGCGGCGCGCATTCTGGAGGCTCATGGCGTGCAGCCCGTCTATGCGACGGCCGACATCGGCGCGCGGCGGGTAAGCTTTTGCCCGGTGGGCCGCGATGCGGCCATCGTCTCGCCGGATGGGACGATCAGCGCCTGCTACCTGCTGGCTATTGAGTGGGAGGCGCAGGGGCTCGACCTGCGCCTGGGGCGCCTGGAGGGGGGCGCCATCCGGCTGTGGTCGCTGCCCGATGGCGGGCCCGTCGGCTGCCTGTTCGATGTGGAGGCCAGCCCTGAGGACGCGGAGGGCATCACCTACGAGGTGGAAGAGGCCGGCGGTGGGGTGGTCCGATACACGCTGCCCTGCGGCGCGCCGATCCCGGCAGGTGCGGTGTGCACCTGCAACTGCGTAGCGGGCAGCTACCAGCCTGCTCCTTCCTGCTCCTGCGTGGGCCACACGACGTGTACCTGCGTGGGCCACACCACATGCTCGTGCGTGGGCCACAACCCTTGCTCGTGCGTGGGCCATGTTTCGGGCGGCAGCCACTACTGGTACCCCAACTGATGGAGGAGGTTCGTATGGGGCAGGCCGCCCACAGCCGCATTCGCTTCACCTGCAGCCGGCGGCAGTTCTGGCGGGCGCTCTTGCAGGAGGCGATCGTCTCTTACGAGTCTGCTCGGGGCCGCGAGGGGGTACGCCTTTCGGACCTGGGCTCGCTGCCCGATGAGCAGTTGGCGGAGCTCCGGCCCATGCTGAGCTCCGCCTATACCGTCACGATCAGAAGCGGGCAGGTTTGCAGCCGGAGCAAGGCGACGGGGGAGGTGGCGGCGCTCTTCCCCAAGGCGCCGGAGAACCTGGCCGCCTTTAACCTGTTCGACGGGCGGCACAGCCTGCGCGAGGCCGGCCGGCGCGTGGCCGAGGAGATGGGCTGGGACGAGCGCCGTGGCTTTGCCCATGCGCGGGAGCTGTTCATCGCCCTCGTCGCCAGGCAGATCTGTGTGCCCAAAGATCCGCCGGCGCCACAGACAGCGGGAGAGTGACGTGGCGAGCCCCGGCGCATCAATGGCGATGAGCGAGGAGCCCCGGCCATTCGGGCAAGCGGCGACCTCACTTCGCCCGCTGGGCACGGAGGAGTTGCCCATCTTCCGGCAGTGGGGTGGGCAGTACGCCCTCTACTATGCGCCCGGCTGTGTTTGCCTCGCTACCGCCGAGGGCAGCGAGCATCTGGAGGCGGCCATCGCCGCGCGGGTCGGGGCTAGGTTGGGTCTGGAAACACGCCCCGGATGTCCGGCAGACGCCCCCGAGGCGCGTTGGGCCGGCGAGCTCGTGCGCTGCGCCCGGGAGGCCGCTGCCGAAGAGGCGCGCCGGCTGCAGGAGCCCTTCCGGCCCGAGTGCCTGACCCTCTACCTGAGCGACGCCTGTAACCTGCGCTGCGAATACTGCTACAGCGATCCGGCGCCGGCGCCGTCGGCCCGCTTGAACGTGGAGGCGATTGCCGCGGCGGCGGAGCTGGTGGCCGCGAACTGCCGCCAACGCTCGCTGCCGCTCTACGCCGTCTTCCACGGCGGGGGCGAGCCCACCCTGCACCGCGAGCTTGTGGAGAGCGCGCTGGGGCGGCTCGAGGCGACGGCCGGCCGGCACGGCATCGGGCTCTATCGCTATGTGGCGACCAACGGCGTGATGAGCGAGCAGGCGGCGGTTTGGCTGGCCCGTCGCTTTGACCTGGTGGGCCTCTCCTGCGACGGGCCGCCGGAGATCCAGGATCGGCAGCGCCCCACCCGTGGCGGCGGCCGCACGTCGCCCCTTGTGGAGCGGACGGCGCGCATCCTGCGCGAGGAGGGCCGGCCCTTCCACGTGCGCAGCACGATCACCTCGGGCAGTTTGGGGCGCCAAGCAGAGGTCGCGGCCTATATCGTGGAGCGGCTGCAGCCCGCCGAGATCCACTTTGAGCCGGTCTATGCCGCTGGGCGCGCCGGCCCGGGGGATGGCCTCGTCGCCGAGCAGGCCGAGGCCTACGTGTGCGGCTTTCTGGCCGCGCAGGAAGTCGCTCGCCGGCGCCGCATCCGGCTGCTGAGCTCGGGCAGCCGCGTTGGGGCGCTGCATGGCCCCTACTGCAACGTCTACCGCCAGGTGCTCAGCCTCGTGCCGGGCGGCGTGGCTACCGCGTGCTTCAAGGCCGGCAGCGCCGCCCAGGCGGGCCGGATGGGGGTGGCCATGGGCGCCTGGGACGAGGGCAGTGGGCGCTTTGCGATCGATCTGCAGAGGATAAGCGCCCTGCGCCAGCGGCTGGCCGAGGCGCCGGCGCGCTGCGGCGAGTGCTTTAACCGCTTCCACTGCGCGTGCGATTGCCCCGACCGCTGCCCGCTCGATCCGCAGGCGCCCGCAAGGGATGACGGCGAGCCCTCCTTCCGTTGCCGGGTGGGGCGCGCGCTGGCCTACGAAGCGGTGCACAGGGCGGGCGAGGGGTTGCGAGCCCTGGCGCAGGCCGACGGCGGGCAGAGGCGGGTGTATGGCACAACCGCTCTTTGATCGCTTCTTGGCCGCTGCGCCGGCGGACCTGGACGTGGAGGCCATCCGCCGTGAGTGGCTGGCCCTCCGCGCGGGTTACCGGCCGCAGGAGCGGGCGCTGCCCCTGCCCCTCTGGGCGCGGCGCGGGCTGAGCGACAGTGGCGAGCAGGCCTGGCAGACCCTCGAGCACATTGCGCCCGCGATCGACCCCGGCAGGCCCTTTTGCGTCTACATCCACATCCCCTTCTGCGCCGGGCGCTGCGCCTTCTGCGATTGCTACAGCTTTCCCCTGCGGCGCCATCGCGCCACGCACATGGTGAGCTATGTCGCTCTGCTGGAGCAGGAGATACGCCTCTGGAGCCGGCTTGGCAACTTGGCCGGGCGCCCGGTCTCTACCGTGCATCTGGGCGGGGGCACGCCCACCTTCCTAGACGTCGACTTGCTCCGGCGCCTGGCTATGCGCCTGCGGGAGCGCTTCAACACCGGGCCGAGCACCGAGTGGGCACTCGAGTCCACGACTTCCGACCTCAGCGACCGCATGATGGCGACGCTCGAGGCGCTGGGTTTCAGCCGCCTGCACCTGGGCGTGCAGACGCTGGACGATGCCGTCCGCCGGCGCATCGGGCGGCGCCAGCCGGCGGCGGCCGTCCTGGCCAGGATCGCCGAGGCGGTGAGCCGAGGTTGGATCGTCTCGGTTGACCTGATCGTTGGGCTGCCCGGCCAGTCGCTCGTCGGGCTGCTGGCGGATATCCGGCGGCTGGCGGCGGCCGGGGTCGACGGCTTTTCGCTGTACGAGCTGCAGCTTTCGCCGCGCAATGCGCCCTTTGCCCGGCGTTTTGACCTGGCCGAGCGCGACGGCCTGGCCAACTATTGGCTCTTCCTGGCGGCGGCACAGCAACTGGCCACCCTGGGCTACCGGAAGACCCTCTTCAACCACTGGGCGCGCGAGCGCGATGCCAACCTCTACTTCACCTTCCCGGAGCGTGGAGAGGACTGCCTGGCCCTGGGCACGACGGCCGACGGCGTCTTGGGAGACTATCACTATCGTCACCCGGAGTACAAGGCTTACCGGTCGGCGGTGAGCGACGGGTTTCCGGGCCTGCAGGGCGGGCTGCGCAGGACGGAGCGGGAGAGCGACGTCCACCGCCTGGAGACGGCCCTCCTCTCCGCCCATATCCCGCTCGATCTCCTCGAGCGCGAGGTGGGCCGCGGCCACGCCGAGGCGCTGGTGCGGCGCTGGCGGGCGCATGGCTTGGTGGAGGAGGACCCGGCGCGGGCGGCGCTGCGCCTGACCGGCAGCGGCTCTTGGCTCTGCGGGGCGCTGATGGAAGAGCTGCGAGGGGCGGCGCAGCCGGTTGTTTGACGGCCTCTAGCGCAGGATGTACACTCTGCATGTTTCGGGCATCGGTCGGTGCGGGGATTTGTACAGCGAGGAGGGGCCTGCGATGGCTGTCGGAGTGGGTATTCTCGGCTTGGCGCATGGACACGTGAACGCCTATTGCACGCAGTGGCGCCGGCATCCGGAGTTTGGTATCAACCTGGTGGCCGCCTGGGACCACGATGCGGAGCGCCTGGCGAAGGCGAGCGAGTCCTTTGGCCTGCGGGGCTACGGCGATGTGCAGGGCCTGCTGGCGCTGCCGGAGGTTGAGGCGGTGGTCATCGCCGCCGAGACGTCGCGCCATGCGGATCTGGTGGAGCAGGCGGCCGCGGCGGGGAAGGCGATCGTGTTGCAGAAGCCGATGGCCCTCACGCTCGGTGAGGCCGACCGCATCGTGGCGGCTGTCGAGCGCCACGCGGTGCCCTTTACCATGGCCTGGCAGATGCGCGTCGACCCGCAGAACGTGCGCATCAAAGAGCTGGTCGAGTCCGGGGCGCTGGGCAAGGTGTTCATGGTGCGGCGGCGCCACGGGCTGGGCACGCATCGCTGGGCCGGCTTTACCGACCTCTGGCATGCCAAGCCCGAGCTGAACCGGGACATCTGGGCCGATGATGCCGCACACGCCATCGACTTTATCCTCTGGCTGCTGGGCATACCCGAGACGGTGACCGCGGAGGTCGAGTCCCTCTGCGACCCGCGCGTGCCGATGGATAACGGCATCGCCGTCTTTCGCTACCCGGGCGGGCCGCTGGCAGAGGTTTTCTGCTCCTTCACCTGCACCGCGGCGGAGAACACCACCGAGGTCATCGGCGAAAAGGGCTCTATCATCCAGAACTATGGCGACGTGCCGAGCTGCAACGTGCCGCGGCCGGCAGGGGCCATCGGGCTCAAATGGTTTGACGCCGACGCCGGCCAATGGACCGAGAGCGACATCCCGAGCCCCGCGAGCCACGGCGAGCGCATCGCCGGCCTGGCCGGGCCGCTGGCCGAGTTCCTGCAGGGCAAGCGGCCGCCGATTGCCACGGCCGAGGAGGGGCGCATGGCCCTGCGCATGACGCTGGCCTGCTACATCTCGACGTGGGAGGGCCGCCGGGTGCGCATCGATGAGGAGAGCATCGCGGCAATTGCGTGAGCCTGGCGTGGCCGGGTGCAGCCGGCAGGTGTTGCCACCGACGGACTGCTGGGTTGTGTTTGCCTGCCAGCAGAGGCAGCTCCCATGCTGCCTCTGCTGGTCTTAAATACGCTCTATCACGCCCTCGGCCGGCAGGAGGGTCACAGATGGGAGGACGCGAGTTTCTCAGCAGCAGGGAGGAACCTTGGAAGCCAGGCTATTAGCGGGGGACCTGTACGTGCTCGATGGGGCGGTGAACACCGGCGTGCTGGTGGCGGGGCACAAGGCGCTGCTTTTTGACTGCTGCGATACGGTCACGCCGCAGCGGCTGGCGGCGCTGGGGGTGGATAGAGTCGAGATGGTGCTCTGTACGCAGCACCGGCGCCCGAACGTGGCCGGGGCCTATGCCTTCGCCGCCCAGGGCGCGCAGGTCGTCGCCCCCGCTGCGGAGCGGCATCTCTTTGAGGATGTGGCCGCCTACTGGAACGACCGGCGCAATCGCTGGCACATCTATCACCACCAGCCGGGGCTGCAGGTCTTGGCGCGGCCGCTGCCCGTCTCGCGTGGTGTGCGCGAGGGCGATGCGATCGACTGGGAGGGCTATCGGATCGAGGTGCTGGATACACCCGGCGCCACCGACGGCAGCGTTTCCTACCGGGTCACGGTGGGCGGCAGGTGCGTCGGCTTTTCCGGCGATGCCCTCTATGGCCCCGGGCAGGTCTGGGATGTGTACTCGCTGCAGAAAGGGGCCGGCGGCATCCGTGACTATCACGGCTTCCTCGGCCAGAGGCCCCGGCTTGTGGCCAGCCTGCGCAAGCTGGGCGGCTGCGGGGCGGACGTGCTGGTGCCCGCCCATGGGGCGCCCATCGGCGATCCGGCCGCGGCGACGGAACTCACCGTGCAGCGGCTGGAGGCGCTCTGGCGCAACTATTGCTCCGTCTCGGCGCTGAACTATTACTTTCCCGAGGTGACGGCCGATACGGCCGGGGACCCCGCGCGCATGGCCCCGGCCGAGACGCATAGCCTGCCCGATTTCATCCGGCGGGTGGCTTATACCAGCTTTGCCCTGATCTCAGATAGCGGGGCGGCCCTGGTCATCGACTGTGGGCACGACTCGGTGGTCGAAACGCTGCAACAGTGGTTGGCCGAGGGGCTGATCACCTCGGTGGACGGGTGCTGGGTTACCCACTATCACGACGATCACGTTGACGGGTTGGACCGGCTGTACGCGGCTTTTGGCTGCCCCATTCTGACCGACCGGCACCTGGCCGAGATTATCGAGCATCCCGGGCGCTTTTTCCTGCCCTGTATCTCTCCCCACGCGGCGCCGGTGGCGCGGGCTACGGAGGACGGCGATTCCTGGACGTGGCGCGAGTTCCGGCTGACGGCCTTTCACTTCCCCGGGCAGAGCTATTACCACAGCGGTCTATTGGTGGAGGGGCATGGCCACAGGGTGTTCTTGGCCGGCGACTCGGGCGCCCCTACCGGCTTGGACGATTACTGTGCGGGGAATCGCAACTGGCTGGGCGCCGGGCGCGGCTTCCGGCGCTGCATCGAAATCTGGCGCCGCCATACCCCCGACCTGATCCTCAACCAGCATCAGGAGCTGGCTTTCTCCTTCACCGCCCGGCAGTTGGACACTTTGGAGGCTCGACTCACCGAACGGGAGCGCCTGCTGGCCGGCATGCTGCCCTGGGCACAGCCCGATTTCGGCACCGATGAGCACTGGGTGCGCACCTATCCCTTTGAGCAGGAGGTTTGCCCAGGGGGTGAAGTGGCGGTGGACGTGCAGTTCACCAATCATGGGCACGAGCCGGTGCGGGCGCGGGTAGAGCCGGCCCTGCCTGAGGGCTGGGGTTGGCAGCGGGAACGGAGCACGGGGTGTGTCTGCGCCCCGGCGAGGAGCTGCGGCCTGGCCCAACCGGGATGTCCGAACCCGGACGCGGCGGCGCGGCTGTGGCTGACCATTCCCGAAGGCACCCCGGCCGGGCGCTATGTGCTGCCGCTGCGCATCTGGTGGGGCGAGCGCTACCTGGGGCAGTATCGGCATGCCGTGGTGGTCGTGCGCCCATCGTAGCGGTTCCTTGCATTCTGCTGGCGCTGGCCCTATAATCCCGCTCGCACAGTTGTGTTTGAATAGAGGGGTGTTGCGGTGAAAGTGCCAGTAGTAAGGGATATACTGAGTGCCAACGAGCGCGTAGCGGCGGAGAACCGGCGGTTGTTGCAGGAAAAGCGCGTCTGCACTGTGAACATCATGGCGTCTCCCGGTGCCGGCAAGACGAGCCTGATCCTGCGTACGGCTGAGATGCTCAAGGGCCGGCTGCGCCTGGGTGTGATTGAGGGCGATATTGCCTCGCGGGTCGATGCGGACAAGATCGCGGCTGCGGGCATGCCTGTGGTACAGATCAATACCGGTGGCACCTGTCACCTCGACGCGCCGATGGTGGGCGCGGCATTGGCCGAGTTGCCTCTGGGCGAGGTCGACCTGCTCCTCATTGAGAATGTGGGGAACCTGATCTGCCCGGTGGAGTTTGGCCTGGGCGCCCATGCGAGCGTTGTTGTGGCCTCGATCCCCGAGGGAGACGACAAGCCCTACAAGTATCCGGGCATCTTTGCCGCGGTGGATGCGGTCGTGTTGAACAAGCTGGACCTGGCGCCCTATGTGCCCTTTGATCGTGCCGCATTCCGGCGCCTGGTGGGCGGCCTCAATGCCGCGGCGCCGGTGTTCGAACTCTCCTGCGTTACCAACGAGGGGCTGGAAGGTTGGGCCGGCTGGCTTGCCGAGTTGGCGGCACGGGTGCAGGGAGCCGGATAGGATTACGAACAGAGATGGATCTGATCGTCGCGAATATTGTCGACGCCTATCGCGATAGCGTGGCCCTGATCCAGGACCCGGCGCTGCGACAGTCCGAGATTGTGGACTCGTATGTCCTGGAGGACAGGGCGCTGCTCTGGGCTGGGGGGCGCAAACTGGTGTTGACTTCGCTGCCGGTGGAGCCGGCGCATGTGCGCTACCTGCGCCAGGCGATGGGCTACGAGTATCTGGAGAACCTCTGGCCGCAGCGCGCGACCGATAGCCTCTGTGAGGACCTCCTGCGCGAGGATGGGCTGCGGGCGACGGTGGTGGCGCGCCTGCGCGACGAGCCGGAGGTGCGCCTCATCCCCTTTGTGGCCAGCGCCCAAGTGCTGGAGGTGGCCGAGGTGCTGCGCAGGGAGGGGCTGCCCGTCTCAACCCCCGAGTGTGCGCCGGAGGACTTGCTCTGGGTGCGCGACTATCTCGACTCCAAGTCCGGCTTCCGGCGCTTCTTTTCCTCGGTCCAGCCGTCGCTTGCGGGCGTGCGCCTGCCCGCGGGGGGCATTGTCGAGAGTACGGCCGAGGCGGCGCGGCTGGCCGCGCGCTTTTTGGCCGAGGGCCGCGGTTGCCTGGTCAAGCCGAACAACAGCCAGAGCGGGGTGGGTTTCCTCTTCTTGCGGCCGGGAGAACTGCCCGGCACCCCCGAGACGTGGCGCGAGGCGATCCGTGCGCGCCTGGACGGCGATTCGCAGATGACCAGCGACTGCATTGTGGTGGAGGAACTCGTTGAAGCGGACTCGAGCGTGGGCGGCGGCTCGCCGTCCATCGAGCTGCGCATCCCGGCCGACCCGGGCCAGGATGTCGAGTTTATGTACCTCTGCGGGCAAATCCTCACACCCGATGCCTACTTTTTCGGCGTCGAGATGTACGATGCGGTGCTGGCGCCCGCATTGCAGCGGACGTTGGAGGAGGCCGGCCTGGCCCTGGCGCGCGAGATGCGCCGCCTGGGCTATGTAGGCGTTTTCGATATGGACCTGGTCGCCGGCGTCGACGGCGAAATGTATGCCGTGGAGGTCAACACCCGGCGCACGGGCGGTACGCATGCTCACGAGGTAGCCGAGTTCCTCTTTGGCCCGCGCTATTGGGAGCGGGTTGCGGTCATCAGCAACAACAACCTGGGGTTCGGCGGCGCTGCGCTGGCGTACGGCGAGCTGCAGCGGCTGCTGGGGCCGCTGCTCTTCCCCATGGACGGCCGGCGCGAGGGCATCCTGCCGAGCATTGTCTCCGGCCTGGCGAGCAACCGGCTGGGCTATGTTGCCTTTGGGGCGACGATCGAGCGGGCACGGGAGCTGGAGGCGGCGATGCAGGCACGGCTGGTCGAGGCTGGGAGGCCGCCGCGCGTGCGCTATTGAGCGGGTTCTGAAGCTTTCGCAGGGTTTTGGCCGGCGGCCCACACGCCGGCGAGGACGAGCCCACCCCCCAGCAGTTGCCCCAGCACGATCTCTTCCTCCAAGAGCAGCACCGAGCTGACCACGGCCACCACGGGCACCAGGTTGACGTAGACGGCCGCTTCGCTGGCGTCGATCTGGTTCAGTGCCGAGTTCCAGAGGAGGAAGGGCAGCGGCGAGGCGATGAGCCCCAGGTAGCCCAGAGCCAGCGCGCCGCCGAGGGTGAAGGTGGGTGCCGGTTGGGTCAGCGCCTCGTAGCCGGCCAGGGGCAGCATGAACAGGGCGCCGAAACCAAAGGTGGCCGCCGAGATCTGCGTGGGGCTGGCACGCCCGCCCAGGCGGCTGGAGAGGACGGTGTAGACGGCCCAGGCTACCCCCGTGGCGAGCATGAGCAGGTCGCCGATGATGCTCCCGCCGCTCAGCGTGGCCGACTGGTCGGCGAGGATAATGACGGCTACCCCGGCGATGGATGCGCTGATGCCCAGAGCGCGCGCCCGGCCGATGGGCTCCTTGAGGATGAGCGCCGAGAGCAGGGCCGTCAGCGCCGGGATGCCGGCAAGGATGAGCGAGGCCTTGGAGGCGGTGGTGTAGACGAGCCCCAGGTTTTGCAGGGCAAAGTAGAGGCAGCCGCCGGTGAGGCCCGCCAGCCAGAGGGGCCGCCAATCGGTGATGGTGGGGGCGGACCGGCGGCCGGCCCAGGCCATGGGCAGCAGGACCAGCGCGCCCAACACAAAGCGCAACAGGGTCAAGGTGAGGGGCGGCATGTCGCGCAGGGCGACCTTGGTGGCGACGAACGTTGTCCCCCAGATAAAGACGGTGAACAAGAGCCCACCTACGGCAAGGTAACGCTTTGACATGGGGCGATTATAACACAAAAGGATGAATCAGCGGTAAGAGAGCCATGGGCGTGCAGGGCACTTTCTCCGAGACTCTGGAGGTGCCCCGCATCCGCTACAGCACTTGTGCAGCCGGACCCTCCCGCAGGCTCCGCGACCTGTTCTGTTGGCCGAGTCGCGGCTCCCGAGGCCGGTGCATCGTCGCTACAGACTCCTGAACCTGCGGAAGGGGACCACTGCGTCTGCCAGCTATCCCGGCCGCAGAGGCGGCTATCTTGTCAGCGGCGCAGTTACCGGCGGCCGCGCTGCAGGCCGGCTCAGTGAGATGACCTGCTCGTCACGCGGCAGCTCGACTCCGTCACTCCCCAGGAGCCCGGCCACGCCGATGGTGCTGCAGCGCGCCCTGTCGGCGCAGCAGGTGCAGTTGGCGGGGCACTGATCCTGGTGGTAGCCCTCGGGCTGGCTATAGGAACAGATGCGGCCCTCAAAGTTGCGCACAACCGCTTTGCCGTCCGACATGGAGATCAGGTACTGCGGCAGGATGGGTACCTTGCCGCCGCCGCTGGGCGCGTCGATGACAAAGGTGGGCACGCCCAGGCCGGTGGTGTGGCCGCGGAGGTTCTCGATGATCTCGATGCCCTTGGCCACCGAGGTGCGAAAGTGCTCGATGCCCTGCGACAGGTCGCACTGGTACAGATAGTAGGGCCGCACGCGGATGGCCAGCAGGGCCTGCATCAGGCGTTTCATGATGTGCGAGCAGTCGTTGACGCCACGCAGGAGCACCGTCTGGCTGCCCAGCGGGATGCCTGCATCGGCCAGGCGGGCGCAGGCTTCCCGAGTCTCCGCTGTGATCTCGGCCGGATGGTTAAAGTGGATGTTGATGTACAGCGGATGGTAGCGCCGCAGCATGCTCACCAGCTCGGGCGTGATGCGCTGCGGCAGGAAGACGGGCACACGAGTCCCCAGCCGCAGGATTTCGATGTGGGGGATGGCTCGCAGCCGCGCCAGCAGGTACTCGATGTGCCGATCGCTCATGATCAGCGGGTCCCCCCCCGAAATCAGCACGTCGCGGATTTCCGGGGTGTGGGCGAGGTAGCTGACGACCTGGTCCATCCGCTCCAGGCTCATGACCTGCTGTTTGACGCCGACCAGCCGGCGCCGCGTGCAGTGGCGGCAGTAGGTCGCACATTGATCGGTGACCAGGACGAGCGCCCGGTCCGGATAGCGGTGGACGAGCCCCGGGACCGGCGAGTGGCGATCCTCGCTCAGGGGGTCCGCCATGTCGGCGTGGCCGACTTCCATCTCGTGCATGGTGGGCACAACCTGCCGGCGGATTGGGCAACTCGGGTCCTCGGGGTCCAGGAGAGATGCAAAGTAGGGGGTGATGGCCATCCGCAGATGCTGGAGGGCGCGGGCGACTCCTTCTTCCTCATCCGGAGACAGAGAGAGCACGCGTTTGAGGTCCGTCAGGCTGGTTAGGCGGTGACGCATCTGCCAGTGCCAGTCGTTCCAAAGGGCGTCCGGTACAGCCTCCCATATGGCGCTGCGGTGTGACACCGGTTGGGGAGGCTTATCCCCAGGAGGGTCTTCCAGTTCCTGCTGCATTATCCTTTTTTCTCCTCCAACTCGGAGCGTTTCGAGCCGATAACGGCGCGATCACGGCTCCACGCGGCGATAGGCTTCCGCGGGTGCGCCGGCGGCCCAAAAGTGCGGCAGCCGCTCCACGGCCTCACGCGTCACCCGCAGTACGATGTTGCCGTCTTCGACCCGCTCGACGTACTCGACGGGGATGCTGACCTCGCGAGTCACCACGATGGCTTCGCGCCACACGATATGCGACGGCTGCTCCGTAAGCGGGTCCACCAGTACGTCGGTCACCTGGCCGACCGGGCCATCCTGACAGTGAATCTCTTTGCCCAGAACGTCCCCACTCAGCCTCTTTGCGCTTGAGGGCGCATTGTCTCCGCGCATGCCGGACCTCCCTATCCGCGACGGGCATAATCTGGGACCAAGACAACGCCCCGCGCCAGGGTGCTGGCCGGGGCTTACCGGTGCTGCTCCGTCGAGGATATTAGCGGCATTATAGCATGATTTGCGGCCGGCGCTGCACCGAATCGGTGATGGGACGGTGAAGAGACGGTAAAGATTCGGTGAACTACGGCGGTCAGGGCTGGGATGGGCCGGTCAGCACGTAGCCAAAGCCGCGCACCGACTGGATGTAATCGTTGCTCTGAGCGCCCAGGCCGAGACGGCGGCGGATCTGGCGCACGTGGACCTTGACCAGCTCTCGGGCCTCGGTCTCGTCGCCCTCATAGCCCCAGACGGCCTTGAGGAGCTCTCGCGCTTCCACGACCCGCCCGGCGTTCTGGGCCAGGTAGGCCAGGAGCCGGAACTGGATGGGAGGCAGCATGACCGGCCGGCCCTCGAACAGAACGCGCTTGCGGGCCATGTCGATGGTCAGGTCGCCCACGCGAAGCAGACCGCCCTGTGATTGCGCTAGCAAACGCTGTGCCTGGACCAGCGCATCTTGCACGCGCTCGACCTCGGCGGTCAGCGCGGCGGGGCTGTGATCGCCGGCGAGATGGGAGACGGTGGGCAGGATGATCGGCGGTTGGGAGCATTGGCAGAGCGCACGGAACAGGGCGAGGCCGTCCTGCTCCAGCAGCCGGCACTCGACGATGAGCAGTGAAGCCGGCTGGGCAGCCAAAAGCGGCAGTGCTTCCGGAATGCCGGGGGTTGTGCGCACATCGTGTCCCTGGCGCTCCAGAAGCACCTTGACCTGCTTCTCGACCTCTCGGTCGCTATTGACGACGAGTATATCCACACCAATCTGGGCGCTCGAAGGGGGTGGAACCCTGGTGGCCTGGGTTCCCGGCAGGCGGTTGGCGGAGCGCCCTTTCCTCCTGTGCGGGCTATTATATGTCTTGTCTGGGCGAACCGCAAATGGTAGAATATGGAACAATAGGATAGATGAGACGTCTTAGTAGTGAGTGTAATGTCGTTATGCGCTGCATGGCGCTGGGAGTGAGTGGACCGCCCCGAGGGGATAGGCACTCGGGAGAGGGGTGAGGCCATGCGAAGGTTGAGCACAATTCTGATCGTGGTTGCTCTCTTGGCCGTGCTCGTGAGCGCAGGGTTCTTGGTGGCCTATGCTGCGCGCATCCCCGGCAGCAAGGTCGGGCGCATCACCATCACGCCGGATGTAGGGGGTGCAGGTTCGGTTGTCATCGTTCAGGGGTCTTCGTGGCAGTCTGGGGGGCGGGTGGTGGTCGCCCTGCGCGAGGCGGCGGATGCAACCGATGAGTATGTGTGCGGCGAAGCAGTCACCGACGAGCGCGGCCGCTTTGTCGTCAGCTTTTTATATCCGCGAGAGAGCCGCTGGAGCCAACTGAGCGAGGTTCAGGTGGTGGCGCATCTGGCGGGCGATACGCGCGTTGCCGGTGCTACGCTCAAGCTCGTGCCGGCGGTGCCGCCGACGGTGGCCGTGCCGACTGCCGTATCGCCCACGGTCACGCACGCCCCTGCGCCAGGAGCCACGGGTACTCTGCCGGCCCCGACTCCGACGGAGCTGCCGGCCCCAACCGCCACGCCGCAGCCCGATGAGGTGAACGACCGGTGGTGGGGCGAGTACTATAACCGCCCCGATCTGAGTGGCGGGCCGGTCCTGGCGCGCTGGGACCCGCAGATTGACTTTCGCTGGCACGACGGCTCGCCGGACCCGGCGCTGGGCCGGGACGGTTTCTCGGTGCGTTGGACCGGCCGTTGGCAGATGGCGGCCGGCGCCTATCGCTTCTGGGCCACGGCGGATGACGGCGTGCGCCTGTGGATCGACGGGCACCTTGTCCTTGACGAGTGGCACGATCGTGCGACGGCCACCCATCGCGTCGATGCGCGCCTCAACGAGGGGCTGCACGAACTGCGCCTGGAGTACTATGAGGCGCGCGGCAACGCCGAAGTGCAGGCCGGCTGGGATTATCTGGGGGCGAGCGGCGATAGCCTCTATCCGAACTGGCGGGCCGAGTACTATACCA
Organism: Anaerolineae bacterium; assembly: GCA_034428955.1. GTDB lineage: Bacteria > Chloroflexota > Anaerolineae > SpSt-313 > SpSt-313 > DAOUGZ01. The sequence goes on along the minus strand of DAOUGZ010000111.1, from coordinate 46,954 downwards.
ACCCCCAACTGGCCGGCGCGCCGCTGCGCATCGTGAACGACGTCGCCCTGGGTTTTGCCTGGGCCGAAAGGGCGCCCGCGCACGGCCTGCCGAACGACCTGTTCTCGGTGCGCTGGACCCGCTACCAGGCCTTTGAGCCCGGCACCTATCGCATCTACGCCCGGGCCGACGACGGCATCCGCGTGTGGATCGACGATGGGCTGCTGATCGACGAGTGGCACGATGCGGCCGGCACAGAGTACACCCACGACGTGTGGCTGGACGGGCAATACAGGCTGCGTGTAGAGTATTATGAGAACCGCGGCGGCGCCCGCGCCGCTCTGTGGTGGGAAAGGCTGCCTGACCCCACGCCGACCCCCACGGCGACGCGGACCTCCACGCCAACCCCGTCCGCTACGGCGACGGCGACGCGGACCTTTACGCCGACCCCATCGGCCACGGCGACCTGTACGGCTTCCGCGACGCCGACAGCGACCCATACGCCGACGGCCACCCCCACGGCGACGCCGGACACGACGACACCCGCCGCGCCGCCGGCATCGGAGCCGACAGCGACCCAGACGCCTACGCCGACGGCCACACCATCGCCGACGGCGACCCAGACGCTAGAGCCGGGTCTCACGCCGAGCGCCATTGCCGGACCACGGGCGCCGGCCGGCGCCACCTACTTTCCACTGCGGGGCCTCTCTGCGGAGACGTGGGATGAGCATGTGCTGACGCTGACGGGAACGGTTGAGCGTTGGCGCTCCTACCGGTCGGCGCCGTTCTTCCGGTTCCAGCTCCGTACGGACGACGGCCAGGCCTATCTCATTGAAGGGGTGCCGGAGGAGGTGGCCCTGCCTTCGCCGAGGGTGCAGCCGGTACGAAAGAGCGAAAAGGCCGACACCGAGACCGGCCGGCCGAGTGCCCGCGTGAGCCCGGCTTTCGCCGGAGCGGCGCCCTCGCGGGGCAGCCGGGTGACGGCCGTCGTGGTGGTGGATGGGAAGCATCTCGTCGCCGAGAGGGTTGACCTCCTGGCCGGCGAGGAGGCGCGTACGTGGTATCACCGCGCCCTTTTGGCCGCTGATGAGCTGCAGCCCGCGAGCCTGGCCATCTACGAGGGGCTGCCGGTGTGGGTAGCCACCGGTGTGCCCGGCCTGCCCCGCCTGGTCTGCAGCGACGCCGCCCTGGCTCAGGCGGCAAAGCCGGACTCGTCGCTGTGGGTGGTGGGCAGGCTGACCGCTGCGGGCTGTGTGGAGGATCCGGCGGTGTATGTGCTGGCGGATGGCCGGTATGTGCGCATCGGTGGCCCCGCGCCTGCCCCAACCCCGGTGACGGAGGGCAAGCGCGAGCCGGAGAGCGTTCTGGAGCGCCTGCTCCGGCGTTTGTGGGGGCGAGCGGTCGAGTCTTGATACGGGGGATGGGGGCCGGTACGAAGAGCCCCCATTTCGCGTCCGGCCGGGCAGGCGTGGGAGTCCCTGAGCCTGGCCAGGTTACTTTCACGCTTAACCCAAGTTTCACGCAGGCATTGCACATTCCACGTATACGTGCTATAATTCCCCTAATACTCTCTGGCGGCTTGTGTGGGCTCTAGTGCTGCGTTACACAGGTCTTGGCAGATACTATGGCGCCGCTTGGGGCGAGCCTTACCTGCCAGAGGCTCTGTGAAGCGCTACTAGGTGCGTGCGATGGGGCAGATCCTGCTCGGCGTGGCAGCTTTTGCGGTGGCCCTAGCTTTCGACTGGGCCTCGTGGCGCCGGATTCCAGGCCTCAAGCCGCTGCTGGGCCTGACCGCGGTTGCTCTCTTCTGCCTCGCGCTGTGGTGGACTCTATCCACCCCGGCCCGCTTCGCCTGGCCCTGCGAGTTGGTTGCTGTGGGCTGGGTTCTCTTGGCCCTCGGCACGCTGCTTCTCGTTTTTTCCCTGTTCCTCGAAATCCCTTTCGCGACGACCTATGCGAAACAGGGCGTGGGTGATATGCTGGTCCGTACAGGCACCTACGCCCTCGTGCGCCATCCGGGTGTGTTGTGGTTCGGCATCTGGGTGCTGGGGTGCGTTTTGGCCAGCCGGTCGCGGCTGATGCTTGTGGCCGGCGCCATATGGTTCGCCTGTGACGCGCTCTATGCCTGGCTGCAAGAGTTGTTGCTGTTCCCCAGGATGTTCCCAGATTACCCGGCATATCAGGCGGAGACGCCCATGTTCGTGCCCACGGCGCGCAGCATAGGGCGCTGCGTGCGTACTCTGACGGTTACGATCAACCCATCAACGTGGAAAAAGCAAGGGGGACGCTGTGGCTAACGCTCTCGAACTCTTGAGGCAGGGCAGAAGGGACGAGATATGGAAAAAGTACTGTGGTTTCCTCGAACTCTCCCTCGCTGAGACGATGCAGATCCAGGAGCGGCTGCTGCTGGAGCAGTTGCGCCTCTTGGGTACCTGTGAGTTGGGCCGCAAGCTCTTGGGCGGGCGCGTGCCGGCGAGCGTCGAAGAGTTTCGCCGGAGCGTGCCTCTGACGACGTATCGCGATTATGCCGATTATCTCTTGGAGCGGCGCGAGGATGTGTTGCCGCGCAAGCCCAAGTATTGGCTGCACACCTCGGGCCGGTCCGGCGAATACGACTACAAGTGGGTCCCCTACACAGCCGAGATGGCGCAGCGCGTGCACGAGTGCACGCTGGCTTCGCTGATAATGGGCGCTTGCTCTCGGCCCGGCGAGTTTGCCTTTGAGGAGGGGGATACCATGCTGTTCACCCTCGCGCCCTTTCCCTATCTGTCGGGGATAGTGGCGCGAGGGTGCGAGTCCGAGTTCAACTTTACCTTCCTGCCTCCCCTGGAGGAGGCGGAAAAGATGGAGTTCTCCGAACGGATCGAAGAGGGGTTCCGCCTGGCGCTCAAGTCGGGGATAGATGTCTTTGACGGCATGGCGAGCGTTTTGCTGCGCATCGGTGAGCAGTTCTCCCAGGGCGCAGGCAGCCTCAAGCTCTCGACGTTCTTCCTGCACCCACGAGTGCTCTTTCGCGTGCTGCGTGCTTTGGTCCGCAGCCGGCTGGCGGGGCGCAACTATCTCTTGCCGCGCGATCTATGGACGGTCAAGTGCATCGCCACAGGCGGGACGGACACGGCGCTCTTCCGCAAGCAGATCGAAGAGTACTGGGGGCGCGAGCCGGTGGAGGGGCTGGGCTGCACGGAGGGGGGCATCATCAGCGCCCAGCTCTGGAACCGCAAGGGCTATACCTTCTTCCCGGATTGTAACTTTCTCGAGTTCATCCCCGAGGAGGACTGCCTGCGGAGCCGCAACGATCCGGGGTTCATACCGCGGACGGCCACCCTCGACGAGCTGGAGGCGGGCCAGCGCTACGAGATCGTGCTCACCAACTTTATGGGCGGCGTGTTGACGCGCTACCGGCTGGGCGATGTGGTGGAGATCATCAGCTTGCGCGATGAGGAGCTGGGTGTCGATAGCCCGCAGATGGTCTTTTACTCGCGCATCGACGACGTCATCGATCTGGCCGCCTTTACCCGGCTGACGGAGAAAACGATCTGGCAGGCGCTTGAAGCTTCGGGCATTGCATACAGCGAATGGACGGCGCGCAAGGAGTATGAGGATCAGAAGGTCATTCTCCACCTCTACCTGGAGCTGCGCAGCAACGACATGGAAGCTTCGGAGGTGCGCGATCGCGCACACAAGGCGCTGGTGGAGATTGATCACTTTTACGCCGACCTGCAGAACATGCTGGGTATGGACCCTCTGCGCGTGACGCTGCTGACCCCGGGTACCTTCCGCCGCTATTACCTGCAGCGCCAGGCCGAAGGTGCCGACCTTGGGCATCTGAAGCCGTCTCATATGAACGTACCCGATAGCGTGCTGCAAAAGCTGTTGCGGGCGAGTGAACAGGGGTCCTAGCCGTGGCACCTCTTGGCTTCAGCCGTTGACTTGCGGATCGGTCGGGAGGCGCGATGCGAGCAACACCTACTGACGCTGTGGCGGGATTCACCGCCTGGGCAGCGACCTACGATGAGACAATTGCCAAAGAGGTTGAGCAGTATTCGGGGGTACCATACGCAGAGGTTCTGCAGCGAGTCTGCGAGACTGCTGCGCCGGCTCCGGATGCACAAGTCCTTGACATCGGGACGGGCACCGGCGCACTGGCCCTGCTGCTTGCGCAACGGGTCCCGGGCGGGGGCGTGGTAGGGATCGACCCCACGGCGGCGATGCTCGAGCGCGCGCGAGGAAACGCCTTGCGCTGCGAGATGGGTGAACGGGTACGGTTCTGCAAGGGGGCGGCGGAAGCCCTTCCCTTCCCGGCCGAGTCTTTTGATATCGTCGTCAGTTCTATCGCCATGCACCATACTGTGGTGCGGCAGAGCTTGTCGGAAATCGCCCGTGTGCTCAGACCGGGCGGGCGTGTGGTCATCGCAGACATGGCTCGCAATGCCAAATGGGAGAGTACGCTGGGCATCTTGCTCGTCCCCTTGCTGATGCTGTACTATCTCTTCAGCGAGCGGTCGTGGAAGATAGCACGGGCGGAGCTTGCTGCCTACCGGCAGCTCTTTCTTAAAGATGAATGGGAGGAGATGCTCCGTGAAGCGGGCCTGCGAGATGGAGTGGTGCAGGCGCTTACGCATCCGACGTCGGAGTGGTATCCCGGATTGCTGTTCATCGAGGCCAGCAAGGGGCGTTAGTGCTGCGTCAAGCAGGCTCTGACCGGGCACTGGTCTGCAGGCAATGAGTCTTGCGCTCATCTTTTCGCTTGTGGCTGCTGGATGCTATGCCGGCCTCGTCGTGCTCGTTCTACGACGGGGCCGGCGCATCGGTGTGGAGCGGCTGTTTGCTCTGTACCTGATGACCATGTTGGTGTGGCAGTCGGCCTATATTGCCGTATGCCTGAGCAAGACGGCCGATCTGGCGCTGCTATCGTATCGCATTATGGCTGCCGCGGCAGCCAGTCAATGCGTCATTCTCTTCTACTTTGCCCGCGCCCTCATTCGCGCCCGCGACCCGCGGATAGTCCAGTTTGCCGGCCTGGTGACCCTGGCCATCACCGTGGTCGTTGTGCTGGCCGATCATCCCTACATTATGCCCAGCGCTTATCGCAGCGAGGAGACGGCGCTTTTCGTGCCGAGCTTTGGGCCGCTGGTCGCGCTGGTGGCGGTGGTTAGTGGGGCGTTTATCCTGGCCAGCGTTGCCAGCCTTATTCAGGGTTACGGCGAAGCCACATCAGAGCTGGCCAGGAACCGGTTGCGCTACCTCCTGGTGGCCACGACCATCGCCCCGCTAGGGGGCATCACCAACTTCTTGCCGGGCCTGACGGGTTACCCGGTGGATGTTACGATCAACATCGTGAGCGCGCTGGTGCTCTCGTATGCCTTTCTGCGCTACCGGTTGTTCGATATCACGATCGTGGTGCGGCGCGGGCTGGCCTACTCGGCGCTGACGGCGCTCATTGCCGGGGTATACCTGCTGAGCGTGCTTCTGTTTGAGCGCCTGGTCAGAGCGGCGATGGGGCTGGGGGCTTTTTTGCTGCCCGTCGGCCTGGCTATGATCGCCGCTATCCTCCTGCAGCCCTGGCGAGACAAGATCCAGGCCTGGGTAGACCGGTTGTTTTTCCGTGAGCAGTATGATTCGCGGCGCATGCTGCAACGGCTCAGCCGGCAGGCCGCTTCGATTATCGACCTGGATGTGCTCGCCAACCTCTTGCTCAGCGAGATTTGCGAGACCATGCACATCGAGCGGGCGGCTCTGTTCCTGCACCCGAGTAGTGCGCACGATGGGTTCGCGATTGTTGCGCAACGCGGCCTGGACGAGGATATGGAGGGGCTGCGCCTCGGCGAGGATCACCCCATTGTGCAGTGGCTCGCCCACACAGACCGCCTGTTGCGTAGCCAGGACCTGGACATGCTGCCCCAGTTCCGTGGCCTTTGGGGCCAGGAGAGGAAGGAGCTGAGCCGCCTTGATGCGCGGCTGTTCCTGCCGCTGCAGGTCAAGCAGGAACTGGTCGGCATCCTCGCCGTTGGGGGCAAGCTCTCAGGAGAGGCCCACTCGGCGGATGATGAGATTGCCCTGTGGACCCTGGCGAACCAGGCGGCGGTGGCCGTGGAGAACGCCCACCTCTTTGCGGCGACCAAGGCCCGGCTGGCCGAGCTGACGACCCTGCAAGAGATTGGCGTGCAGTTGGTTTCCTCGCGCTATCTCGATAGGGTGCTGCGGGTAGTGGCAGCCAGTGGGGTGCGGCTGTTGGCCGCTGATGAGGCGTTTGTCGTGCTCTATGATGCGCGGCGCGACCGCTTTGGCGCTCACTGCGAGTTCAGTGTGGATGACGAGGAGCCATTGCCGGCCTGGGATGCGATAGCGGCGTTGCCGCTGCACGCCGCTGCACGCAGCGGCAAGCCGGCGGCCATCGAGGACCTTTGGCTGGAGGTATCCGTGCCGCCCGCCTTGGCAAGGGCAGGGCGGATGCGCGCCTTGGCCGTGCAGCCACTGCAGCGCGATGAGAGCACCATTGCCGTCTTGGGTGTGGCTTTTCGGCAGCCCCACACATTCTCCGATGACGAGTTGCGCCTGTTGGGCATGCTGGCCGACCAGGCCACGCTGGCCATCGATAACGCTCAACTGCTGGAATCGGAGCAGGCCAAACGACAGTTGGCGGATACGCTGTGTCAGGTCTCGCGGGTCGTCGGCTCGACCTTGCAGATGGATGTGCTCCTGGATCTGGTCTTGGAGCAGTTGCAGAATGTGGTAGACTATGACATGGCCGCGATCATGCTTCTGGCCGCAGACGGGCTCGAGGTCAGCGCCGCGCGCGGAACGCCGTCGATTACCGGTGCTGTGGGCACGATTGTGCGTCTCAGCGATCACCCGGTCCTGAAGGAGGTCATCGAGGAGCACAAACCGGTGGTGCTCCGCGATGCGGGCCGAGGCGGCGGCTTGTGGGGCATGCCGGAGGATGCACGGGTGCAGGCGGTGATTGGTGTGCCGCTGATGGTGCGGGGCGAGCTGCGCGGCGTCTTGGTCGTGGGGCACAGGAACGAGGGCTATTACGATGAGGATGATCTGCAGGGCGCCGCGGCCTTTGCGAACCAGGCGGCCCTGGCCATCGAGAATGCCCGGCTCTACCAGGAGACGATTGTAGAGAAGGGCAAGACCGAGACCATCCTGCGGGAGAGCCTGAGCGGTATTGTCGTTACGGACCTGGACCTGCGCATTGTGACCTTTAACTCGGGGGCGGAGGCCATCACGGGCTTTGCGGCAGACGATGTGTTGGGCGCACGCCTGCCGGATGTCTTTGGGCCGGGCATTGTGGCTGAAGGTAGCCCCCTGGGCGAGGTGATCAGCACGGGCCGGCGGGTTGCGCCGCAGGAGATGGTCATCCAGGCGGCAACCGGCTTGCGCGATATCCTGCAGGGGTCTGTGGCCCTGTACGATGCCGGCCAACGGCTCTTCGGCTACCTGCTCAGCTTTGCGGATATCACGCGCCTGAAGGAAGTCGATCGCCTCAAGAGCGACATTGTCGCCAACGTATCTCACGAGTTGCGTACGCCGCTGGCCTCCATCAAGGCCTATACGGAGCTTTTGATCGACAATGTCGAGGGAGAAGACCGCGAGTTACGCGACCAATTCCTGCACACCATTGATCTGGAGGCCGATCGCCTGGCGCAGTTGATCAGCGACCTTTTAGATCTTTCGCGCCTGGAGGCGGGGAGGTTTACGGTGCGCAGGGTCAAGCTGGACCCGGCCGATGTGCTGTCCAACGTCCTGTCGGCGCTGGATATGCAGCGCCGAGGGCGCCAGGTTACCATCCAGGCGGAGCTGCCGGATAATCTGCCCGAGCTCTATGCGGACCGCGAAATGGTGACGATCATCATGCGGAACCTGCTGGCGAACGCCATCAAGTTCAGCCAGCAGGGGGGGCGGGTTGTCATTGCGCTGCGACCTACGCCTGAGCATCTGGTGATCGAGGTCAGCGACCACGGCATAGGCATCCCTGCGGATGCTCTGCCGCACCTCTTCCAAAAGTTCTATCGTAGCCCGATGGCTTCAGAGATGGGTATCGAGGGGACCGGCCTGGGGCTGGTCCTAACGAAAGAGGCGGCCGAGGCTCATGGAGGCACGATCTCGGTTGAGAGTGAGCCGAACGTCAGGACCGTATTCACAGTGCGCCTGCCGTGGCGATAGGCGCCGGGTTGGTGAAGCTGCGTTGCCGCATCGACATGGAATTGGCAGGTTCTGTCGGCCGGCACCGCAGGTTCTTGGACCAGTGTGCTGCTGGAGCGGGAGGTGATAGCTGATGCCGGATGCCACCAAGCTCTTGATCATTGATGATGATCAGACCCTGGTGAATGCCCTCAAGCTCTACCTGACGAAGGCTGGCTATACAGTCTTTACAGGCGCGAATGGGCTGGAGGGACTGCAACTGCTGTATAATGAGCGCCCCGATCTGGTCATCCTCGATATCATGATGCCCAAGATGGATGGCTGGGAGGTCTGCAAGCGCATCCGCGAACTGTCCGACGTGCCGATCATCATGCTGACCGCACGCGATCAGGAGACGGATCGTGTGATGGGCCTAAGGATGGGTGCCGACGATTATGTGGCCAAGCCCTTCAGCCTCAAAGAGTTGGAGGCGCGCCTCGAGGCGGTTCTGCGGCGCACGCGTCTGCCCCCGCCTATGCGGGGCCGGATCCTCTATAGTGATGAGGAACTGACTATCGACTCCGAACGGTGGGAGGTCCGGCGGAATGGCGAACTCGTGGACCTGACGCCGACCGAGCTGCACTTGCTGCTCGTGCTGACGGAGAACGCGGGGCGCGTCCTCACCCATCAGCAATTGCTGGAGCAGGTCTGGGGCCCCGAATACACGGACGAGACGGATTATACCAAGCTCTTCATCTGGCGATTGCGGCAAAAGATCGAGCAGGACCCCTCGAACCCATGCTATATCGTGACGGAGCGGGGCTTGGGCTATCGCTTTGTCCGGCGCAGCGGCTGACCGCTCGTATCCGAAAAGCGATTACCGGCCATCTCTGCGGGATGCGGCATTGGCGCCGCATCCCGATTCTTTTTAGCTCTCTGCTACCTTTCATCAACCGCCGTGATACTCACGTATGTTATAATCTAGTGAGGATGCATGGGGGTAGGAGCGATGAAGGGCAGAGAGATACTCGTGGTGGATGACGACGCCAGCATCCGTACGGCGCTCAAGCTACGCCTGGAGCGAGATGCCTTTACGGTACACACGGCTGCGGACGGCGACGAGGCTCTGTGTCAGGTCGATCGGCTGCGGCCGGATCTGGTCATCCTCGACCTGACGCTGCCGCGCCGCGACGGCCTGGATGTGCTGGCGCAGCTCAAGGCAGAGCCCAAGACGGCATCCATCCCCGTGCTCATCCTCACCGCGCGCTATTACTCGCAAGACGACTATCCCGGGTTCCTCTCTTCCGCCGCCGAGGTCATCACCAAGCCCTTTAGCCCCCGCTATGTAGCCCAGCGCGTGCACGACCTGCTGGCTCCCTCTGCGCCCAACGGCAGGCAGGCCTGACGGGGGCTTCCCCCTGCAAGTTCGCCCGGCCAGGGGATAGGCCGTTACTGCTCCTCTGGGATGGCGGTGATGACCATGTACCCATCCTCAAGCTCGATATGCGTGATGCGCATCCCATGAACCGAGGTGTAGGCGTTGGGGTCTACGACCTGATTCATGTTCCCTTCCAAGAGCGAGTGAACCAGGCCACTCATGGGCGCATAGATGCCGCCCAGTTGCACCTCGCCAACATCGAACTCGAGCCGATGGCTACGGATGACCGGCATGATCTGTATCTCGACTGGGATGGTCGCATTCTGCAGTTGGGCCACGCGGATTGTGGCAGAGAGCCGCAGACCGTCGCGGCGAATCCGCAGTTGCACGTCCTGGCAATCGATGCCCTGTCCGAGGGGGCTCTCCTGGCTTTGCAGCCACTGGTTGGCATCCTCCTCAGTGATGCGGGCGACGATGGAGGACGCATCGGATGAACCTGGCGACTCGGCGGGCAGTGTGGGCGTGGGAGACGGCGTAGGGGCGGCGGAGCGGTTCAGGCTGGTCAAAGACGGAGTCACACAGGCCAACTGAGCGGCTGCGACCAGGGTGAGGCATACGAGTATGGCCCACCTGGTCGCCGGCTGGCTTCCGCGCATGCGCGAATTCCTCCTTCACTCGTTTCCTTGTGTTGCTCGAATTATACACCCGTTGCTTGCCGTGCCAAATCCGGATGGGTCACACCCGAGGGGGCATACCCGGGGGGGCGACCGCTTGTACTCATCCGGCCTCGCCCTTCCAGAGCCGCGCCTCCAGGACCTGGCTTGCACTCAGATCGTGCAGCCGCAGGTAGTAGCGGGCCGCTTCGAGGATCACCGCCAGGGGCACGAGCCCGACGATCTCACTCCCCGTGATGGGCACGCCGTAACGCTCGGCCTCTAGCCGTACCAACTCGAAAACGCGGTGCAGGGGTGTGCTAAAGGGGTCGGTGAGGTTCATCGACACTTGTGTCTGCCCGGGCGCGGAGAGGGCAAGCCCGAGGGCTTTGACGTTGGCCAGCCCGCCATCTCTGGCGCGCACTGCGCGGGCGATGCGCTTGGCGGTTTCGATGTCGCCGGTGCCGAGGTTGACGTTAAAGGCGACGAGGAAGCGCCGTGCGCCCACGGCCACGGCTCCGGCTGTAGGGTGCGGCTGATGCGGGCCATAGTCGGGCGCCCACTCCTCAGTGGCCAGGCGCGCCATCAGGCCCTCGAACTCGCCCCGGCGCACATCGGCCAGGTTGCGCCGCTCCGGGCGGGTCGCAGCCTCCTCGTACAGGAAGACAGGCAGGCCCAACTCGCGGGCCAGGCGGGCCGCGATACGCCGGGCCAGAGCCACAGCGTCGTCCATTGTGGCCTCGCCCAGGGGCACAAGCGGGATCACGTCTACCGCCCCCATACGCGGATGGGCGCCCTGGTGTTGCCTGAGGTCGATCAGCCGGATGGCAGCGGCGGCCACGGCGAGTGCCGCTGCCTCAACCCTTTCTGCCGGGCCGACAAAGCTCAGGACCGTGCGGTTATGGTCTTCGTTGGCGGCGACGTCGAGCACGTGCACGCCCTGGGCGGCCCGGGCGATCTCGGAGACCACCTCGGGCCGGCGACCCTCGCTATAGTTGAGCGCACACTCGAACAGCCCGGCCACTAGAGAAGCTCGCCCAGCGGCGTGTAGCCGGCGCCATAGGCCTCGGCCACGGCCCGGTGGGTTACTCGGCCGCGATAGGTATTCACGCCCAGCGCCAGCGCGGGGTCGCTCTGCACGGCAGGCGCAAACCCCAGGTTCGCCAACTGCAGGGCATAGGGCAGGGTGGCGTTCGACAGAGCATAGGTCGACGTGCGCGGCACGGCACCCGGGATATTGCCCACGCAGTAGTGGATCACGTCATTGACGCTAAAGATCGGGGCGCTGTGGGTTGTGGGCCGGCTGGTCTCGACGCATCCTCCCTGGTCTACCGCTACATCGACGATGACCGAACCGGGCTTCATCGTCTCGACCATCTCGCGGCTCACCAGGTGCGGGGTTTTGGCGCCGGGCCTGAGTACGGCGCCGATGATCACATCGGCGTACGTGACCGCATCGGCGATATTCCGCCGGTTGCCGCTGAGGGTGGTCAGGTTCCCGCGCAGGATCTCGCTCAGGTAGCGGAGCCGCTCGATGTTGACATCAACCACGGTCACGTGAGCGCCCATACCCAGCGCGATCTGAGCGGCGTTGGTGCCGACCGTGCCCCCGCCGATGATGATTACGTCTGCCGGGCGCACGCCCGGGACGCCCCCAAGGAGCTTGCCGCGCCCGCCGTTACTATGCTCCAGATAGTGGGCGGCGATCTGCACGGCCATGCGGCCGGCGATCTGGCTCATGGGGGTCAACAGGGGCAACGAGCCGTCGCTGCGCTGTACTGTCTCGTAGGCGATGGCCGTTACGTTCCTCTCCAGAAGGGTCTGGGTGAGTTCCGGGGCGGCGGCCAGGTGAAGATAGGTGTAGAGCAGGAGCCCGGGGCGCAAGAACTCGAACTCTTGCGCTACGGGCGCTTTGACTTTCATCACCAGATCTGCCTGGGCCCAGACCTCCGCGGCCAGCGGCTCGATCCGGGCCCCGCTGCGGACATACTCCTCATCACAAAAGCCGCTGCCTTTGCCGGCTCCTTGCTCTACAATCACCTGGTGCCCTGCCAGCACCAGCGACTCCACGCCGTCGGGCGTGAGGGAGACGCGATACTCGTTATCCTGAACTTCTCGTGGTAATCCAATGATCATCATGGGCCTCTTTACTAGCGACCAGACAGCAAACCTACTTGCCTGCCTGGCCGGCAAAATCTACCTGTGACGAGTCGCCGACGTTCAGGCGCTCGAAGGAGCCCGATACTCGGGCATCGCGGCCGATCAGCGAGCCGGAGAGCATCGAGTCCTCGATGTGCGACCGCTCGTCGATGATCGAGTCGCGCACGATGCTGTTCTTGATCACACCCTCGTCGGCCAGGGTGACGTATGGGCCGACGATCGAGTTCTGGATGGTAGCGCTCTTGGCAATGTACACGGGGGGGATGATGATCGAGTTGTCCGTCTCGATGAGCTGCTCGTGCCCATTGTCGAGCAGGTACCGGTTAGTGTGCAGGACGGTCTCGGGCTTGCCGCAGTCCTCCCAGACGGCGAGCTCGCGCGCCTCGAAACGCGCCCCCTGGTCGATCATCAACTGGAGCGCATCGGCGAGAAAGTACTCGCCCTGCGTCTTGATATCGCGGGCGATGAGTTCCTCGATCGCGCCCATCAGGCGGGCGGCATCGCGGAGGTAGTAGACGCCGACGACGGCCAGGTTGTGCTCAAAGGTGCTCGGCTTCTCGATCAGCCGGGTGACCGAGCCGTTCTCCAGGACGGCGACACCAAAGCGCCGTGGGTCCTCAACCTGCTTGACGTACAGGATGCCGTCGGAAGTGGACTGCTGCAGTTTGGCCAGATCCGTCTCAAAGATGGTATCCACAAAGATAATCAGGACCGGGCCATCCACATGGTCCCGGGTCAGGTAGAGCGCATGGGCCTGGCCCTTGAGTTCCTTTTGTTCTACATAACGCGCCCGGAAATCATAGTTGGCACTGACATAGGCTTCGATCTGCTCGCCGAGGTAACCGGTGACAAAGATAATCTCCTCGATGTCCAGCCCGGCGAGCTTGTCCAGGATGTGGCCAAGCACCGGCTTGCCGGCGACGTTGACCAGCGGTTTGGGCTTGGTGTAGGTGTGTGGCCGCAGGCGCGTGCCAAACCCCGCTAGGGGGATGATGACCTTCATGGGAACCTCCTATTCGTTATCGGCAGGGGTGTTTGCTGCCGAGTCTAGTTTGGGCTGGTAGGTTCGCCAGGGGGTGGCCTGTTCGTAGGCGTGCGCCACGCGCAGGATGGTTGCTTCGTCAAAGGCGCGGCCCACAATCTGCATGCCTACCGGCAGACCGTCCGAAAAGCCGCAAGGGACCGAGATGCCGCAGAGGCCGGCGAGATTCAGCGAGAGGGTGAGTATGTCTGTCAGGTACATCTGCAGCGGGTCGCCGGTGCGCGCGCCGAGAGGGAAAGCCACCGTCGGGCTGGTGGGCGCCACGAGGATATCGACGCGCTCCAGGGCACGGTCCAGGTCCTGCCGGATGAGCGTGCGCGCTTTTTGCGCTTTGAGGTAGTAGGCGTCGTAATAGCCGGCAGAAAGCGCATAGGTGCCGAGCATGATGCGGCGCTTGACCTCGGCCCCAAACCCGCGCCCGCGGGTCTCTTTGTACATGGCCCACAGTTCACCGGCGTCGCTTGCCGAGACCCCATACCTGACGCCGTCATAGCGGGCCAGGTTCGAGGAAGCCTCGGCCGGCGCGATCAGGTAAAAGACCGGCAGGGCATACTCGGTGTGCGGTAGCGAGACCGGCTCGACGTGGGCGCCCAGCGCCTCGAGTTCGCGCAGGGCCGCACGCACGGCCGCCTCAACGCCCGGCTCTATGCCGGGCGCAAAGTATTCGTCGGGCACGCCCACACGCAGCCCACGGATGTCGCCTTCCAGGGCCTGCAAATAGTCGGGAACGGGCACATCGGCCGCTGTAGAGTCTTGCGGGTCCGGCCCGGCGATCAGGCTCAGGAGCAGCGCGGAATCGGCCACGTCTCGGGTCAGCGTACCGACCTGGTCCAGGGAAGAGGCAAAGGCTACCAGCCCATAGCGCGAGACGCGCCCATAGGTGGGCTTGAGGCCGACGATGCCGCAAAAGGCGGCCGGCTGGCGGACGCTGCCCCCGGTGTCGCTGCCCAGGGCGCCCAAGGCTTCCGAGGCGGCCACCGCCGCGGCGCTGCCGCCGCTGGAGCCCCCCGGCACACGGTCCAGGTTCCAGGGGTTGCGGGTGGGGAAATAGGCCGAGTTCTCAGTCGAGGAGCCCATGGCGAACTCGTCGGTGTTGGTCTTGCCGAGCAAGACCATGCCGGCCGCCTTGAGCCGCTCTACCACTGTGGCGTCATAGGGTGGAACAAAGTTCTCCAGGATGCGTGAGCCACAGGTGGTGGTGATCCCCGCCGTGCAGAGGACGTCCTTGAGCGCCAGGGGGATACCCAGAAGCGGCGGGAGGTCATCGCTCCCCGAGCGGCGGGCATCGGCCAGGTGCACGTCAGCGACCTCGGCCTGCTTTAGGGCCAGCTCTGGTGTGAGCGTAAGGTAGGCCTTGACTTGGTTGTCTACGGCTACGATACGGTCGAGCACGGCCTCCGTCAGCTCGACGGAGGAGAACTCGCCACGGCGCAGCCCCTGCTGCGCCTGCCGGATTGTCAGTTTGTGCAACTGCATCTGCTTGATCCCCCTAACCGCCTGTCGCGGTTTGTGGGTACGGAGAGGCTGCCGGCGGCCGAAAGGCCCCGGCAGCCCCGGTTTCGTACATTCGCTTTTGCGTCAGGGTGCTTCCTCAATGATCGGCGGGACGCAGAACTGGTCATCGCGCCGGAAAGGTGCGTTGGCCAGCACATCCTCAACCGGTAGTGACGGCCTTGGCGTGTCCGGGCGCATGATGTTCTTCATCTCGATGACACGCGCCGTAGGTGCAATGGCCTCCGTATCCAGGCGACGCAGGACGGCCGCATTGTCCAGGATGGCCGATAGCTGCTCCTGGAAGCGCCTGACTTCCTCTTCGGTCAGCGCGAGCTTGGCCAGCTCGGCGATGTGTTCGACCTCTTGCCGGCTTAGCGGCATGAGTGTTACCTCCTGAGTGCGCAGGATCCTGGGCTGTGTTTGCCTAGCCGAGGCGGCCGGGTTCGAAAACACATCCTAATCCAGCCGCTCCAGATTCCGGTAGGGTACGGTAATCGGCGAACCCTGTTCGAGCTTGACCTGTACCCAGGCTTCGCCATCCTGGGCGACGACGGCCTGCACCCAGCCTGTGGCGCCCAAAAGTGGGGCGCGCGCCAGGCGCACCCGGTCGCCGACGGTCAGGGGGCGCTCCGGCGCGACGTTCACCGGCCCCCTGGTACTGGGCAGCGGGATGCTGAGCGCGGGCAAGGCTGTGCGCTCTGCCGGAACGCCGGTGAGCAAGGCATCGTGCCCTTCGTGCTCAGCCAGCAGGGCAAAGAACGGCTCGGCCATAGGCATGGAGCCCAGAGCATCGGTGACCATCACCGGCAGGCCCAATTCGCGGGCCTTGGGCCGGAGATGCTCTGCCAGCCCGCCTACGACCAGCCCCAGAGCGCGAAAACGGGCGGCCCGCAACAACACCCGCCGGTCCAGGCACTGGCCGCCGACGACTATTTTACCACGACAGGCCAGATCGATGCCAATCCAGTTCAATGTGTCGGCGGGCGTATCCGTGCGCAGCAAGAGTGGGCCAAAGCTTTCCCCGCTCGTCGCCCAGACGCCCACAATGCGCGATACCGGGGCGCGTATCGTCACGCCCCAGCCGGGCAGCACGCGCACGATCTGCCCCGGCAGATGAGACTCGAGTTCGACGGTACGCTGCGGCTCTTGCACAAAGATGCGCCCCGCTGTGATCTCGGCAATGCGCCCCGCGACGGGTGTTCGTACGCTGCGCCAGCCCATGAATC
The DNA here is from genome assembly GCA_034428955.1 of Anaerolineae bacterium. Lineage (GTDB taxonomy): Bacteria > Chloroflexota > Anaerolineae > SpSt-313 > SpSt-313 > DAOUGZ01. The sequence continues at coordinate 30,895 of DAOUGZ010000111.1, read as the reverse complement.
CACTGGCGGCGACGACGTCTCCGGCCTGGACGTCTTGGCCGACGCTTACCCGCAGGCAGCGGCCGAGCTGGTCTCGACGGATGCCCAGCTCGCCTGCCGCGTCGATGAGGCGCAGCGAGCCGCGAATCTCGCAGCGGGCGATGATCTCGTCGCTACGCACCGTGTCGCCCACGGCTACCAGCACCTCGCCGGTCTGCGGCAGGCATCTCTCGTGCTCGAGTATGGTCTGGGTGAACAGGCGGCTTGTTACCGGCTCGGCTTTCATAGCTCCTCGATCTCCCGCTGCCAGGTGGCCAGCACCTCACAGCGTTGTGATTCCAGTTCCGGCAGCGGAAGCGGCCTGCCGCGCGCGTCGATGATGACGCCCAGCGCCCCGCCGCGCACCTCTGCGACGGCAGGGCGGCCTCGCTGCCCGAGGCCGAGGTCCAGCCCGCGGGCCGGGCGGAGTTCGAGCCTGCCATGCTCATTGACGCCTAACGGCAAGCGGCGGATACTGCCTGCCGGCACGCTTACCTCCAGGCGAGGCTCGCCGCGGACGATCAGCCGCGCTTTGAGCGCCTCCTGACCCGGCTGCACCTGGCCACTGGGGGCAATCAGGGTGCCCAGTTCCATCAGCCCATCACTGTCGAGGACCTGGACGGCTGCCAGCGGGTTGCGCCGGGCCAGGCCGGCGAGGCCGGGCAGGAGGTTGCCCCAGTCCAGGGTAAGCCGCAGGAGCCCTGCCGGCTCGAGGGCGTCGATCAGGGTCAGGGCGGCCTGGCCCGGAGTACGGGCGTGGTTCAGTACGGTGCCCCGGCCGACAATCATCTCCACAGGGGCGCTGCTCTGGTGGTCGCCCGGAAAGCCGGCCCAGGTCGTGGAGGCGGCGCTCCACGTCCTCTGCAGAGCCTCGCGGGCGGCCGCCTGCTGCAGGTCCCAGTCCTCAGCGGTCTGAGGGACGCCAGTGGGGCGCACCTCCATGTTGCTGAGGCGGTCCCAGGCTTCGGCCCAGGAGAGGGGATGGCGCATCCAGCGCACGACGGCTGTCGGGTCGCCCAGCTCGCGCAGCGCAGCCAGGCCGGCGCCCATGCCGTACGGAGAGGCCCAAGACAGGGCGGCTCCGCTGGAGCGAACGCGCAGCAAGCGGCTGCCGTTGCCGCCGAGGTCTATGCCGAGGACGCCACGATCGAGGTGATAGCGTTGGGCCACGAAGCGCAGCGTGCGCGCCAGCATGTCGAGGTCATTCGCGATATCGTCGCCGGCCCATTCGCTGAGCACTTGCAGCTGCGCCGAACTGCTGACAGCCCGCCGGCGGAAGAGCCGGGTGAGTGTATCCCGCAGGTCACCGAGGTTCTCGGTTTCGGCCGTGGGCCGGACGTTGGGCACCAGGCGCAGCTCTGTCACGCCGGAGAAGGCGGAGACGAGGGAGCGCTGGGCGCGCTCGTTGCCGGCAAACACGACGAGCGGGCGCATCTCCGGCGGGAGGATTGAATAGGCGGTGCTCATCATCACGCCGACATCCTGGACCGGCGTCACGGGGCCGCCGTCTGTCGCGCCCACGAGCACGACGACATCCGGCGGGTTCTCGATCAGGGCCTCCAGGTCCTCCGAATCCCAGCGGCGCAGGGAGGTTTCCAGGCAGAGAATGCGCTCCAGGGCTACGTAGGGCAGGGTGGCGGCGCGGGCGGCGCTGGCCAGGCTCAGGTCGCGGGTGAGGCCGACGAGGGCAACGCGCAGAGGCAGGGTCAGGCTGGTGGTGACGATGACGCCATCGACCCCATGCCCAGCAGAGTCGCTGGGCCGGCGTACTTGGCCGGAGGTGTCGAGGATGCGACGGCCGATGAGCAGCTCCAGGTTGGCGGTGGCCCGGCGTACCCCCTCCAGGAGGCCGCTGCCGCCGCGGTGGGTCGTGCTCGCCTCGGTGACCGCCACCAGGCGGGCCGTTCCCTCGACTCTGGCCGCGTAGGCGGCATGGGTCAAGACGTGGCCGATGTCGATGAGTAGATAGGTTTCACCTGCCTTGTCGGTGGCCATTTACCCCTGTATCCCCCGGGCTATCTCGTTCCCAGAACTGTTTCCGATACCGCGTGGAGCGTGATTCACAAGTCCTCAGCCGTACTCGGTGCAATCGCCGGCTGACCCGCTTCGCAGCCTCCGGCCCTGCGCGGAGCAGGGTGCCCGAACCGCATTGTCTGCCCAACAGCCCATACCCGAGCCGCTCTAGAGTACGACGACGTGCAGCCATTCTACGAGCAGGAACTGGAGCCGCGAGGCGAGGAGGGCCAGCAACGAAATGATGGCGACGGCAAAGAGCGCTCCAGAGGCGACCAGGATGAATGCCTGGCCGGCTCGCCCCCATGTCCGGGCGATGCCGCTCCAGGCGCGGCCGAGGACACTGTCGCTCTTTTGCCCGGTGTAAGTAAAGCGGAAGAGAACACCTCCGGTGCCGAGGGCGATGAGGGCGACGTTGAGCGCTGCCGGCCAGGCGCCGGGCACCACGCGGCGCGGCTCTGTGGCGGCGGCAATAAGCTGAGGGACGGCGGTACCCAGCGCCGCCCCGCCGATGGCCAGCGCGGCCCCTACGCCGACCAGGTAGGCCAGTGGGAGGTTGCTCAGCCAGGAGCCGTAAGGCAGCCCCCGGGCCAGCAAGAGCAGGCCCAGCGCAAACCAGAGCAGGAGGGGCCAGTTGTGAAGCGGGTCCCGCCAGATGAGCAGGATGCGTGGCCAGAGCACAGCGCGCAGGATGACGGCGCCCACATAGCCGGCGACGGCCCCAGTGAGCAGGGCGAAGGCGGCCCGCGACAACCGGTTCTCGGCAAAGGCGGCGCTCAGCATGATGACGGTCAGAACGGCCGCGACCCAAACGCCGATGCCCTCGGCGCTGAGGGGCGGCAGGGAAGGCCATGTAAGCATCTAGCGCCTCCTCCGGGCCGCCCATCGACGGCGACACCAGCTGGCTAATGCACTCAGATTGGCGATGACCACGAGCCCTCCGGCGGTCCAGGCGCCTACCCGCACAGCGTTGAGGGTCTGCCCGGCCAGGCCCGCGCGGCCGGTCATACGCTCGCAGGCAGCGGCGCCGCTCAGGCCGGCTACACTGCCCGCGAGCTGCCCGGCGGTCTCGTAGGGGCCGATGAGCGGCTCCACATAGGTCGGGACGCCGGCAACCATCGGCGTGCCGTAGGGCGCTGCGACCTGCTCGATCCAGCGCTGCACCGCCGAGAGGTCGCGGCCTAGAATGACCACGAGTGGCAGGTCTTTGGCACCGGCAATGCCCTGGGCAATAGGGAGGCCGGAAAGGGGCTGCCCGCTGTGGTGTTCCAGCGGCGCCGCTGGGGCCAGCCCGACGGCCAGCGCTCTGACGGCGGCCTCGTCGCCCGGCACATAGCCCAGGTTGGCCACTGCTGTGCCGTACTGGGCGCCGGGATGGGCGGCGAGAACCTGATCGAGCGCCATCTGAGCCAGGGCGGCGCCTTCGGGCTGGGTGCTGACGACCAACACGCGCACCCCCCGGTCGAACAGGGCGTGCAGCAGGGCCGTGGCGATGGGCTGCATCTCGCCGGCCCGGCCCGCATCGTACTCAAAGGCAACCAGTACGGCCGAACCGGCGGAAAGCTCGGCGATGGTCGACATGGCCGCCGCTGCCGAGGTGGGAACGGCGCCCTCCCCCGCCAGCAGGCCGGGTGCCCGGATTAGGGCGGCCAGGGTCGCCAGCAGCAGGGCAACGGGGGCTAGCCAGCGCAGGTTGAGGCGCGCCTTGGGCGGCTCAGCCGCGCCGGCGCCCTGGGTGGGGCCGGCGTGGACCTCCTCGGCGGCCATGGCGGCGAATAGGTCGGCGGCCGCCTTTTGCTCGGGGGGCGGGGGCGCATCGCGCCGTTCGCGAGCCCGATAGGGCACGCCCACCGCCGGCTCGATGGGCAGCGCATCGGGAGACCAGCCCGGCTGCGGCAGGCGGATCTCGAAATCCTCGTCGACCGGAATCAGGTCCTCAATGTCGGTCGGCGCCGGGCCGTCCTCCGGCCATTCGACCGTATCGAGCCATGGGGGCAGCCCTCCTGCGTGCCTGTAGCCGATCAGGGTATCGTCGTCGCCGGGCGTTGTGGCCTCGGAAGAGAGTACATCGTCCGGCTCTTCCTCGCTGCCCGCGGCAACATCGCCGGTATGTGGCGCCTCTTGGGCGCGCGCCAGGTCGAACCCACAGGCGCCGCAGTGGGCCGCTTCAGAGCTATTGGGCTTGCCGCAACGCGGGCAAACGATGCTCTCTATCCCTGGGAGCGCTGTGCCGCACTGATTACAGAAGCGGCTTCCCTCCCGGTTTGCGGTGCCACATCCAGGGCAGTAGATCATCGACCGAACTCCTTGCGTGCGTCTTTTCCTCCACGTACGGCCGGTCTATCGCCAGCAGGATGCGCAGACCGGTGGCTGCGATCCCCAGGGCAGCGCCCAGCAGAACCCCGCGCACTGCCGCCAACACGGGCACAGCCACGATCCAGTTGCGCACCAGCGCCAGACCGACCAGGAGGCCGTTCCCAGTAGGCAGGCTGCCCAGCAAGACAAGGAGCCCGACAGTGAGGAGGACAACCCCTGCGCGGTTGCCGACACGCCACACCCGCATGGCGGCGCTGAGCGCGGCAAAGGCCAGCAGCGCACCTGCGCCGGCTTCCAGGGGGAACAGCAGGTAGCGGTAGAACCAAGCGAGGGCCGGCGTTTGCCAGGCCAGTACGCCGACGGCCAGGCTGCCCAGGGTAGAGATAAAGACAATGATGCTCAGGCCCCAGGCGCGGCCCCGCCGTCGGATGCGCGCCTCATGGGTCTGCAGGAGGTTGAGAAGGCCGAGAATGAGGGCGAATGCGCCGATGATGATGGCTCCCTCGAACAAAAAGCCGCCCACAGCATCCAGTATGGGGTTCTCTAGGAAATAGTCGAGCAAGACGACCAGGCCGACTGCCGGCGCAGTGAGGGTTGGCAAAAGACGCCGCATCCCAGCCTCCGTTAGGCCCCGAACAGCCCGAGAACGGCCAGCAGCACAATGCCGCCGGCGAACAGCGCCCGGAAGACGTCCTGGACGGCCAAGCCGGCCGTGTGCTCTTCCACGCCGAGGGCGGCCCCTACGGCGTACAGCTCTTCGCCCACGAGTGGAGCCTCGACCGTGGCCGCAAGAAGGGGCAGAGCGGTCGGTGTGCCGGCCGCGCCAAACTGGGGCACGCCGTGGCGGGCGCCGGCCTCAGCCGGCAGGAGTATCTCTGGGCCGAACGACCCCGCCATCACATGGGCGGCCATGGGCTCGTGGCGCACAGCGTCGGCAACGCCCGCCGCATAGGCGAGCGGGGCTGGGGCGACAAACTCGGCCTGCATCAGGCTTTGCGCTTCCGGGTAGCCCGTCGCCAGGGCACCATGCTGCAGCGTGGCCAGGGCGCCGACTAGTGCTGTGGGTTGGGCCACCTGTACGTGGACGGGCACCTCGGCCAGGGCAGCCCGGTGGGCCAGATGGGAGAGGAGACAGAGCCCGGCCAGAGTATCCGCGGTGTTCGCCCCGCCAAGCCCCCCTGTGCCGAGGGCCACATGCATCTCTTCGCCGGTCTCCATAGCGCGCGCCATCTGCAGGCGCAGCCGGTCCGTCGCCTCAAAGCGGCGGACGGTATATGGCCCTCTCCGCCGGACGTGCAGGGTGAGGGCGAGGGTCAGCAGGCCAAAGGCTACCAGCCCCAGAAAAGCCCAGAGGCTCTCGATGGTAATGGAGGTTGTTTCCCAGAGTCGCGCTACAGTGTCCATCCCGTTTCTCCGGGGCTATACCCTAAGGGCGTTCGCTGTCGTCCAACTCGCGCAGCAGTTGCCGCAGCGCCTCACCATCCTGCAGCAGGTCATACCAGTGGGCCGGCCGGTCGCCGAGCCAGGGGCGCAGGAGCGGTTGGGCGACGAGGAGCGCCTGTTGCAGCAGCAGGTGGAAGGGCAGGGCCAGCTCAATCATCGCCATGACCGGCGCCTGGAGGCCGCGCGTCGCGACCCCCTCGGCCAGGCCGCGGAGTGCCTCATCGTGCGACGCACCGGCGGCCGGTATGCCGGAGGGTTTCGGGTCTGTGCGCATGCTCCCTCAACCACACGGGTGCTTCCCGCTCTGCATGGACTGTTCTAGCGCCACTGCCGGCGCAAGATTCGCTTTGGCCAGGCGATGTGGCGCCGCTCGATACTTCGCCCCGCCTCTTGGGCGAGCGCGCCCACGGTGGTATTGGCCACCGGGGTGTCGTCCGCCGTGGCCTGCAGCAAGGCGGCCAGGCAATCCAGGCTGCCGTGCAGCCGCAGGAAGCGGATCGTCTCGACGCGCACGGCCGGCTCGGGGTCGCCCAGCATGGCCACTGCCTGCGCTTCGACGTCCGGGTCTCCGAGTTTGCCCAGGGCACGCAGAGCCGCCCCGCGAACCGTGCCCGCCGGATCCTTTAGGCGAGCGCGCAGGGCAGGCCGGCTACTGTCGTCGCGACACCAGGCGATGGCGTTCACGGCCGTGCGGCGCACTTCCGGGTCGGGGTCGGCGAGGGATTGCGTCAGCGCCGGCACCACGATCTGTGGGCTCTGGTTGCCGGCCAGCCCCAGCGCCCGGACGGCCGCTGCTCGGACGGCCGGCTCGCCGTCCTGCGTCAGGTGCAGAGCCGGCTCGAGCGGCGCCGAGCGCCCCCAGGCGGCGACGGCATCGGCCGCGGCGGCGCGGGCGCCGCTATCCGGAGCCGAGGCCGCCTCCAGAATCGCGTGGGTGGCGGCCACGACCACCGCAGGCTCGCTGGCCTGCCGCGCGACCTCGCCCAGCGCCTGGGCGGCGTTCCAGCGCACAAAGGGCTCTGCGTCGTAGAGAGCGGCAGCGAGCCCGCGCACAGCCGCTTCGGTGCGTACCTGGGCCAGGCCGGCCGCCGCTCGCCAGCGGCCCTGCGGGTCCGCTGCTGAAAGCTGGGCCAACAGCGTTGCCTGGCCCTGTCCGTTACTCATCATTCTGCTAATCGTCCCTCATCTGCGGGGTATCCTGCCGGAGCGGCCGCCGCATCAGTTCTTGGGATTCCGGAGGCTGCCGGCGCCATAGGGAGGCACGCCCGCCTACCCGGCCTCGTTGCGAATGGTCTGAGGATGGTGGAGGTAGCGCCCGGAGCGGCAGCCGCTGTGGCGCCTTCGGATTATACCATGCCTGCCGGACGTGGTAAAGTGCATAGAACCTGTTGCGCGGTCGCGCCCGCCGGTTTTCGCCTCCGGCGAGGTGCATGGTATAATGCGTCTATGTATGTGTCGGGACTCGTGCGTAAAGCCCTGCGTGATTTGGTACGGCGGCCGCTGAGATCCCTGCTGACGGTGCTCGGCATCAGCATCGGCGTGGCAGGCCTGGTAGCCATTGTCTCGCTGGGGGAGAATGTTGTCCAGGCTCAGGCGAACATCTATGCCAACACCTCACAAGCCGACCTGAACTATTGGGTCTGGAACGCTTCCCCTGGGTTGCTGCGCGCCGTGGAGACGGTGCCCAATGTGGAGCGGGCCGAGTTGCGGGCCAGCTACTACACCAAGTGGCGGGTGGGCAACTCGTGGCGCGATATGGAGCTGATCGGCATACCGGATTTCGGCGAGGTCGCGCTCAACCAGTTCAGCATCCTGGAGGGGCGCCCGCCGGGGCCGGGCGAGGTTCTCATCGAGGACACGGCCCGCGATATTGCCCCACTGCAACTGGAGCAGGAGATTGTCTACCGCGACGGGCAGTCCTATCGCGAGCACACTCTGGCTGTCGTCGGGTTCAGCCGCAGCCCCAGTTACCTCTCGAGCGTTATCACCAGCATCACACGCGCCTATGCCCCGGCCGGCGAGGTGCGCCGGCACCTGGGGATCGAGGGCTACAACCAGCTTTTGGTGCGGCTCATTGACCTTCGCCAGGCGCCGGAGACGGTGGAGCGGATCGATCGCTTGCTCGACCGCCGCGGCGTACCGCACGGCACCGCGCTGATCCGCGACCCCGTGAATTTCACCGGCAAGCGCGAACTCGATGCGCTCCTGGTGCTGCTGACTGTCTTTTCCACCCTGGGCCTCGGTGTGAGCAGTTTTCTGGTGGTGAACACCCTCTCCGCATTGCTGGCAGAGCAGGTGCGCGAGGTCGGCATCATCAAGGCCATCGGCGGATCGCGGCGCCAGATCGTCCGGCTCTACCTCTGTGTTGCCGCTGCCTATGGGCTGGTGGGTACAGTGATAGGGCTGGGCCTGGGGGTGCTGGGGGGATGGTGGCTCTTGGGGCTGGTGGCCCGCCTGGGCAATGCGACGGTGTCGTTCCGGCTGGCGCCCGGGGGGGTGGCATTGGGCGTTACCGTGGGCCTTGGCGTCACGCTGCTGGCTGGGCTGATCCCGGCCTGGGTTGGGGCGCGGACGCCGGTGCGGCTGGCGCTGCAGGGCTATGGCATCAGCCCCTCCTATGGCCGGGGACGACTGGAGGGCGCTCTGCGGCGGTTGGCGTCGCTGCCGCCCACGCTGACCATGGCCGCACGAAACCTGACCCGCCGGAAGGGCCGCAGCCTGGTTACTGTGGGCGTGATCGCCCTGGCCGCGGCCGCGTTCCTGGCGACGCAGAGCACGCGCGCTTCTGTGAGCCGGGCCATCGACGGCGCCTTTGACACCTATGCCGCCGACGCCTGGGTCTGGTTTGGCCAAGCGCTCCCCAATAGCTTTACCAAGCAATTGGAGGCCGTTCCGGGCGTACAGATGGCGGAGGCCTGGACCTACGCCGACTGCTGGGTTGACGGCTACCAGGCGCGCCTCTGGGGGTTGCCTGCCGATACACAGCTCTACCAGCCGCGCATCCAGAAGGGGCGCTGGTTCGAGGCCGACGAGATTGATGCGGTCGTCGTTTCGGCGGAGCTGGCCGCGACCTATGACGTGCAGGTGGGCGACCGCCTGGAGATCGAGCTGGGTAACCGCGTGCGCAGCGTCCAGGTGGTGGGCGTCGCGGTGGATAACAGCATCTTTCTGGGCAGTGCGCTGGCGGGCAAGATCTTTGCCCCGCGAGATGTCGTTGCCCGCATGTTGGGGCGCCAGGGAGAGGCCGACTTTTTCGCCGTCGGCATGCTGAGCAAAGACCCGGACTATGTGGACCAGGCCATTGCCCGGCTGGAGCAGCGCCACCGCGCATTACGCCCTGGCGCTCAGCCCGCCTACACAGATGTGGAAAGCGCGCAACAGGCGTCGCAGATGCTGACCCTGGCCCTGGTGGCGATGGTTGGGCTGGTGGCGGTGGTGGGGGCGATCGGCGTCCTCAACACGCTGGGCCTGAACGTGTTCGAGAGGCGCCGCGAGATCGGTGTGCTGCGGGCTATTGGCGCGTCGAACCGCTCGCTGCTGTTGGCTTTTGTCGGCGAGGGCATGGCTATGGGCTTGTTGGGGTGGGTGATCGGCCTGGGCTGCGGGTATCCCCTCGGGCTGCTGTTTACGCACCTGATGGAGGGTGTCCTCTTCCAGATCGACTTTGTCTTTTCGCCGGCTCTGATCGCCTTCAGCCTACTCTTTTCCCTGGCCCTTGCGGCGGCCGCTTCGCTGGGTCCGGCCTTGGCTGCGGCGAGCATGCCCGCCCAGCAGGCCCTGCGCTACGAGTAGCGCGGACACAGCAAACCCTCCTGCGGATGGCTCTTTGCAGGAGGGTCAGAGTGTGCTTGGCTCTATCATGCCTCACCCGGCGGGCTTATTGCCACTCGAAAGATCGCTCCTCACTCACTGGGCTGACGGGCACCGGCGATTCTCCCTCGACGGTGCGCATCACCGTCACCGACCAATGGAAGCTGCGCGAGGTCGCATCCTCATCCGGGCGGAAGGAGGCTGGGATGCGCCAGGCCGTCGTGCGCGTCCAGCCGGTGGCCGGTGTGGGCAGAGAGTCGTCGTCTCGCCAGATCTTGACGACGTACCAGGTATCGTCGTCCAGCAGCCCCACTGAGGTCCAATTCAGGATGACGTCTTCCTCACCCTCGACCGTTGCCCCGTTCGCCGGAGTCAGCAGCGCCGGCGCCTTGAACTCGTCGCCGGCAGCCGCAGCCGCCACTGTGGCGGTGGCGGCTGTGGTGGCGGTGGGCTCTGGGGTCTCTGTAGCCGCTACGGTGGGTGCCGGTGTCGGCTCGCTGCCCGGTATCTTGAGCTCCTGGCCAACCGACACGACATTGGCGTTGGTGATGCCATTAGCCGCCATCAGGTCGGCCAGGGATACGCCGTACTGTTGCGCGATCATGGCCAGGTTCTCACCGCGCTGGACGACGTGCACGACGGGGCCGCCGGTCGCCGGGGTTGCCGACGGCGGCGTCGCGCCTGGGATCACCAGCTCTTGCCCGGCGTGGATGACCTCATCGGGCAGATCGTTGGCCTCCATGATCGAGGCTATCGGCACGCCGTACTGCTCGGCGATGGTGGCCAGCGTCTCTCCGGGCTGCACGGTGTGGGTCACGCCGCCGGCTTGGGCCGTCGGTTCCGGCTCGTCGGCTGTGGCCGTCGCCTCGATGGTCACTGTGGCCTGAGGCGTATAGGTCGCCTGGGCAGACGAGGCCGTCAGCGTGGCCTCGGGCATGCCGGCGGGGATGGGCGTCTCGGGCAGGGGGGTAGCTTCGCCGCCCCGCTGGCCAAGGCTGGGCAGGGCCAAGCCCACGCGGTCTGCGCCGAGCCAGAGGACTGTGGCCAGGGTGACCACGCCCAGGAGGCCGGCAATCGTCAGCATCCGGGCCAGACGCTTGGCGCCGGCCTGGTCGACGGCCTGCTTGGGCGCCGGCCGCGGCCGGACGTAGGTCGTGGATCCGGGGGGCGCTGCGTCGTGAGATAGCGGCCTGACCGTGCCGTCGACGGTGACCGGGCGCCTGGCCGGCCTTTCGCTGGGCGCTGGGCGTGGGGTGGGCTCCGGCCTGGGCGGCATCGAGGGGCGCTGCGGTGCCTCGGCTGTGGGCTCTGTGGCTGCGGCCGGCCGCGTTGGGGCTGCCTTGGGCGGCTCGGGGCGGCTTGGCCTGGCCTGTGCGGGCGCCTGGGCTGCGGGCTCAACGGGCGGGCTCGCCGGTTTGGCCGCCGCAGCCTTGCGCAGCGGCGCTCCCTCAGCCGGCTTTGACTTGCGTTTGCCGGTGCCGGCGCGCCGGCGTTTGGCGCGCTTGTCCGAAGCCGGGGGCAGGGCTTTCTTCTTGGGGGGCGCCGCCAGCATGGCGGCCTCTACTTTGGCTCGCAGCTCGGCCACCCGGTCACTCTGCGCTGCAGGCTTGGGTCCGCGCGTCTGTTCTCCGCAAGCCGGGCAAAAGGCCGCCTGGCGCTCTATCTTGGCGCCGCAGTGGGGGCACGGACGGGTCTTTTCCGCGCCTGGCAGCTCGGCGCCGCACTCGGGGCAAAAGCGCACGCCTTCCAGAATAGAGCTGCCGCATTCGGGGCAGTTCATCTCGGTTCACCTCCCATCTCGCTCAAAGGTAGTACTTGCGCGATACCACCCTCGCAGAGGTTCCAGCGCTCGCCACAACCGGCGGCCCGCCGCTGTGATACCGAATCCGGCCTGCGGAGCGCGCCTCGCAACCTCCGTGAGGGCGGCAGTGGCGCCGACCGCGCAAGTACTATCAAAGGAGACACTTGCTGCGTCTGGTAGCGGAGCATCACGGACGTAGCGTCGATCGACCTCCAACGCCTCTTGACGCCCTGGCCATGAGCGGAGAATGGGGTCCCGCGCCGGGTGGTGCGACGCAGTGCCTCAGCCCGGATGGGAGCCGGACCCGGAAAAGCTGCTCGGTAGCACGGTGCGCGGCTTGCCCGCTCTGGTGGGCTACGACGGCCGTCGTGCCCCTTCCGGAGGGACAGGCCGCTATGGGCAGGTCGGAGAGGATGAAGGGTGTGATGGCCGCTCTATAGCACAAAGCGTGTTGGTAGTAGTGGTCTGTCGCGTTGATTTCGATGGCCTACATGGCGCCTCTGGTCATCTGGCGCCACCCCTTGGCGCAGCCATCATAATCTCTGCGGGCCACTCGGTTTGCAGCGTGCATGCTGCTGTATGGGTAGAGCCTGGAACGTTCGACTGGCTATCAGCGGCCCACAGAGGTCTGATGGCCGATGCCCGCCGGCGAGGGGCATGGTGCAGGCCGCCGTGATCGCTACGGACAGCCCCGGCAAAGCCCCCGGCGGTGGCTACTATGGGCGCGGCTTGCCGACCAGGCCGAGGTCGCCGGCAATCGCCTGCATGGCCTGGAGCACGACCTGAATGTGCTCGTCCAGGTCGATACCCAGCTCGGCTGCGCCGGCCTCGATGTCTTGGCGGTTCACTCCACGGGCAAAGGCGCCGTCCTTCCACTTGCGGCGTACGGCGGCCACATCCACATCGTGGATGCAGCGCGTGGGGCGCACAAGGGTCACGGCGACGATGAGCCCGGTCAGTTCATCCACCGCAAAGAGGGTGCGATCGAGGACCGAGTTACGGGGCTCGCCGTGGGCAGGGTTGTGGGCCAGCACGGCATGCACGATTTCGGGCGGGTAGCCGCGCTCGGCCAGAATCGCGGCGCCTTTGGCCGCGTGTTCGCTCATCTCCGGGTAACGCTCATAGTCAAAGTCGTGCAACAGCCCGACGATACCCCAGAGATCCTCATCCTCGCCGAAGCGACGGGCGTAGGCGCGCATGGCCGCCTCTACGGCCAACTCGTGCTTGATGAGGTTGGGGTTTGACATGTATTCGTTCAGCAACTGCCAGGCTTGATCTCGCGTTACCACGACTCTCGAAACCTCCAATCGGGCTGGTGGTTCATATGTAGGACGTACAAACGGGCTGACCGGTACGGGTGTATCGGACGATCTGGCGGAATTTTGCTGCTTCTCGGGCTTTTTCCGCCTAGTAGTGCACCGCAGAGATTCCGATGGGTGTGACTCGCCCATGCGGCGCCATGTTGCTCATCAGAGCTTTGCGGCGCAGCGCTAGCGCCCCAGGATGCTGCGCTGCAACTGGATGAGCTGGCGGATTCCGCCGGCAGCCAAGTCCAGCATCTGGCCCAGTTGCTCGCGGGTGAAGGTGCGGCCTTCGGCTGTCGCCCCGATGTCTACGACATGGCCACGAGCGTTCATGGCGCTGTTGCAGTTGGCCTCGGCGCGGCTGTCTTCCTCGTAACAGTGATCGAGGGGCAGTTCATCATCGACGAGGCCCACGCTGATTGCGGCGACCGGCGCCTTCCAGACCTGCAAGCGGTCCTGTTTGTTGCGCACCAACGTATCGATGGCCAGGGCCAGGGCCACATAGCCACCGGTAATGGCGGCGGTGCGGGTGCCCCCGTCGGCCTGGATGACGTCACAGTCGACCGTGATCATGCGCTCGCCCAGGGCGCCCAGTTCGATCGACGCGCGCAGCGCCCGGCCGATCAGTCGCTGGATCTCGGTAGACCTGCCGGAAGGCCCGCGGTTGGTGCGGTCCTTTGTGGAACGGGGCAGCATGGAATACTCGGCGGTGACCCAGCCGCGGTTCCGCCCGCGCAGCCACATGGGCACATTCTCTTGCACGGTGGCGGAGCAGAGCACGCGGGTGTTGCCCATGCTGATCAGAACCGAGCCCTCCGCATACTGCTGGTAGCCGACGGTCATCTCTACGGGGCGCAACTGGTCGGCTGCCCGGCCGTCAATTCTCATCGTGCATCCTTTCAGGCCCCAGTCGGCCTTGCGGCCTCGGGCCTGGCTGTCTGTACTGGCCTGTCTGTAGTATAATGGCCGGCATGTGGCCTGCTTACGGGGCAACAACGCGAGGAACGTCGTCTGCGGCACGCAACTGCCACGGATGCTCGTTCGGCTGAATGGCCTGCGCAAGCAGTCCGGCCGGCGTTCAGAGACGCTCAGGTCGTCGTGGGAACCCGGTCCATGCCTGGGGCATTGGGGCAGGGGAACTCCGGCTGATGATACCCGATTGTACCACCGAAAACGAGTAGGTGCAAGAACGATTTGACGATTCTTGAGTAGGATTGCGGGGGTTGGATGGAATTGGGCGCCAGAGGCGAACGGATCGTGTTGGCGTCGGCCTCGCCGCGGCGGCAGGCGTTGCTCGGCCGCCTGGAGCTGGCTTTTGAGGTCGAGGCGGCGGATGTGGACGAACAGGCCATCTCGGGAGCAACGCCGGAGGAGGTGACGGCCCGCGTGGCGGCGGCCAAGGCAGAGGCCGTGCACCGGCCGGGCCAGGTTACCATCGGCGCCGATACGGCGGTCGTTGTGGAGGGTGAGATCCTGGGCAAGCCCCGCTCGCCGCAGGAAGCCACAGCCATGCTTTGCCGGCTGCGCGGACGCGGCCACTGTGTGCTGACGGCTGTCGCCGTCCTGGTCGATGGGCACAGGCAGGTGGAGGTCGTGGCGACGGAGGTGGTGATGCGCGACTATACGGATGAGGAGATCGCCGCCTACGTGGCCAGTGGAGATCCCTTCGACAAGGCCGGCGCCTATGCCGTGCAGCATCGCGCCTTTCATCCCGTTGCCGAGGTGCGCGGCTGCTATGAGAACGTCGTGGGTTTGCCGCTCTGCCGGGTGGCGCAGGCACTGGAGAAGGAGGGCATCAGGGTGCCGGTGCCGCCGTCGGATACTTGCTGCCTGGACCTGGGGCAGCGCTGTTCCGTCGTTGCACGTGGGGAAGGGGGCGAGGGATGAGGTCCCTGGTGACAGATGAGACGAGGTCCGGCAAGATTCGGCGCTGCGAGGACGGCGACCTGCCGGCCGTGTGCGCGATTATCAACGCGGCGGCGCAGGCCTACAAAGGGGTCATCCCGGCGGACCGTTGGCACGAGCCGTACATGCCCGCCGACGAACTGGCGCACGAGGTGGCTCAGGGGGTCATATTCTGGGGCTATGAGGAGGATGGCGCGCTGCTGGCGGTGATGGGCCTGCAGCCCATGCAAGGGGTCAGCCTGATCCGGCATGCCTACGTGCTGCCGGAGCGGCAGGGGCAGGGCCTTGGCGGGCGGCTCATGGCCCACCTCAGGGAACAGACCTCGCAGCCGCTACTGGTCGGGACGTGGGCCGACGCCTGGTGGGCGATCCGCTTCTACGAGAAGCATGGGTTCCGCCTGGTCTCCGGAGAGGAGAAGGAGCGGCTGCTGAGGAAATACTGGACGATACCTGAGCGGCAGGTCGAGACGTCGGTAGTATTGGCCGATGAGCGCTGGGGCCGGCGACCGGCCGGCGAGATCATGGGCATGTAGGTCATCGATGCGGCTGCAGTACTAGCCGCCGGTCGCCCCGGCCAGGGGCGCGGAACGGTGCCGGAGCCGGAGGGCCAGACCTACCGTCCCCAGCGCGAAGGCGGCTATCCAGGCCTCGGTGGCCCAGATACCCAGCAGACCGGCCTGCAGCAGCAGCGCGGCATAGTTGACCAGGGTGTGCAATGCCACGCTGAGCAGCAGGAAGCGCCAGGGCCGCCCACTAGCATAGCCATAGCCGGCCAGCGCTGTCGCGCCGATGTGGAAGGGCACGGTGAAGGCGCGTTCCACCAGGCCGAGCAGGGCCTCGACGCCCAGGAGCTGTACCGTGGCCGGCGACCACCCCGTTGAAAGGGTCAGGTTAAAGACCCAAAAAGCCTCGAACGCCCCGTAGCCTGCGCCGGCGGCCGCGCCCAGGGCCAGGCCGTATTGAGCGTTTCTCCGGTCTCCGCCCAGCCTCAGCGCAGCGGCGGCAACCAGCAGCTTGACCCCCTCCTGCACCAGGCTGGCCACGACCAGGCTCGGCAGGCCGACCAGCAGGAGATAGCGCCCGATCCCTTCTTCCCTCAGGAGCCGGAGCCAGAGCGCGCTCAGCACCCCCTGGGCCGGCACCTGCACCCAGGCGATGGAGATGGGAAAGAGGGCTGCCCCTACGGCAACCGCCGCCCACAGGTAGCGCCCCTTCAGCCGGCCCCGCGCCAGCAGCCATAGCCACGGCAGGGCCATGAGCGCAGCCAGCAGCGCCGAGCGCCAGTCGGGCGAGCCGATGAAGGCGGCCAGTTGCTCGATCATCTACTCCTCCGTGAGCACGAGCCGCGTGCTGCCGTTGTCGTACTGCACCAGATTGTGCGGCGCGTCGACCTGATACCAGGCGTACTGCTTGGCCTGACCAAAGTCGAGCTGTACCTTCCAGGTATCCACGCTGCCGGCAGACCCCTGCACCGCCTCTCGACCCTCCACGCTTATGGTCGTGTTGACCTTGCTGGCGCTTGCCGGCACAACCGTGACACAGCGCCCCCGCAAGTCCTCAGCGAAGGCCAGTGCGCGCAGGGTCATCAGCAACTGGTCGTTATCCAGCGCGGTCTCGGGGACGTTGACGGCCGCCGAGCGGTCCTCGCCGTTGACGGTGGCCTGAATGTCCAGCTTGCCGGCGGCGTAGGCCGCGCTCAGGCTGACGTCCGTATCGGCGGTATGGATGGTCTTTTCCAGGCCGAGGGGCTTGAGCGTCTGGGCGCTGATGCGTACTTGGCTGGTCTGCTCGACCTCGCCGATCCGGTCGGTGGCGCTTAGGAGCCAAGCCTCGCCGTCACGAGCAAAGGTGAACTCGGAGGTGCCGAGCTTGTTCCCGCTCGCATCCAACACGTCGTAGAGGGCACGGTCGCCGTCCTGCCAGGGGGCGTTACCCAGGGCGAGCTCCTGAGCGCCGGCGCTGCAGCCGGCGGCGAGGGCGAGCAGAAGGCAGAGCACGGCGAGGGCCGAATAACGCTTCATGCCTGAATCTCCTCACCCTGAGCGAGCCGGCGAGTAGCAACGAGCCAGCCGACGAAGAGCGCCAGGCCGATCCAACCGGAGACACTGGCCAGCGTGCCGCCCCAGGTCAGGTTGATGTCGGGGTTGAGGAAGAGTATGGGCAGCCCGGCGGAAGCGTTGAGCGACCCGTGGGCCAGGGCAGCCGACCAGGGGCTGCGCGTCGCCAAGTACAGCCAACTCAGTACGATGCCCAGGAGCACGCACCAGACGATCATCAAAAAGACGCCCAGCACCGGGTTCTGGGGATAGTTGTGCCCCTGTAGGATCGCCGGCGCATGCCACACGCCCCAAATCACGCCGCTCAGTAGCATAGCCCGCCACTTACCCAGGTGCAGCAAGCGAGGCAGGAGGAACCCGCGCCAGCCCAACTCCTCGCCCAGGGCCGGGATGGTGTTGATCAGGGGGGCGATCGTCAAGGCGGCGATGATCTGGCCGGCGATGATCACGGCCGGCGGCACGGCCATACCATCCTCCGGGGCCGGCAGCGCCTGCCGGATGGCTGCGAAGGAGGTATCCAGCCGGCCGATGCCCAACAGAACGGTGAACAGCAGGGCCACAACACTCAGAATCGGGGGCAGCAGCCAGGCCCAGAGGTAGTAGCGCTTGGGCCCCAGGCGACGCAGGTTCAGGCTGCTCAGGCTCTCGCGGGCAATGAATCGCGTCACCAGCACGGCCGCCAGGGCCGGCGCGAACATGGCCAGAGCCCAGGCCACCAGGGTTGCCCCCGGAAGAACCAGCGGCAGCAAGAACAGGGGCCAGGAAAGCGCTACGGTGATGGCGACGAACCAGAGAACGTCTCGATGCTGCTTCATGCTATTCCACCTCCTTCGGGGCGAGCATCACCACCGGCAAGATTGTGAGGGAGCTCAACAAAGATAACATCGCCCGGTCGGGATGTCAAAGGCGGCCGCTTCCTGCCCGCTCCTCATCGACTGCTGCACCCACAGCGGAGGAAAGGCTCGGTACGGCGCCGGGCATGGATACACCGGCCTACGCCTCGCGCGACTTCGTTCGGAGCCCCTAACCGGTTCAAGACGGCAGCGGGTTTGGCCCGAATCCTGGCAAGGGGCATAATAGAAGAGCGGTGAAGGATTCAAGTCTCGGGTTCGGCTAGACAGGGGGCTCATGGCCAGGAGCAGGCGGCTCGTCCTCGCGGCGCTGTGCGCGGCGGGGTTGTGGTTCTTGTTGCACACGACGGCGATCATCTGGGATGGCTTGCATGATGAGCTGCACCCGGCGGATGTGGCGGTTATCCTGGGCAACAAGGTGGAGCGGAGTGGCGTGCCCTGCCTGCGCTTGCAGGATCGGCTGGAGTGCGGCCTGGCGCTGTACCGGCAGGGGCTGGTGCGGCAGGTTATCGTCTCCGGCGGCCTGGGGCGCGAGGGGTTTTACGAGGCCGAAGTGATGCGCGATTACCTCGTGGCGCGCGGCGTGCCCGAGCAAGACGTGGTGGTGGATAACGACGGCATTGACACCTACCACACGGCGCTCAATGCCCGGCGGATCATGGTGGAGCGGGGGTGGCGCTCGGCGGTGGTCGTGTCGCAGTATTTCCATATCCCGCGCACGCGGCTGGCGTTTCGGCGGATGGGTATTGATCAGGTGTATGGGGCGCACGCGCGGCTGAGGCTGATGCCCTATGAGCCGTACAACCTGGCGCGCGAGTTTGTGGCCTACTATTACTATCTGCTGCGGTCGTACGAGGGGGTGTCGTGACACGAAGAGTGGATATCATCGGCTTGGGCGGGACGATCTCGATGGCCGGTACGGGCGCCCAGGGGGTTGTGCCGACGTTGACGCCGGAGGGGCTGATGGCGGCGGTGCCGCAGTTGGCTCAGGTGGCGGAGGTGCGAGCCTCTTCGCTGCGTATGGTGGCCGGCTCGAGCCTGTCGATTGAGGATCTGCTGGCGGTGGCCGAGGAGGCCCGGCGGCGCATCGCAGAGGGCGCTGATGGGGTTGTGGTCACCCAGGGAACGGACACCATCGAGGAGATTGCCTTTGGGCTGGACCTCCTGGTGGGGGGCGATGCGCCGGTGGTGGTGACGGGGGCGATGCGCAACCCGACGCTGCCCGGCGCCGACGGCCCGGCGAACCTGTTGGCGGCGGTGCAGGTGGCGGCCAGCCCCAGGGCGTGTGGGTTGGGGGCGTTGGTTGTCTTTAACGATGAAATCCATGCTGCCCGCTTTGTGCAAAAGACCCACACCCAGAGCCCGGCTACGTTCCGTTCGCGGCTGGTGGGGCCGATCGGCTGGCTGGCCGAGGGCGATGTGCGCATCGTTCTGCGGCCGCTGGGCAGGCGGCATGTGGAAGTGCCGGCTGGAGCGCCGCAGCGGATGGTGGCGCTGCTGACCTTTGGCCTGGGCGATGATGGCCGTTTGCTGGGGGCGATTGAGGGGCTGGGCTATGCCGGGGCGGTGATCGAGGCGCTGGGTGGCGGCCACGCGCCGCAGCCGCTGGCCGAGCCTCTGGATAGGTTGGCCCAGACCATGCCGGTAATCCTGGCCTCGCGAACGGGGGCCGGCGAGGTGTTGCGCCGCACCTATGGCACTCCCGGTGCGGAGATCGACCTCATCGCCCGCGGTTTGATCCCTGCTGGGATGCTGGATGGGCCGAAGGCGCGCTTGCTGTTGACGCTGCTTCTGCGCGCCGGTGCGAGCCGCGAGGAGATTGCCGGGGCCTTTGCGGCCTATGTGGAGTAATGGCAGTTGGTTTATGGGAGTTTTACCCGCACTTGAGGGAATAGTTTCACCGCCAAGAGCGCCAAGGTCTCCAAGGCATTTTGCACATGCAGCACTTGTGCAGGCCCTGCGAAAGCCTTCCGATTGCAGAGTATCCTTGGAGACCTTGGCGGTGAAACCGTTCCTCACCCTCCGCGCGAGTGCGGAATCCGGGCTAAGCCTCCCAGGGCAGGTCGGCAAAGGCCGCCTGAGGCGCGTAGACGAGGCCGACAAGCCCAGGCCCGGTGTGGGCGCCCAAGACGGGGGCGATGGGGCCGGTGGGCAGCCAGGTGCATTCGTAGAGGCCGGCGAGCTTGGCGCGCAGCATCGCGGCGCCTTCGGGGTTGTGGCCGTGCAGTACCTGGAAGCGCATGGCGGTGCCGGGGGCGTGCTGTCGGGCGACGTGTTCGGCGATTTTGCAGATGGCTTGCTTGAGGGTGCGCCCCTGGCCACACTGGACGTATGTACCTCGTTCCTTCTCCACGCCGATGAGCGGCTTGATCCCCAAGAGCGCCCCCAATAACCCCTTGAGGTGGCTGATGCGCCCGCCGTGGATCAGATATTTGAGCGTCTGGATGGTATAGATGGTATCGGTTGCGGCCCCGATGCGGTCCAGCAGGGCGATGATTTCCTCCTTTGACCACCCGGCCTGGGCGGCCCTGGCGGCCACCTCTACCTGCCAGCCCTGCGCGCCGGAGAGAGTCTTGGTGTCGACAATCGTGACGTGGGCCTCCGGCGCTTGCTGGGTGCCGGCCCGCGCTGCGTTGATGGTGCCGCTCAGCCCGGAGGAGATGTGAATAGAGAGAATCTCCGGATCGGTAACGGCCAGTTGCTTATAGAGAGCGCCAAAGTCGCCGGCCGAGGGCTGGGAGGTCGTGGGGAGCGAGTCGCTCGTGGCCAGCAGACGGTAGAATTCGTCCGGCTGGATATCGACGCCGCTGCGATAGGACTTGCCGTCGAGGGTGAGGATGAGCGGAACGAGGTGGATGTCGAGTCCGGCCAACTGCTCCGGCGAGAGGTCCATCGCACGATCACTAACGATTTGCATGTCACCTATCCTAACTACCCCATGGTGCCACGTAACAGAGGCTCGGGTGGCCGTCGTGCCGCCGGCGGCGGCTTTGCCTGGCGGTGTTCCTGTGGAGCACTGATGGGTGTGCTCGCCGCATTGTGAACCCGGCGGTGGGTTTTCCCGGGGCGAGTGCTACGGGAAAAGGTGATTATACCACAGAAGGTGCCGAAAAGCCCCAAGCGGATGCTGAGCGGCTTGCATGTGCGCGATTTTCGTGTATAATGTACTCATTGACTTTCCATGCTGCTCGCGGATGCGGCAGGGTCTTTTGCGCTTACGATGTCTGGTGCTCTCAGCGTACAGACCTGACCGGTCATTACAAGCAGCCTATCTGGGCCGGAGCCTGGACGCCCCGGTCTGTGGAGCAGGAGTGCCAAGACAATGCAAGATAAGACCCTGACCTGCCGCGACTGTGGCCGCGAGTTCACCTTCACAGCGAGCGAGCAAGAGTTCTACGCCGAGAAGGGCTTTACGAATGAGCCCAGCCGGTGCCCCGAGTGCCGCGCCGCCCGCAAGGCGAGCCGTGGCGAGGGCGGCTTCCGCAGCCGTGGCGACCGCGAAATGTTCCCCGCTGTGTGTGCCCAGTGTGGCAAAGAGACCGAAGTGCCCTTCCGGCCACGGTCGGACCGGCCCGTGTATTGCTCCGAGTGCTTTGCCGAGCAGCGCGGTGGTGGGCGTGGTCGCCGCCCCGGTGGCGGTGGCGGGCGCGGCCGGCAGGACGATCGCTGGTAGCGCCGCGCATGGCTTGCGGCGCCCAATGGGCACTGCCCATCCGAGCGCCTGCGGGCAACGAGGGCTGGTAGCCCGATACCAAAGCTCAGTCGCGGAGTATCCCGCGGCTGGGCTTTGCTGTTAACAGGCATTTCGTGTACGGCATGCTGATGGCGGCGGCTAGTGAGTAGCGGCGAGTTCTACGGTTTCCTCATCCCCCCCTGCGGCCCGACGGTGTTCGAGGGGGATGGAGAAGTAGAAGGTGCTCCCCTTACCCAGTTCGCTGTGCACCCACATCTCGCCGGCGTGGGCTTCTACGATGGAGCGGGAGATAAAGAGCCCTAGGCCCACGCCCTTGATCTCGCGCGTTCCGGCCCGGCGAATGCGGTGAAAGGGCATGAACAGCGTGCTCAGGTCCTCTCTGGATATGCCCCGCCCCTGGTCGGCCACCGAGACCACGGCTCGCTCCGGATCCATGCGCAGCCCCACTGTGATCTCTGTTCCCGGCGGTGAGAACTTGGCCGCGTTCGAGAGCAGGTTCCTCAGAACCTGCTCGATGCGATCGGGGTCGATCGATATGTGAGGGGCTTCCGGTGGCACATTGACTGTGAACCGGTGCTCGGGGGCGGCGGCGACAGCTTCGTCCACAGTGCTGCGGATGAGCCTCGTCAGGTCGACCTCCTGGAATTTGAGCGCCAGCCGCCCCGCTTCGGCTCGCGAGGTATCGAGCAGGTCCTCCACGAGTTTGTTGACGCGCTTGGTCTGCTCGGCGATGGTGCGCAGACGGCTAGCCAGGTCCTCCGGCGGCGCGCCCCGCTCCAGTTGGCGCTCGAGCAACTGGGTGTAGCCCAACACTGAGGTGAGCGGCGTGCGCAGTTCGTGGCTGACCATCGAGAGGAACTCGGCACGCATGCGTTCGAGCTCGCGGATGTAGGTGATGTCTCGCCAGACTACGACCACTCCCTGGATGCGCCCGTCCTGCATGAGCGGCGCGCCGCTGGCCAGGAGGTGCCGCGTCGGTGACCCGGGCACCGGTAGGTCTACCTCCAGGTTCTCAACCTGCTCTCCCCGGAGGACGCGGGCGACGGCAAAGTTTTTGGGGGGCGCCGGGCGCCCCTGGGCATCGGTGAGGCCCGCCTTGCGGGCCATGTCGGCCAGGGAATCCCCGATACGTACATCCCTGCCCACCAAAAGCTCTTCGGCAGCCGGGTTCATTAGGGCGAGGTGGCCCTCACCATCAAAGACGAACACCGGCTCGGCCATGCGCTCGAACACGACATCCAACCGCTCGCGCCAGGTGCGCGTCTCTTCGCGCAGCCGGGCACGCTCGATGGCTACCGCCGCCTGCTCGCTCAGAGTGATGAGAAACGTGATGTCCGGCGGAGCCTGGCGGGCCAGCGCGACCCCGAGTAGCCCCCAGGTCGTGCCGTTCGTCTTGAGCGAGAGCAGGGTGACCGACTCGTCTTCCCGGGCAAAGACGCCAATGACCGGGTCAGCCGGATCGATCTCCGCAGGCTGCAGGACGAGGGGCTCGTCACCCACGCTGGCCACGCGGCTGCTCTCCTCTTCGGCGATGCGGCCCCTATCGAACAGGGCATCGGCGAACTGGCCCCTGGCGATGATTGTGCGCAATTCATCGTCTTCGGCGACCATGAACCAGGCGGTCGTCGCGTCATAGACGATGATGGTCATGTTGGCGATGATGGCGAGGATATCGTTGAGGGGCAGCGCGGCGGCGGTGGCACGAAAGATCTCGCGTATCGCCAAGAGTTGCAGGTCCTCACGGGTGTGCCGGACCAACTCGCTGTTGGTCACCACCTCCCCCCTGCGCCGGCAGGCTGCGGCGGGCCGGGCGCTGTCTGCGCCAGCCCCTCACCCCGCATGGGTTGCCCGAGCATGCCGGCCGCGATGAGTGGGCCTCCGACCCGCAGGTGCGGCGGATCGAGGATCAGCTCGCGCAGGTGCATGTCGTGGCGGCTGCCGCGCATCTTGAGGATGCCGATGGCGCGCTTGATCTCGCCGGCCATCTCGACGTAACGCAGAAAGATAATGTTGTCGGCCAGAAAAGAGACGCCCGCGGCACTGATCTGGAGCGGCGCAAAGGCGTTCACGACCTCGCTGATCATGATGATGGTGACTCCCTGCCGCTTGAAATAGTCGTTGATGGCCCAGAGGTAGCTTTGGTACTTGGCCAGGTCGGGGAGGGCCGCTTCAAAGGCAGTGACGCTGTCGATAACCAGCAGACGGGCACCCAGCCTGTCGGCACGCTCCTTGATCTCGTAGGCATGGCGGTCAACGTTGAGCTCGGAGGGCGAGACGTGGTAGATATCGAGCAGGCGGCGGTCGACCAGGCCGGGCAGGTCCCAGTTGTAGGCTGCGGTGTTGCGCATGATCTGCTTGGGGCCCTCCTCAAAGCTGGCGTAGAGGCCGGGCATCCCGCGCCGGGCGGCATCGACCAGGAAGCTGAGGGCGAGGGTGGTCTTGCCGGAGCCTGTGCCGCCACTGATGAACGTCGCGGTGCCCTCATAGATCCCTCCACCCATCATCTCATCCAGCCCGTCGATCGTCGAGCCGGTCCGGCTCCCCGGAAACTCGTATTCGCCGACGACCTGGGGCACCATGCGCGGGTAGACGGTGATGCCGTCGGAGGTGATATCGAAATAGTGCTCTCCGGCGAAGAAGGAACTGCCGCGCATCTTCATCACCCGCAGGAAGCGCTTTTGCTTTGCGGCCTCCTCCGTACCGTACAGGTAGATGATGGCATCGGCGATGGCGAACTCGGGGGCCTCGCGGATATCCTCGGCCGAGTACTCGCCGACCAGGATGGTGGTTACCTCCCATACGGACAGGTGTATGGCCAGGTCGGTGGTGAACTCGCGAAAGGCGAGAGGGTCGCGGATGGTATCGCGCACAGCCTTGTAGCTGTCGATGACCAGGAGATCCGGGCGGTGCTCGCGCACCAGTTCGTCGACCTGGCGCAGCATCTCCGCCGGCCCGCCTGTGCGCAGGGGGCCGCCGACATCGCCATAGATAACCTTGCTGCCGAAGAGGTCCGGCCGGAAGAAGCTGAATCCTTGCAGGAAGCGCAGCACCTTGATCACCGGCTCGGAGATGGTGCTGAGGTAGAGACCCGTCCGGCCCAGCGAGGCATTAGCAAAGAGGGCTTGCTCGCTCAGGATGGTCTTGCCCGTGCCGGGGAGGCCGGCGAGGAAGATGATCGAATAGCGCGGGAAGCCGCCGTCCAGGATCTCATCGAGCCGGCTCAGCCCGGTCGTGATGCGCTCCAACTCTTTGATCTGTCCGTTCTCGCCGGCCATGAAGCCGGCTCCTTTCGCCGTGCCTGGCGTGTTCTCCATGGCATTCATCAGGTGCCACTCTCCTCGGCGCGCGGGGTCTCGCGTTCCATCTTGGCCTCGAGCTCCTCAGCCAGGCGTTGGGCCATCTCGGTGCCGAGCAGACGGGCCATGATGAGCAGCAGCTCTGACGTCAGGTCGGTAAAGGCGTTGGCGATCTCTTGTTCGGGCGCCTCGGCGCATGCCTTCTCCAGTTCGCCAAAGCCCAGGCCCTCGTCGGTGCGCTCGATCAGACTGAGCTGGGGGTGCCGTTCGGAGGCCTGGTAGATGGCGCGCTCTATGAGGACGTTCACGGTGTGGATGCCGATAGCCCGGACCATGCGCTCCCACAGTTGGGTGAGGCGCTGCTCGTAGGGGGTGAACTTGTCGTCTTCCATCTGCACCTCCAAGGCATGCTGTCTGGGCCGACTGAAAGGTGTAGCATAAACTGTGCCGCAAGAGGTAGTATGAGCCCTATGCGCACTTGCGTCCGGCACGCGCGTCGGTTGGGATGCAGTTTCAGTTTCGGGGCAGATCACGCATCGAGGGGAGTCCTCCGCGAGCGCAGTTGCGGCCGAATCGCACGGACGGACCTGTCGAGCGAGCTGAGGGCCGGCGCAGCTTGGCGTTTTCTGCAACACGTCCCGAGCTCGCTCGATACTTCGACTAGCGTGACTCGGCTGTGACTGCGCTCGCGCGGGATTCCCCTTTCGCCCCCATCGGTGAACTGCGCGCGCCGGTTGGCGCGGCCTTGTCGGATGTCGATGGTAAGCGTATACTAGGGGTGAAGGCTGCGCTCGCTTCGGTGGGCTAGACGTGCCTGTCGCGCCTGGTACACGCGGGGTTCCTGTCCGCGTGGGATGGAGAAGGAGTTGGGCTGGTGGAATACATTCGCAGCTATGCACGACCGCAGCTCAGAGACCCAATGCTCATTGCCGCTTTTGCCGGTTGGAATGATGCTTCCGAAGCCGGCACCTTTGCGGCTCGTTACCTGATTGATCAGTGGAATATCCGCAAGCTGGCTGAGGTAGACCCGGAAGAGTTCTATGTCTTTAGCGAGACGCGCCCACGAGTCCGCATTGCGGGGCGTTTCCAGCGCCATGTGGAGTGGCCGGCCAACGAGTTGTTCTACTATGTCAATGAAGATGGCGAGCGCGATGTGATTGTGATGGTCGGCGTGGAGCCGGACCTCAAGTGGCGGACGTTCACGGATGCGCTGATCAACTATGTCCGCACGCAGGGCGTTTCGACGGTGGTTACCCTGGGCGCGCTCGTCTCTGATGTGCCGCACACCTATCCTGCCCAGCTTACGGGCACAGCCAGCCCGGCGGGGCTGGCCAGGCGCTTGCGCAAGGCCGGGGTGCGCCCCACCCGCTATTCCGGGCCGACGGGGATCCTCGGTGTGCTCAATGCCACCTGTGCGCGACGGCGCATAGGCACGGCCAGCCTCTGGGGGAGCGTTCCCGAGTACCTTTCGGCCTCGCCGAATCCCAAGGTCGCCCTGGCCATGCTCGAGCGCCTCAACACGCTCTTCAAGCTGGATATCGACTTGCAGGAACTGCGGCTCCTCGAGGCGCAGTTTGAGGAGCAGGTGTCCGAGATCGTGTCTGAGGACCCGGAACTCTTTGCCTACGTGCGCCAGTTGGAAGAGCAGCACGAAGCGGAGCGATTGCAGGCGGAGGAAGCGCCTCGAGCGGAACATGAACCGCTCCCCAGCAGCGAGGATCTTATCCGCGAGTTGGAAGAGTACCTGCGCCGTCGCAGGAGCCAGTCCGGCGGATAGCGCCTCAGGCAGAACTCTTGCCGGGATTGGGGCTTGTGCTCCAATCCCGGTTTTTCGTCTATGAGAGTGGGCTACCTGGCCATGTGGGCAGTATCCGGGCTGGATGCCTGGCTATGGGCAAGTCTACCCCTTCGGTTGGTGCCCATGAGGGCCGTAGGTGGTATGCTGGGGTACATAACCTCTGGGTTCAGACCCCGGACGGGCACTGTTGGGACAAGGAGGCCAGCTATGAGGCAGACGAACTGCACGGCGTTGGGTATGCTGATGGGCATTGCGGTGGGTGGAGGCTTGGGGGTTATCCTTTTTGCCATCACCAGTCAGGCGCTCTGGCTTGCGCTGGGCGGTGTTGGGGTGGGCATCGGGCTCTCGCTGGGAGCGGGCCTGGACCGGGCCAGAAGCCGGTAGGTGACGGCTGGATCGTACACGATGCGATCCAGCCGGCAACGTCATCCTGCCGGGCGTGATGGCGGCCGGCTACACTGTGGGCTATGCTCAGACCTCTGCTGTGCTGACCTAGTAGTGGCCCGCAGAGATTATGATGGGTGGCACCAGACGACTAGAGGCTCCCTACAGGCCATCGAAATCAATGCGGCAGACCACTGGGTGGCGGCCATCGTCGTCATCGTCTTTGGGCCGAGAAGCCAATCCTAGGCAGGTTCGGCGGCATCCTCGGCTTGCCGGGCGGCGAGGGTGCGCCAGAAGGTGCACTCGGCGAGGAACAGATAACCTTTGCGGTCGGGCATGCGCACGACGTACTCGGATTGCAGCCCTTGCCTGGGCACGAGGTGGTAGGCGGCGACCCCGTCTTCCGGGCCGCTTTGTATGGTGACCTGGTCCAGCTCCGCCCAGGGCAGGAAGCTGTCCGGGCCGACGCGGATTCCTTCGGAGTCAAAGGTGGCCATATCGCCGTCAAAGCCGGTGATGATGAGCGTAGGGACGTTGCGCGTCCAGCCGGCGAGCCTGTCGCGGCGTGCGCGGCGGTGCTCCGCCAGCTCTTGCAGGAGGTCAATCTCGCTCTCGCGAATGTCCTGCAGGGTTAGTGTGGCATAGTGGCCGGCATAGTCCTCGAGGAAGAGCTTGATCTCGGCGGCCTCTTCGACCTCTGCCAGTTCCTCACGCAAGACGGCCATGTCTGCAGCGGCGAGGATGTTCAGGTCGATGAGCGCATGGTGGGCGGTCGTCTGGGCATAGCGCCAGTCGCGGTCGCCCGGCATAAAGAGCAGCACGATGCGCAGGGCATCGAGGCGCAGCGAAACCTTCTTGGGGGCGAGAGTACGGGTAATGATGAGCGTCGGCGTGTTTTCGTCAAGCATCAGCTTGGCCATGGTTCTCTCTCCTTCATTGGCTGGCACCGCACAGAGGCCGGTCAGAGTGAATCGTGCTACCGGAGCACCCGCCGCTCCGGCGAACAAGCGCACCGGTCTACACCTGCGGGAATCTGTGGGCGCCATTGGGTCCCTGGACACAAGCTGGATTGCGGGGCGAGCAGAGGCGAGGCGCTCGCGGGTTCCAGCGTTGCCAGCGGAACCGCAGAGAGCGCAGAGGTTACCTGATAGAGTTTCGTGTGCCGGGTCGCGGTCGTTTCGGCGCTCCCGGCGGCTGAGCTTGGCAATCCCTATTCTACCATAAATCCCGCGAAACGCCAAATAGTGCGAAGCTCGGGCGCATTGGCTGGCTGTGCATGTCACTCCGTTAGCAGGTGTCTGGGCTCCCACGTGCGCTGCGGCTTGCTCGCCGCAACGCACATGGGAGCCCAGACACCTGAGCACTACATCCCCTGCAGCATCTCGATGCGCGCGGCGAGGGCCGCTTTGCGTTCCTCGGCGGCGGCGAGTTTGTTGCGTTCCTTCTCCACCACCTCAGGCGGCGCCTTGGCCGTAAAGCGCTCGTTGCTCAGCAGGCCCTGGGCGCGGGCGATGTCGGCCTCTACGCTCTGCAGTTCCTTGTTCAAGCGCTCCTGTTCGCGCTCCAGGTCGACCATGCCCGCCAGGGGCAGGTAGACCTCCACGCCGCTGGTTACGATGGCCAGCGCCTTGGCCGGCTTCTCCGGCAGCTCGCGGGTGAGGGTGAAGCGGGCCTCATCCAGGCGCGCCAGGGAGATGAGGGCATCGCGCTCGGCCGTAAAGGCCGGGGTCAGGTTGCCGGCGGCGATGAGCGCGGCGATGCGGCGGCCGGGCTCTACGTCGTACTCGGCGCGAGCATTGCGGATGCCGCGCACAACCTCCATGATGGCCTGCATCGCGTCCTCGGCCTCGGCGTCGACCTCGCCGGCGGCAGGCCAGGGCGCGATCATGAGCGACTCGCCCCACTCGCTCGCCCCCCAGGCATCCCGCAGGTTCTGCCAGATCGTCTCTGTGACGAAAGGCATAAAGGGATGCAGCAGGCGCAGGGACTGCTCCAGCACGGTCACCAGCACGCGACGGGCTGTGGCCGCAGCCGCCGGGTCGTCTCCATAGAGGCGGTTCTTGCAGATCTCGATGTACCAGTCCGCGTATTCGCCCCAGAGAAAGTCGTGGACCTGCCGGCCGGCCTCGCCAAACTGGTAGTCGTCGATGAGGTGGGTGACCGCAGCAGTGACGTGCTGCAGCCGGCTCAGTACCCAGCGGTCGGCCAGGGTCTCCGGCGCCTCCGCCGGCTGCGCGGCGCGCCCTCCGGCTAGGTTGGAGACGACAAAGCGCGCCGCATTCCAGATCTTGTTGGCAAAGTTGCGGTTGGCCTCCAGCCGGGTCAGCGAGAGCTTCATGTCGTTGCCCGGGGTCGAGCCGGTCAGGAAGGAGAAGCGCAAGGCGTCGGTGCCGTATTCGTCCATCAACTCCAGGGGGTCGACCACGTTGCCCTTGGACTTGGACATCTTTTGGCCGTACTCGTCGCGCACCATGCCGTGCAGGTAGACGGTATGGAAGGGCACCTCGCCGGTCATCTCCAGCCCGAACATGATCATGCGGGCCACCCAGAAGAAGAGGATGTCGTAGGCCGTCTCCAGCACGCTGGTCGGGTAAAAGGTGCGCAGGTCCTCCGTGTCCTCCGGCCAGCCCAGGGTCGAGAAGGGCCACAGCCCGGAGGAGAACCAGGTATCCAGGACGTCCGGGTCCTGGAAGAGCGTGGTGCCGCCGCACTTTTCGCAGGCCGTGGGCTCGGTCAGAGCCGCGATCTCGGCGCCACACCCCTGGCAGTACCACACCGGGATGCGGTGACCCCACCAGATTTGGCGCGAGATGCACCAATCGCGGATGTTCTCCAGCCAGTTGAAGTAGGTCTTGCTCCAGCGCTCCGGAACGATGCGGATGCGCCCGTCGCGCACTGCCTGCAGGGCCGGCTCCGCCAGCGGCTTCATGCGCACGAACCACTGGGTAGAGATGCGCGGCTCGGCGATGGTATCGCAACGCTGGCAGTGGCCCACGGCGTGGCGATAGTCCTCGATCTTTTCCATCAGGCCCAGGCGCTCCAGCTCGGCGACCACATTGCGGCGGGCCTCCATCTGCGGCTGCCCGGCAAAGGACCCGGCGTTTTCGTTCATCAGCCCGGTATCGGTCATGACGTCGATCAGGGGCAGGTTGTGCCGCTTGCCGAGTTCATAGTCGACCGGGTCGTGAGCCGGGGTCACCTTGACGGCGCCGGTGCCGAACTTGGGGTCCACCGCATCGTCGGCGACGATGGGGATGGGCCGGTCCGCGAGCGGCAGGATGAGCGTTTGGCCGATGAGGTCGGCATAACGGGCATCCTCCGGGTTCACGGCCACGGCCGTATCGCCGAGCATCGTCTCCGGCCGGGTTGTGGCCACGACGACGTACTCACCCTCTCGCCCGGCCAGGGGATAGCGAACGTGCCAGAGCTTGGTCGCCTCCTCGCGGTGGATCACCTCCAGGTCCGAGATGGCCGTGGTGCAGCGTGGGCACCAGTTGACGAGATAGGTGCCGCGGTAGATGAGCCCCTTCTCGTAGAGCCGGACAAAGGCCTCGCGCACCGCGCGCGAGAGCCCCTCGTCGAGGGTAAAGCGCTCGCGCTCCCAGTCGCAAGAGACACCCAGGCGCCGGTGTTGCTGGGTGATAAAGCCGCCGTACTCCTCTTTCCACTCCCACACGCGGGCGACAAAGGCCTCGCGCCCCAGGTCGTGGCGCGTCTTGCCTTCCTTGGCCAGTTCGCGCTCTACCACGTTTTGGGTGGCGATGCCGGCATGGTCCGAGCCTGGGACCCAGAGGGTCGGGTCGCCCTTCATGCGGTGGTAGCGGATCATCAGGTCTTCGATGGAAGCCGTCATGGCGTGGCCCAGATGGAGCTTGCCGGTCACATTGGGCGGTGGCATCGAGATCACGAACGGCTTGCGCCCGGGGACCACGCGCGGCTTGAAATAGCCGTGAGCTTCCCACCAGTCGTAGAGGGCGCGCTCCACCTCTTTGGGATCATAGGTCTTGGGCATGGATATTTCGGCCATGATGTTCTCTCCTGCTAAGGCTATTGCGTACTGCGTAATGCGTAACCTTGCTCCGAACAGGGCTCGCCGCAAGAGGCGACCACCCTACGCACCACGCATTACGAATCAAAAAGCCCCCTTCGTCCAAGGACGAAAGGGGCCGCCTCTCGTGGTACCACCTCGGTTCCGGCGGCGCGCA
>DAOUGZ010000110.1:0-3544 GCA_034428955.1 Anaerolineae bacterium | reverse complement strand
GGTGCGAGAGGGCAGGAAACACGGCGCCGCTTCTGCGTGCCCATCGTGCGCGGCTTTCGGGCGCCGCGAGTCGTGGCGGCGAGCGGTCCCGAGACCTGGGCGCCGGCGGAGACGCTCATCTTCCGCCTCACCCTGGAGGAGGGTACTCACGCCCGCGAAGTGCGTCTGCACTACCGCGAAGCGGACCAGAACCGCGAGTTCCGTCTGGCCACGCAGGCCGGCGGGCGCCCTGGAGAGTACGAGTTCCAGGTCGATGCGCGCCATCTCGACGGCGACTATGAGCTGATCTACTACTATGAGGTGGTCGACGTGCTCGGGCGCGGCACCTTTTACCCGGACCCGTTCCAGGAGGCGCGCTACTGGGTCTGCAAACCGGCTTGAGGCCACATCTCAACAGCCGGCCGGGCGTGGGAGCCCGGCCGGCTGCTTTGAAAGTACCGCCCTTCGTGCCAATTCGTGTCATTCGTGGCAGGGTAGCCCCTCGGCCACGAATGACACGAATGAACACGAATTCAGGCCGCCAAGCGGCTCCACGTTTTCATGGTTTATGGTGCCCCGAGGGGCATGGTTTTCTGCTTTGCGAACACGACCTAACGTGCGGCCAGCGGGGGGAACGGTTTGTGCGGCTCGGTCTGGTACCAGTAGGCGGTGCTGGACACATCGTCTGAGCGATGGTTGTTGTGGCCATGCTCGATCGTTACCCGGATCCCGCGCCGGAAGGTGATTGGGTCCTCGATGTGGAAGCGGTAGTATGAGTGCTGGCCGCTCCAGTTCTTGCCGCCGGCCAGGGTCAGGCCATGATAGGGAGCCGAGTACTCTTGCACGGGGCAGAAGGCGGTGCCAAAGTAATCTTCGGTGCCAGTGCCGTGCAGGCTGGGGGGCCACGTGTCGCCATCCACAAAGATCATGTCGTCGCCCTCGCCATACCAGTTGAAGCACTCGAGGAAGAGCTGGGGCTGCTCCCCAAGCTGCCGCATTTGCAGCGGCCAAGCCAGCTCCTCCGGCCAGGGGGCCGGGTCGGGCCGCAGGTTCTCGATGTTCATGTTGCAGCCGACATAGTGGCCGCGCCCCTCGGCCTCCAGGATCACATAGTTGCCGGCGCCGGTCAGGTTGTTGCCGCCGAACTCGAACTCGGCGTTGGACATTCCCTCGCCGGAGACGCCGTCGCAAGGGTTCTGCCGCCGCCACTGGGCGTGAAAGTAGCCGACATCGGACAGGGGCTGCTCGTAGAGCTGATAGTCCACATAATAGTAGAACATGACGTCCGCAGCCGAGCACTCGCTGGTGGCGGTGATCCGAGCCGACTGGGCGAAGGGCATGGGGAACCAGCAGTTGAAGGCCATGCCGTTTTGCGGGCTCATTTGCAGAGGCAGGGAGCTAAAGTTGCGGGTTTGGCCATGGCCCATGCCGAAAAAGTCCCCGATAGGTGTGCAGACACTCGGCTCGGGTTCGCCATCCCACCACATGCGCAAGATGACCTTGCGCAGATAGTCGGGCTCGGGAGCGACGAGGGTGGCCCAGATGTGCTTCACGCAGCCCGGACCCTGGATAGAGGCGAGGGTGGCTTCCTGACCGGGTTTGATGGGCAGCCAGTCGTTGTTGCCGCCGGAGCGGTCCCAGCTCGATACTCGATGCGAGCTGTAGCTGCGCAGGCTGGGCAGGCCGGATAGCGGGCTTTGCCCAGAGAGGCTGGAGATGTCGGCCATTGGATCCTCCTCATTGGCGTTCTAGTAGACGCCGACCCGCATCGTCTCGTCCAACATGGCCAGGTAGTTGCGCACGGGGATATAATTGGCCACGCTGTTGCCGGTTCCCATAGCATAGCCTCCGCCGGGCATGCAGGCTTCTAGAACTCGGCGCGTGTAGGCGCGCACATCGTCTTCGCTGGAGCGAACCATAAAGTCGACGTCAACGCCGCCCAGGAGCGCCACTCGGTCGCCGTAGAGCTTTTTGGCCTCCACAACGGGCAGGTAGGTATCTTCGAAGGAGTGCTTGGCGTCGATCCCCACGTCATCGATCAGGTCATCCATCACCACGCGCAGATCGCCACAGGCGTGCAGGAGGAAGGGCAGGCCGTGAGCGTGAGCGATCTCGACCAGTTTCTTTTGCCTGGGGAACACGTACTGGCGCAGGTGATCGGGGTGGATCATGGTGCCGCTGCGATGGCCCATGTCATCCCCGATGAACACGGCGCCGACGCTGGGATGGTCGCATATCCCCCGATAGGCTGCCGCCATCAGGTCGCCGATGCGCTGGAACAACGCCTCGACCAGTTCCGGGTCCTCGTAGAGGGCTATGGCAAAGGGGGCGTAGCCCATGAGCCACATGACGTTTTCCAGAACGCCGGTGGTCGTGGCCATGATCTGCATACCCTCGGGCAGGTGCTCGGCGACGTACTCGAGTTCGAAATAGTCGATAGCGCTGGGGTCGGGCCAGGGGTAGGCGTCATAGTCGGCCATGGACCTGATAACTCCGTCCGACTCGTTCGCCCAGGCGCGCTTGACGCGGGTCAGCTCGGCCGTATCCTCGGCCTGCAGGCGCTCGATGGACAGGCCGATGCCCGTCCCCGCGTAGACATAGTCGAACCCTACCTTTTGGCAGAAACGAATGCGCTGCTGTAGAAATGCGCGGTGAATCTCCCGGCTGCCGCGGGCGGCGGTTCTGGGAATCGGGGTCTCGTCCAGCACGGCGGTGATGATTTCGGGGTCGGCGAACAACTCGATAAAGGGCACCCGATCCGGCGTGCCTTCGCGGCGAAGGACCTTGAGCAAACGGTCAAAGTCCGGCTTGTTGTGAGGCCAGAGCGGCGTTACATTGGCGGTCATAGCACTCCTCTCATCCCTTCTATATGACTTCCAGCCCGTCCCTATCGGGCAGGGCAGGGAACGGCGCATGCGGCTCCGTTTGATACCAAAAGGCGGTGGAGGCGATGTCGTCCTGCAGGGGCAGGTAGCGCCGCCCGGAGCGCCAGCCCAGGGCCTGGATGGTCACTCGCAGGTCCTGCTGGAAGCGGATGGGGTCCATGATGTGCCAGCGGTACAGGCCGAAGCGCTGCTGCGAGTCGTACAGGCCGTTGGGGCGGATGACCTGCGGCAGCCCCAGGAAGGCGGTGGTGAACTCGCAGTAGGCCTCGCCGCGTGGGTACTCAAAGTTGTAAGAGCCGCCGAAATAGTCCTCGGTGCCCGTGCCGCAGATAGTGGGGAACTCGCCGTCGCCGTCAATAAAGAACTTGATTTCGCCTTCGCCCCACCAGCCGCAGTTGTTGACGCCCCAGGCGATGTAGGTGCCTACATAGTGCCCCTGCCCGCGCACACCGTCCAAGAGGATGTGATCCTGCTTGTAGGGCAACGGGTTCGAGCGGCGGAACTGGGCGTGGAAATAGGCCGCATCGGCGGGCACGTCGGTGAGGGTATAGTTGATCTGGTAGTAGATCGTCTGCTGCTCGTCGTCCAGGTTCTCGATGGTGATGCGTGCCCCCTTGCGGAAGGGCATCTCCCAATAGCAGTTGAAGCCGCTCCCCGGGTTGACGGCCACGGGCAGCGAG
>DAOUGZ010000109.1:0-10475 GCA_034428955.1 Anaerolineae bacterium | reverse complement strand
TGGGCTGCGAGCTCTGCCGGGTCGAGCTGCCCTTGCCCCTGTACCAGGTAGATGGCCTGCAGAGGGGCGGCCCCGCGCGTGCACGCCATGAGGAAGGCGGCTCCGAGCGCTATCAGGATAGCGCGCTTCTTCATGGGATCTCCTCTCCAAAGCTGCTCACCTTGCCATCTGGGCGTCGACAAGCCCCCAATGGCGCCCGCCGTCCTGAGTCTCGGCGAGCTGCGTCGTCCGCCCATCGGCCGCGCACACGATGGCCCAGCCGGCCTCCGCGCTCACAAAATCCAGATGCAGCACGTCGCCGCCGTGCAGCAGGAAGGCGTCCAGGCCCGGCGTGCCCGGCAGCGCCTCCCAGGTCTGAGCGCCGTCCCGCATGTGATACAGCGTGCCCTGGACCGGCGCGGCGGAGCCGCTGTTGTGCGGCTCGGCGGCCCACACCCAGCCCCCACTCGCGCTGATGAAGTCAGAAGCGCCCCCATTGCGGACAGGCGCTGTGGCCTGCCAGGAGCGCCCGCCATCGTGGCTGGCGTAGATGATGCATGCGGACTCGGAGGCTCGCCCGCTCTGCGGCTGGTACTGCGCGCGCAGGAGCGCATCCTGCTGCCCCGCGCCGAAGAATATGGGCAGGCCAACGCTCAGGCGGCCATCCTCGTAGCCGGGCGGCAGGGGCAGCTGCACCGCCTGCCAGCTCTGGCCGCCATCGCGCGTGACGCTGAGCGACAGCGGCTGCGTGTTCTCGGTGACGCCGGAGAGCCAGCCGGTCGTCGAGTCGGTGCAGCGGATGCCGCCGCCGTAGGGCAGCGTGTCGTGCGTGCTGGCCACCTGGGTCCAGTGCGCGCCGCCGTCGCCGGTGCGGAAGAGCGCAGCAGGGGAGGAGTTCATGCCGTGCAGGGGGATGACCACCAGCCAGCCCGAGGTAAGGTCGGCGGCAGCCAGGTCCAGCCCCATGACCGTGGAGGAGAAGGCCTGCGCGAAAGTATTGGTCTGCCAGGTCCGCCCGCCATCCGCGGTGCGACAGAGCGTGACCACCGGATTCCCTTCGCGTGAGGTGGCCGCCCAGGCCCGCTTGGCGTCCAGGAAGACCGGGGAGAAGACGCCGCCACTGCCTGGAGGCGTCACGTCGGCCCAGTGCCGGCCGCCATCCGTGGTGTGCAGGAGGAGAGGGCCGGTGGCCGTCGCCCAGCCAACCCTGTCATCGACCATGTGCAGCGAGAGGAGCGGCGGCATCCCTGCGCTCGCAGCAGGTGTAGGCGAGGACAGGACCTCCTCGCCGGCCCCGGCTGCCAGGGTCCCCAGCACGCTGACCTGCTGCCCCTTGCCCACAAAGGCGATATGGCCGCCGGCCAGGTCCACCGTGTACAGCTCGGAGGCCGCGCCGCCGGGATGATAGAGGATGGCCAGTGCCAGGCCGGGCCGGCACCAGCGCAGGTCCATGAGCTGGCTCTCGGCCGGGAGCGCACCGACGTTGCGCATGGCGCCGGCGGCGTCGACAGCCTGCAGGGTGAGCGCGGTCAGCCGCTGGCCGTCGTCGTAGCGCCCCCGGGCGCAGAGCGCCTCGCGGCCGTCGGGCGACCAGGCGACAGCCACGGCCAGCGCGCCGCCATCCGTGACCTCCACCAGCTTGACCGCCCGGTCGCTGGCCACGTCCAGCGACCAGAGCTGATTGGCCATCACGTCCTCAAAGCCGCCATGCAGTGTGTAGCCGGCCGGGGTATAGCCCGGCTCGCGCGCCAGGTAGAGCAGGCGCGTGCCGTCGGGCGAGAGCTGCGGGCGGAAGAGATAGGCACCATGAGGGGCCAGCTGGCGGCGGCCCAGGTCGGCAACCAAAGTGGGGGAGGCGCCGTCGGGCAGGGTGAGCGCCCCGATGCCCGCATACCCGCCCTCGCTGAAGGGATAGAAGGTGTCGAGCACAAGCTCCCCGGTCGCGGCCCAGCCGAGGGGCTGGCCGGGAAGCACGGGAAAGGGCTGCCCCTGCGGACGGGCCAGCTCATAGCGCCGGCTGGAGCCATCGCGCAGGTCGACAACCACGAGCGCCCAATAGTCCGTGCCCACCTCGAGCGAGGCCAGGCGCGTGCCCTCGCGGTCAAAGGCCCAGAGGCCGGCCATGCAGCCCGCCTGGCCCAGGGGAATGGCGTAGCTGCGCTCATCCTCAAGGTTGTCGATTACGATGGCGCGCGCCGCCGCCCCGGGCGCGTCGAGGTGCACCGCCCAGCGGCCGTCGCCTGAGACGAGCCAGCCCCGGTCGACCTGCACGTCCAGGCCCCTGGCCGAGCCAGCGGCGCCCAGCGCGTACAGGTCCAGGCTCTGCTCCTTGCCCAGCCCATAGAGGGCGATTGTGCCTGCCGGCAGTCGGACCGATCGCAGCGTGGCTAGCGGCGCGGGGCTGGGCGTCGGGCTCGCAGCCGCCGTTGGTGGAACTACGGTCGGTGTCGTGTCCGCCGGCCTGGCAGCCGTCGCGGGCAGCGCCAACGTGACCGTGGGCACGATCGCCGGTTGGCCGCCGCACCCAGCACAAACCAGCGCCGCGATCAGCAGTGCAAACGCTGCTGCGCCGATTGTGCCATGCTTCCCAGCCACTGCAATCCTCCTTCGCCCAGGCGTCACGGGCGCTGCAGCCCAGTCCCCAGTCGCTCGACGTCCCCTACCATGTCACATAATAGGACAGGACAGCCATCCAATACCCTGTCTCCTCGGCCCCCGGCAGGTCGCGCACGAAGGAGATGACCTTTCCGTTGTACGCCAGGTTGAGCCCCAGGCCGTTCTCGAACAACGTCTTGGGCTCGCCCCCGTCGGCGCTCATCACCTGGTATTCGGCCTGCAGCGTGGCGGCATTCCCGACTGGGACGAACTGGTAGACGATGAAGCGCGTGCCCGGCAGCCAGGCCAGCCCGGCAAAGACGCCGCCCTCGCCCCGCGCCACGATCCGCTGCGCCCCCGAGCCATCCGCATTCGTCAGCCATAGCTCCGGGATGCGCTCCTGCGATATGGTGGCATAGGCGAGCTGGCCGCCATCGCCCGACCAGGCAAAGGCTCCCCAGCGCCGCGGATCGATGCGTTCGCTCACCAGGACCTTGCCCTGGCGCTCGAGGTCGACGATGGAGAGCACCGTCCCTTCCAGCGCGGCCACGTGCCTGCCGTCGGGCGAGAAGGCGAGCTCGGTCCACTCCTGCGCGCCGGGGCTGCGGGCCTGGACCAGGGGCAGGGCGCTGCGCTCGCCACTGGCTACATCCAGCAGGTAGAAGCCATCCTCGGCCGCCACAACCAGCCGGCTGCCACGGGCATCGAAGACCAAGCGCGCGGGGTTGAGGGTTTCGCCGATGCGGCGCGCCTGGTCGGTGCCCTCGTCGAGCAGCCACACCTCGGCCGCCGGCCCCTGGCCCTGCCGCGTGAAGACGATAGCGCGGCCGGCCCAATCGGCCGTCAGTACGTCATCCACAAGCTTATGCTCCGAACCGTTGGCGATGGAGTGCAGCCACAGGCTGCCGTCGCGCACCGTGAGATAGTTGTCGTCGTTGTGGCCGAACCTGGGCGGGCAGCAGAGGTCCTGCACGCGCTGCAGGCGGCTGACGGTCACCGAGGCCACGTCGGTGACCGCCGGCGGCTGCTCCGCGCCCGGGTCCGCGACCTCGACCGCATAGAGCCGGCCGCTCCGCAGGCCCCAGAACCAGAAGCAGCCTCCGCCGCACTGGGGCAAGGACGGGTCAGGCCCGCCGCGGTTGGCCAGCGCGATGCAGTCGAAGACGGGGCCCATGCGCCGGCCATCGTAGACGATGAAGTACTGGCCATCCTTGCGGGCGATGAAGAGCAGCTTGCCCGCCATCTCGTAGGGCCGGTAGGCCGCATCGAGGCCGTAGCGCGGGCAGACATCCTGTCCGTCGTACAGGATCGTGGCCCGGCCATCGTGGACCGTCATCGAGGCACCGTTGTGGCTGACGGTGGCCATGTGCCCGTCGCGGTCGAATTCCAGCGCCGCCTTGCCGCCCACGTCGATCAGCGATATCATCGGCGAGCAGAACTCGGGCTGCTCGTTGCGCAGCAGCTTGACGGGGCGGCCGTTCTCGAGCAAGACGCACAGCCCCAAGCCGACGTCGAGGGCCTCGTAGCTATCTGCGCCGATGCTCAGCCGCAGCGTGTCGCCGTTGCGCGTGCCGCGCCTGGCCTCCTCGGCCGCAGTCATGCGCAGGAAGCGCGGCCCGAAGCAGGCCTCCTGGAGGTCCAGGTTCGGCACGTCGGCCTCGCATTCACGCCAGGCCAGCCCCACCTCCTCCGGGGAGACCGTGGCGAGGGCAGGGAGCTCCGGCCTGGGGGCGCATGCCGCCAGCAGGATGGCCAGGATCGCCAACACGGCAAGCCTTTTCACTTCAGCCTCCTCGCCCGCTATTCGCTCAGCTGATCCACTGCACGCCGGTGTTGCCCTTGACCGCCCAGGCACCGTTCTCCTTCTGCAGCACGTAGGTCTGGCTGGCGGCGGCGAGGTTGGCGACGTAGATGCTGGCCGGGACGCGCACCGTGCCGGCGCCCTGTGGGGAGATGTTGCCCAGCGTGACCATCACGCCGCGGCCCGCGACCTCGCCCGTGTTGGCATCCCTGGGCACATCCGCGGCTGAGTCGACCCAGACCAGACGGGCCGGCAGATCCGCCAGGGCCGCTGCCACGCCCTCCTGCACCACTTCGGGGAGCGCCGCTGCTGTGCCGTGCGGGGCCGTGGGGTCGCCCAGCGCGTCGTTGGTCTGGCGAACCAGGTAGATGACCGCAGGCCGGTAGGTGCCGCCGAAGGAGTCGTCGCGCGTGCACAGGCGGCGGACGACGGTGGCGTAGATGGCGATGGTGTCGGCGTCGGAGAGGGCGGCCGTACCGGTTGGCACTGCCGGCGCGACGGTAGGCGGCAGCGGCCCTGTGCGGACAGGCGGCGCAGGCACGCCGGCCAACTCGCAGAGGGCGGCCAACGCCTCGTCGCCCCGGGTGGGCACGAGGAGGGTGTAGCAGCGCTCGCGGCCGAGGTAGACGGACACGAGGCCCCGCTCGTGCTCTTCATCCAGCGGGATGAGGGCGGAGGTGTACGCGCCGTGCACACCCGCCTGCACGCCCGGCTCGGCAAAAACGGCCTCGACGGCCGCCTGCTCCTGCGTGCAGCGCGCGGCGGCTTCCCAAGGGAAGCCCAGGGCGGCGATCTCGTCGCGGGCCTGCGACACCAGGCGCGCCGCCTGCTCGCCGATGGCCCGAAAGCGCGGCGACTGCGGCTCTACAGCCGTGGCCTGGCCGTGGTCGTAGATGACGACGCGCGTGGGAGAGGGCGCGCTCCGGCCTGCGCATCCTGCAAGCGCCACGGCCAGCAGAGTGAATGCCAGGATGCCAAGGACCAGAATGTCACGATGATGCGTTCGCATACGGCCTCCTCCTCTGTCCGATGGCACGCTTTCACTCCAGGCGTCGTCTTCGTGTATACAGGTAGATTGCCCCGCTGCCTGCGCCGACGATAGCTCCTCCGACAACGGCCACGATGATCCATTCGGCGACCTGGCCCAGGATGAGCGACCGGAAGGTGGCTGACCAGTCCTGCCAGAACGTGGCCGAGTGCTCACGCAAGACCAGGAGGCTTTCCATGTGGGGCAATCCCCAGAACGCGATCAGAATCGTATAGTAGAGGTAATAGGCGAGGATGGCAGTGCACCATACAACCATAGCCGCCACTGCCGATAACCACACCGATGCAGAACGTCTGGCCTCGTGGATGGCAACAGGGACGACTGGCACAAGCCAGATACCCCAGTTCAGCCCCACGATCACAGGCAGCAGCAGAAGCTGTCCGACGGGGCTGCTCCCAGACAGCCTCTGCCAAGGGATAACCACGAGCAGTTGCAGGAAGTGCCAATCGGCAACGCCAAAGACCAGGCCCAGGAGACAGTAAACCAGCCAACGTTTGGTGCAGCTGTGCATGATCGAACTCCCTGACGAGGCTGAACGTGGGTCGACCGCCGGCATGCTGAGTGGCCCTGGCCACTCAGTTGGTGCCAGAAGATGGGCCTCCATCAGCTTCCCTGCCGTGCGCTCTCACGACATCCACTGCAGCGTGGCCTCGACCACCGTCCAGGCGCCGCCCGCCCACCGCAGCCGGTACTCGTAGCAGCCGCCGTTCACCGCGTGCACGTGCCACTGTGCAGCGAGCAGCACTGTGCCGTCCGCCTGCAGCTGGATGGGGCCCAGCGTGACCAGGATCCCGCCGTCGCGCGTGGCCATGCCCCATCCGGGCTGATCCCTGCTCCAGTCGATGGCCTCCTCCGCGCTCGCCAGCTCCACGCGTGGCGCCAGGCCTTGCAGCGCCTGCGCGAGCCCGGCCGGCACGGGGCCGCCGTCGGCCGGAGGCTCGTGCGGCTTCACCTTGGCCACCAGGCGCGGCTCGACGAAGATCACCGGCCACGCGCTGCGGCTCTCTGCAATCAAGCGGCGGACCGCGGCGGCGTAGATGGCGACCTGCT
This sequence comes from Anaerolineae bacterium, assembly GCA_034428955.1. Lineage (GTDB taxonomy): Bacteria > Chloroflexota > Anaerolineae > SpSt-313 > SpSt-313 > DAOUGZ01. Next base: position 4,002 of record DAOUGZ010000109.1, on the reverse strand, counting down.
CGTTATGGCCGAGCGCAGCCGTCGGCGGGCGCACCAGCGCCACGGCCAGCAGGGTCAGCGCCAGCGCGAGCGCGGCGACCAGCAGCCATCGCCAGGCCGGGCTTCTCATCTCATCATCCCCTTTCTCCAGTCGAGGATACGCCAGATGACTCTGCAAATTGAAGACGCGCGCAGCACGCGTCGGGTTCCAACTGACTACCAGGGGAGGTGACGGCCTCGCCATCACTGGCCTGGCGCCCTGGGAGGCAGCCCGTCGAGCGGCAGCGTTTCCCACGTCGCGCCATCGTCGTGGCTGACCAAGAGGGCGTAGCGTGGGCAGGTGATCACCTCCCAGAACGACGCCAGGGCCAGGAGCGAGCGCGGCTCGCGCGCGTCCACGGCCAGGAGGCGCGTGTACCCGACTTGCTGCGCCGCCTCCGGCAACGAGGAGGTGACCGCCTCCCAGCGGATGGCGCTGGAGTCGGCGGCATCCGCATTGGCCGAGCGCAGCAACATGGCCTGGCCTGTGGGGCGCGAGGGAGCGCAGCCCAGGTAGAGCAGGCCGGCGTTAGGGTCGTAGGCGATGCCGTATGGGTAGCAGCAATCCCCGCCTCCGCCTGGCTGGAAGGCCCCCAGGTCCAGCGGCTCCCAGTGCCCATCGCGGCCGCCCCGGTAGAGCCGCAGTGGCGACCCGGAGTAGCGCGGGCTGACGAGCGCCCAGAGCACACTGGGGTTCTTGGGGTCGACCAGGATCTGCTCCACCACGCCGCCCAGGTCGATGCCAAAGTCGGCTTTGCCCCAGGTGCGGCCGCCGTCCTCGCTCTTGACGATGACCGCGTCCATGTCGCTCTTCCAGAACACGCCCGCCCAGAGGACGCTGGAGTTCTGCAGGTCTACCGCGAGGGTCACGGCGTAGAGGGTGTTCACCATCTCCCACGCCCCCTCGCCCTGGTGCCGGTAGATGCCCTCGTGGGCCACGGCGTACATCGTCTCCGGGTGCCGGTAGTCGACCGTCACCTGGAGGAGATGGACGTCCGCCGGCAAGCCGGTGAGGCTTGCCGCGCTCCATGTGCCGCCCCGGTCGGTGCTGCGGTAGAGGCGCCCATTGTGCACCAGGCAGTAGAGCGGCGGCTCGTCGGGCGTGACGACCAGGCTCTGGACGTAGAAGGCAGCCTCCGGCGGGCAGGGTGTGGGCAGCGGCGCCACGGTCGGCGGTGGAGGCGTCGCATCCGCCGGCGCCGGTGGGCTCGTGGGCGCCGGCCGGGGTGCGGTGGCTGTGGCGGATGGCGAGACGGTCGCCGTGGCCGACACCGGGGTCGCCGTGGGCGTTGCGGCAGGCGCCGTCGCCCACCGTTACGGTGACGGCGCCATAGTCGATGTGTTAGCTTGTGGTGTGACGGTTGGCGTCAGAATGCAGCCCAGCTGCATCGTCACCATCGTCACCGGCGCAAGCAGGGCCACGCGGCATGCTTTGAACACTGTCACTCTCCCCTTCATCACCGACGCATCACTGCTCGAAGGCGCGTGGCAGCCCGCGGAGCTGCAACGTTTCCCACGTCGCGCCGTCGTCGTGGCTGACCACGACGCGGTAGCGTACCTTCCCCGACAGCCAGGATGTTGTCGCTACAAAGAGTGTCCCGGGCTCGGCATCCACAGCCAAGGGTTGAGCGCTCGAAATGCCTGGCACAACTTCTGCGGACAGGGAGGTGACGGCCTCCCAGCGGACGGCGCTGGGGTCGGCGGCGTCGGCATTGGGCGAGCGAAGCAGCACCGCCTTGCCGCCCATGACCGACGAGGCACAGCCCACGAAGAGCAGCCCCGCTCCAGGACCGTAGACCATGCCACCGGGGAAGCAGCAATCGCCGCTGCCGCACAACTGGGACAAAGCGAGGTCCAGGCGCTCCCAGTGCCCGTCGCGGCTGCCGCGATAGAGCTGCGCCGGGGCGACACCATAGGCCGGACCGACGAGGGCCCAGAGCACGTTGGGGTTGTCCGGGTCGGCCACGATACATCCCACTTTGCCAGGCGGCATTCCCCAGTCGGCCTTGACCCAGGTGCGGCCGGCGTCCTCGCTCTTGACGACGGTATTCATGTCATTCGGCCAGGAGACCTTCGCCCAGAGGACGTCCGGCCCCGCGCCATCGACCACCAGCGCCGTGGGCTGGAGGGCATTCACCAGCTCCCACGTGCCCTCACCCTGCCGGCGGTAGATGCCGTGGGCGGTCATGGCGTACAGTGTCTCAGAGTGCCAACGGTCGACGGCCAGCGAGTAGACGTAGACATCGGGCGGCTGCCCGTTGTGGCCCCCTGTGCTCCAGATCTGGCCCTTGTCTGTGCTGCGGTAGATGTGCCCATCGGCCACGAGGTAGTAGACCGGCGGGTCACTGGGCGTGACGACCAGGCTGGTGACCGGGCTGGACACATCCTGCGGGCATGGCGTGGGTGGCACTGGCAGGGGCAGCGGGAACGCGGCCGCCGTCGGTCGAGGCGGTGTCGACTCCGCCGGTGGCTGGGCCGGCGCTGGAGGACTCGTCGGCGTCCTAAGCGCGGTGGGCGTGGCCGACATCTGGACGATCGTCGCAAGGGCAGTCGCCGTGGCCGGGGCCGCCGTCACCGTCGCGACGGGCGTAATCGGCGTAGGGGCAGCAGGCGCCGCCGTCGGCGTCCCGGCAGGCACGGTCGCCGAGGCCATGGCCATTGGCACCGCAGCTGACAGGCTCGGCTGTGGCGTGACGGCCGGCGCCGGGCCGCACCCTGCCTGAATGGCTGCCAGCACCGCCAACACAAGCAAGGCAAGATGGCGTGGACCCAGCCCCATCACCTTTCCTGGTCGAGAAGGCAACCCCTTCATTCCAATCCTCATGCTTCACCTCCAGCCTGGCTTTGCCTGGAACGTCGATCAGATCACGCGCAGCACAAACAGGCCGCCCAGGCTCGTCGCTACGTACACCTTGCCGTCCGCGATGGTGATCGCCTGCACGCTGCCTGTGCTGCGCCCATCCAGGCAGGCGAGCGGCTTGGGCTGCGCCGGGTCGGCCACGTCGAAGGCGTAGAGGGCCTCCCAGGTCGCGACGCAGGCCAGGCCGTCGCCCACGGCCACCAGTGAGGCGCCGCGCAGCGCGATCTGCCCCACGGCCAGCGGCTGCCCGGCAGCGTTCAGGTGCAGGATGGTCACGCCCTGGAACGTGGGCAGGTAGATCAGCCCGCCGGCCACGGCGACCCTCAGGACGCCGCCTCCATCCGGCGCGTACAGCCCGACCTGGCGCGGCTGGGCCGGGTCGGCGACGTCGATGATGCGCAGGCCCTGCTGCTCGTCGGCGACGCAGGCGTAGTGCCCGACGATGACTACGCCGCGGGCCAAGCCGGGCGCCTCGAAGGCGCCGACCTCGACGGGGTGCGCCGGGTCGGCCACATCGACGACGCGCAGGCCCCTCTCGCCGTCGGCCAGGTAGGCGGTGTGCCCAGCGACGGCCACTGCCAGCGCGTTGCCCGGCGAGTCGTAGAAGCCGACCTGGACGATCTGCGCCGGGTCGCTCACGTCGAACACGCGCAGGCCGGCGCGCGCGGCAGAAGCCCAGGAGCCGTCGGCGACCAGGGCGTAGGTGCGGCCAGCCCACTCAGCGCCCTGGAACAGGGCCACGTCGTAGAAAAAGCCCGGCGTGCCGCCCGAGCCGAGCAGTTGCGGCGCGGCCGGGTCGGCCAGGTCCAGGATCTGCAGGCCGGCCATGTCGGCGGCCACGTAGAAGCGCGAGCCGGCGGGGGTCAGGCGGTAGACCTTGCCGTCCTGCGGCCAGCCCAGGGGCACGCGCAGCTCAAAGCGCCCCAGCTCGGCGGGGGCCTGCGAGTTGGCCAGGCCGATGACGTGCAGCGCGCTCAGAAGAGCGTCGCCGGCTGGCACAGCCCCCGCCGGCGGCCGCTCCAGGGTGAAGGCCAGGTCCCCCTCTGCTGCCACGAGGGTGCCGGGGCCGGGCAGCGCGGCGCGCGCCAGCTCGCGCGGCTGGGCCGGATCCGCCAGGTCGAGGG
>DAOUGZ010000108.1:0-25823 GCA_034428955.1 Anaerolineae bacterium | reverse complement strand
GAGTTGGCGAGGACCCACGATACACTGCACCGCCTGTTGGATGGAGGGAGCTCGTAAGAGCTCGCATCCTCGAAAGGAGGCATATCATGCCAAGAGGAGATGGAACCGGACCTGCCGGAATGGGCCCGATGACGGGCCGCGGCGCGGGCTACTGCGCGGGCTTTGATCGACCCGGCTATGCCAACCCAATTCCCTGGCGCGGCTTGGGCGCCTGGGGTGGCCGTGGCGGCGGACGTGGCTGGCGCAACTGCTACTATGCCACCGGCCTGCCCGGCTGGGCGCGCGCCGGCTATGCCCCGGCCTGGGGTGGGGCACCCTACCAAGCGCCCCAGGCGCCCGCCCCCGAGCAGGAGGCCACGATGCTTCGGGCTCAGGCCCAGAACCTGAGGACCGCGCTCGAGAACATCGAAAAGCGCCTGCAAGAGCTCGAGGGCAACGAGCCCGCATAGCTCCACTATAGAGGGGCCGGCCACCCGATAAGGGTGGCCGGCCCCTCGACTCTAGGCCATCTCGTAATGCTCGGTGTGTATCCGCTCCCCGGGCACGCCGAGGCGCCTAAAGACGCCGCGGAGAAAGTCCAGCATCGGCAGCGGGCCACAGGCGAAATACTCCAGGCCGGTGCGGTCCTCGGGCAGGTGACGGTCCAGGATGTCGGCCGTCACATAGCCCAACTCGGTCTGGCGCTCCTTCGTCTCCTGCTCCAGCACGTGCACCACCGTGAGGTTCAGGCGCTCCTGCAGGCGCTCTATCTCTTCCCGGTAGATCACCGCCTCCCAACTCGGGTTGCCGTAGAACAGGTAAAGCGGGCGCCGGTCGCCACGGTCGGCCAGGGTGTGCAGCATGCTCAGGATGGGGGTGATGCCGATGCCCCCGGCGATGAATACGTATGCCGGCGCATCCGGGTGCGAATCCACGCCAAACACGCCGTAGGGGCCGTCCACATAGGCCGGGGTACCGGGCCGGATATCCCCAATCGTGGCGGTGAAATCGCCCAACTCTTTGATGCCGAATTCGAGCACCCCCTCCTGCTCGGCACTAGAGGCGAAGGAGAAGGGGTTCTCATGCAGGCCGAACGGCGAGGCGCCAATCCTCAACCAGGCGAACTGGCCGGGGGCGAAGCGGAAACCCGGGTGCCCCACCGGCTCGACAGCCACCGTCCACGAATTGCCGCGCTCCGGCCGGACCTCCCTTACCCTGTACGGCTTGCGCAGCAGCATCAGGGGTGAAACCAGGCGGATGTAGAGGTACAGGCCCGCCCAGAGGACGATGAGCCCCACCCACAGCACGCGCTGCGGCAGAGTCCCCAAATAAAAGCCCACGGCAAAGATGTGATACAGGCTCAGGACGACGGCGCCCAGGGTCAGAACGTTGTGCGCCAACCGCCAGGGCTCGTAGGGGATGCGCAGCGGCCTCCGCCAGACCGACGTGCCGACCAGGACGATGAGCAGTAGCACCGCCCAAACCCCCAGCCGGATACGCTCCGGCGAGGTGATCGGGTTGAGCAAACGCAGGGCACGGGAGCTGTTCAGAACGAGAAAAGCCGGGTGCGCCACGATCAACACCGTCGCCAGGATTGAGGTCATATGATGAAAGCGATAGACCCTGTCCATGGGAAAGGTGTTGGCCACCCAGGGTAGCCGCGCCGTGGGCAAAAGCTGCAGGCCCATCAACGACAAGCCCACAAAGCCCAAAGCCACCGACAGCTCGCGCAAAAACTCGCGGCCGCCCGGCCTGATGAGCAGCAGAATCAACGGCGCCAGAACAAGCAAGAGATACAGGAGCAACAGCCCAGCTCGCAGAGGTCTTTTGGCCATAGTGAGCCTCTCCTTCAAGCAATCCAATACAACACCCTACCAGTGCTTCACAGAGGCCCTGACACCAAGGCCCACCGGTAGCGCCTGACTCTTGCCTGGCGAAACCCTGTGACAGCACTACTGGGATTATAGTGTGGAGCAGACCATAGAGTCAACGAGGATGGGCCAGTGAGGCAGGGTATATCCCCAAATCGTCGGTGCATTTCTGGCGCGAGTCATGCGTATGGCCAAGGCCGCCCGAGGCTTGTCACGGTAGCCTCGGGCGGACCGGCCGGCACACATAGATAGCCCACCGCCCACAGCCCCTACATCCACCGCCGCAGCTTCTCTCGCCTGGCCCCCTTCCGCCAGCGCAGCCAAAAGACGATCAGCAGACCCTGCAACAGCAGCGTGATATCGAGCCGCAGGCCGGCGTTATTCACATAGACCCGGTCGTAGCGCAGCCGCTGCAGCGGGGTCACATAGTAGCCGCCGCGCACCTGCGAGAGCCCGGCGATCCCCGGCCGGACGCGGTGGCGTTCGGCGAACTGGGGTATCTCTTGCAGAACCTCGTGGATGACCACCGTGCGCAGCGGCCGCGGGCCCACAAAGCTCATCTCGCCGCGCAGGATGTTCAGCAGTTGCGGCAGCTCGTCGAGGGCGGCCTTGCGCATGATGCGCCCCACGCGCAGGGTGCGCCGGTCCCCCTCTTTGCGGGCGGGGATGGGCCCGGTCTCGGCCTCGGCGTTGCGCACCATGCTGCGCAGCTTGATCTGATGAAAGCTGCCGCCCCCTCTGCCCGTCGAATTCTTGACGAAAAAGATGGGCCCCGGATCCTCGAACCAGACGAGCAACGCGCAGAGCAGAAGCAGCGGCGCGGTGAGCAGGATGGTGATGAGCGCCAGGGCGATGTCAAAAACGCGCTTCAGGCGCGGCCCGGCGGGCGGCTCGCCGATGGTCTGCTGGTGATGCCGGAGGACCGCCTCGCGGACGGCGGGCGGCGGCGGAAAGCTATCCTCCCACAGCCCCGTATCCGGCACGGTGACGGCCAATGCCCCGGCAAAGGCACCCAGCAGGATGGCGCCGAGGCGGCCAATGGGTGCCCCAGCGGGCAGGGTCAGCGCCTGGTAGGCCCAGACGCCGGCGCCCAGCCCGGCGCTGAGTAGAAAGGCCAGCCGGTAGGCCCAGGCCCGCCCGATCCGGAACCTGGGCCGGACCAGCAGGCGCTCCACAGCCATGGTCAGCACCAGCGGCGCCAGGGCCGGCCCCAGCCCCGCCCACGGCCCCGTGCTACGCCGCCCAACACTCATTGTGGGCGGCAGCCACAGCAGCGCGGCCACAGCAAACGCTCCTACCGTCAGGCTCGCCCGCCTGACACGGCCAGACCAAACCGACATCAGCGACTGTACACCCTCCATCCGGATTCGACCCAGAGTGCGAACATCAAAAGCCCCCAGAGATGATGCGTGTGATCGGCCCGGCCGGCCAGATGTGCCTCCACCAGCCCCCGCACACACTCGGGCTGCAAGTACCCCTGCCGCCGCACCGCGCCGGGCGACAGGTACTCATCAACCAGGGGGCGCAGATCGCTCTTGAGCCAGCGCGCCATGGGCACGTTAAACCCCCGCTTGGGTCGCCGCAGCGTCTCCGGGGGTAGCACGCCCTGCAGCGCCTGCCGCATAAAGTGCTTGAGCCTGAGCCCGGGCATCTTGACCGGCCCCGGCAGCCGGAAGGCTAATTCGACCAGCCGGTGATCGAGCAGCGGCACCCGCACCTCCAGCGAGTGGGCCATGCTCATCTGGTCCACCTTGAGCAGGTTGTCGTCGGGCAGGTAGACCCGCGTATCCGCGTACTGGAAACGGCTGATCTCATCCAGATGCCCGGCGGCCTCGTGGCACCGCCGATAGGCCCGGTAGCCGTCCAGTTCGTCCTCAACGGCTGCTAGGAGCTCGGGCCGCAGCAGGCGCCGCTTGAGCGCGGCGTCGAAAAAGGCCTTCCAGGCAAAGTGGCGCCGGCCGGGCTCGAGCAGGGCGTTGCCTACAAAGCGCCGCGCCTTGAAATCAAAACTGACCTTGCCCTCCGAGACGGGCAGCCGGCGCACCACCGCCGGCACCAGCCCCCGGCTCAGCACACCGGGCAGCCGCTGGTAGAGATGGGCCAGCTTGTCCGCCTGGTAGGTCAGGTAGCCGGCAAAGAGCTCGTCGCCCCCATCCCCCGCCAGCGCCACGGTCACGTGCCGGCGCGTCATCTCGGCCAGGTAGTAGGCAGGGATGGCCGAGGAATCGGCGAACGGCTCGTCGAACTGGGCGGCCAGGTTGTGGGCCACGCCCGCCGCGTCGGGGCGGACGATGGTCTCCACGTGCTCCGTCTCGAACCGCTGGGCGGTGAGGCGCGCCTGGGCCGTCTCGTCGTAGGAGGGGTCGTCAAAGCCGATGGAAAAGGTGCGCAGCGGCCCGTTGTGGGCGCGCCGGGCCAAGGCGACGACGGCGCCGGAATCGAGCCCGCCGCTGAGATAGATGCCCAGGGGCACATCGGCCACCAACTGCCGGCGCACGGCGTCGGCCAAGAGGGCGCGGAACTCTTCCTGCAGGGCCGGCAGGGGCGGCAGCGGCGCCAAGGGCTCCACCGCCTCCAGGCGCCAGTACGGCTCGCTCATGACGGCACCCCCCTGCCACAGCAGCGTGTGCCCGGGCTCCAGCTTGCGCACCTCACGGTAGATGCTCGCCGGCGCCGGGATGTAGAGCAGGGAGAGGTACTCGTTCAGCGCTTGCAGGTCCAGGCTCAGCGACGGGCCGTCGGCGCGGATGGCCTTGATCTCGGAGGCAAAGAGCAGCCGGTCGGGCAGGGCGGCGTAGTAGAGGGGCTTGATACCCAGCCGGTCGCGCGCTAAGAGCAGGCGCCGCCGCCGCCCATCCCAGACGGCCAGGGCAAACATGCCGTTCAGATGGCGCGGCAGGTCCGCCCCATACTCCTCATAGAGGTGGACGAGCACCTCCGTATCGCTCTGGGTATAGAAACGGTGCCCGCGCACCTCGAGGTCGCGGCGTAGCTCGCGATAGTTATAGATCTCGCCGTTGCACACCGTCCACACGCTGCGGTCCTCGTTGTGGATCGGCTGCCGGCCGCCCACCAGGTCGATCACCGCCAGGCGGCGCATGGCCAGGCCGGCGTTGCCGTCCAGGTAGAGGCCGTCGTCATCCGGCCCGCGGTGCGCCAGGCGTTCGGCCATCGCCACCAGCGCCTCCGCCTCCACCCGTCGCTCTGGGTCGTTGTAGAGTTTGCCGGCGATACCGCACATGGCGCTCCTTTCAGGAAGCAAGGAACCAGGGAGAGCCGGTGCCCAAGCCCTTGCATCCCCCGGTTCCCCGGTTCCCTCGCTTCCTCAGTTCCTCCGCCTTCCCCCCCTTATCCGCTCCCACGCCGCCAACCCCACAAAGGCCGGCAGGCGCAACTGTCGCCGCCAGCGCCAGGGCTGCTTCCACAGGCGATAGAGCCACTCCAGCCCCATACGGTGCAGAAAATGAGGCGGGCGCGAGGCCACGCCGGCGATGAAATCCAGCGTCCCGCCGATGCCCATCATCACCGGCACCCCCGCCTGCGCCCCGTAGCGGGCAATCCAGAGGTCCTGCACCGGCGCGCCATAGGCCACCAGGAGCACATCCGGCCGCGCCGCGCGGATCTGCCGCAGGGCCTCGGCCGTGCCCTCGGGCGTCGGGTCGGCGTCGCTCACCGCCACCTGCAGGCCCGGGTAGCGCGCCCGCGCCACCTCCGCCGCCCGCGCTGCCACCCCCGGCCCGGCGCCCAAAAAGAAGAGCCGCCAGCCCCGCGCCGCCGCCAGGGGCAACAGCCGGTACACCAGCTCGCTCCCCGGCACGCGGGTCACAAAGCGCCGCCCCTGCAGCGCCGCCGCTATCTGCAGCCCCACCCCATCAGCCAGCGCCAGGTCCGCCCGCAGCAGCGCCCGGCGAAACTCGGCATCCCGCCGCGCGATGACCAGGAACTCGGGGTTCACCGTGGCCACCTGGTGCGGCCGCCCTTCCGCAATCATCGCCGCCAGGCGCGACAGGGCCTCCTCGTAGCTGAGGTTGTGCACCGGAACGCCCAGGATGGTGATCGTCGCCTCCATACCCCTCCCAGAGCACACCGCGCGCCAACGCCGCGTTGGGCGCGATGGTGCTGCGCTGAGACATAGCATTTTCCGTGCCCCGCGCGGAATGCGCCCTTCACGAAGACTGGGCCATGCCCGGCCTGCTCAAGCGCCCCTTTGTCGCAGAACAGCAACAATGGTAGAATCACCACTGTTAGTAGTTTCCGTTCGGATTGGGCTAGTCTGAAAATACCAACCTTCGTGTCAATTCGTGTCATTCGTGGCCGAGGGACGTACCTTGCCACGAATGAACACGAATTCCGGCCGCAAAGCGGCTCGGTGTTTTCAAGTCAGTAGTGGGGCCAAAGGGGTATTGGGCGTGGCAGGCTTGGTGGCACCCGGTGAAGCAGCGGCAGAGGCGCCTCAGGATGCGCTGGTCATCGACGAGAGCCGGCAAGAGGCGTTCTAGTGTGGCCGGCGGCTGGACCTCAGCCCTACCGAGTTCGCGCTGCTCGCCTATCTGCACCGCCACGCGGGGCAGACGATTCCCTTCGCGGCCCTCTTGCAGGAGGTGCAGAGGACGGAAACCATCGGGCGCCCGGTCTCCGTGAGTGGCGCATGGCCCCACCGCAGCACGACACGAACGGGGCTGCGGTGGGAGAAAAGACACCGGCAACGGAGGCCGGCACGTGGCCCCTGCTGTTCATCCTGCTTCTTCTCTTGCTCTCCCCGCTGCTCTACGACCTATTGGTGGCCGTAGAGATCTTGATGGCCGATGCCAACTGACTAGAGGCATGATGTAGGCCATCGAAATCAACGCGGTCGGCCACTGCTGCAGTGGCTGCTGGCGCGTGGTGGCCGGTAGCGGGCCGCCTGCCCTCCGCTGCTGTGCGCCGGGCCAGATGCTCGGGGGACCCGTTCGGAGCCAGACGTCCTGAAGGGCGATGACGCCTCGCAGGAGGGATCATGACCAGAGTGTTGATCGCTCACAGCTACCCCACCATACGTGTGGGGCTGCGGAGTGCGCTCGTGCGGGCGCAAGGCATCGAGGTTGTGGTCGCAGCGAGCCGGGGCGAGGAAGCGTTGCGCCTCATTCTGCAGCTCGAGCCGGCTGTGGCCCTGGTCGCCCACTCTCTCGCCCGGAGTCTCTGGCGCTCCTGGTCTCGCTGCTGACCGTCAGTTGCACCTATCGCGGCGCACGAAACTGGGGGTATGGGCGGCAATGCCGCCCATACCCCCAGCAGGGATTCCTCCCTCTCCACACAGCGAAAGGGGCCGCGGGATGGGAGCCTGTCAGCCCTCCACCGGCTGCATCGGCTCCATCATCTGCATCGGCTCCATCTCCGCCAGAGCATAGGTATCGATCAACTGGAAGAAGCAAAGGTACTGGGCGCCCCAATAGACGGGCAGGAATCCACCCTCCGGCTCCTCCAAAACGAGCCCAACCGACGGCGCCTCGACGCGCACCAGCTTGTACTGCCAGCGCTCAGGGTCCAGCCCAGGCGGAGTGTCCGGCGCGATGGCGACTTCGTAGAGTTCGAACATGGGGAAAAAGGTCCAGTGGACGGCGGCCTCGCCATGGGCGTCCTGCGCGGTGTACTGGGTCTCCATCTCGACGCCGCCCGCCCAGGCCCTGACGGGGATGCCGTCCCAGCCGCCATAGATCACCACCGAGACGTCGCAGCGGCCCAAGCCCCACATGAAGCGGGCAAAGTCCTCATCCATGAAGGGCATTTCTTCATCCATGATGGGCGTTTCTTCATCCGCCGCCACCGTGAACGGGCACAGCAGCAGGCTCAGCGCAAGCAGTACCCCCGAAACCCTGAGGAGCTTGTTCATTATGTGCTCTCCTTGTGTGATTTGGGGATTGGGCTGTGTGCTCAGCAATTCTTGTGCCAGTAAAAGAAAAGTCTGGAGCACGAGAAGGAGGGCGCAACGCCGGCCGGATGGCGGGGTCTCAGGCCGGCTTGAGGTCCAGGACGGGGGTGCCGTTGAGGGCATCGAGGCCGCGTACGCGCAGAACATGGCCCTCAATGGCCAGCAGGTCAACGGTAGTGACACCGATGGGGTTGGGCCGGCGTGGGCTGCGCAGGGCAAAGACGCCTTTCAGCGGCCGGCTGGTATCGCCCCGTGGATGCTGGCGCAGCTCATAGCCCTGCGCGCGGTCAAAGTAAAAGACGACCATGACCTGCTGCCCCGGCGCCAGCCCCTCCAGCCCCTCCACCAGGTCGGGGTCCAATACAATGCGCGATTCGACGGCGCGAATCGCCTCCGGAGCCGCCGGTGCCGGGAAGGCGTTCTCCACGTGGCCGATGGGCCGGAAGGTAATAGCGGGCTCGCGCCGGGGGTTATGAGGGCTCACGAAGACGAGCCCTCCTTGAGCGTCCACGGCAAGTCGCTCAGCACGGCCCAGCCGGGCCCGGCACTGAACAGCAGGAGCAGAGCCATGCAAACGGCCGAGGTGAGGCACCAAGAGCAGGTCGCGCCGATGACGAACGGCTCCAGGAAGGTGAGATAGGCGGAAAAGGCCACGCCAAAGGCCGTCATCAGGAAGGTAGCCAGGGGCGCCAGCCGGGCCAGGATGCCCCAGCCCCAGCGCGCATAGGCCAGCGAGGCCAGAATGGCCAGGTAACCCAAGACGCCGAACAGCCCCACCGGCAGCACGCCCAGGAGCAGGACGAACTCGCTCTGCTGGACGGCATTACAATCTCCGACCGGGCCGCAAAAGGCCTCACGCTGAGCCGTCTCCACATAGGCCAGGTAGCCCGCGACGGCCAGGCCCAGCAGCGCCACAACCGGGCGGGCCCAGGGCAGCCGGCCGGCCAGCCGCTCTTGCCAGGCATACGGACGGATGACGGCGATCAGGCTGGCGATGAGCCCCAGCAAAACGAGCACAGCGAGCCCATTCCCCAGCGGGTCGCGCAGCGCTCGCTGCCACCAGCTCTCCGGCGCCGCCGGCGCCAGCGAGGCGGCCTGGTCGAGCCCGGGGATGTCCGGCCAATCGACACCCCCCGCGGCGAGATGCTCTTCGATCAGGCCGGGCAGCTCGCTCGAGATTTCCTCGGAACCCAGCAAGACGCGGTCGCCGATGATGATGCTCGGGTAGCCCTGGCGCTCCTCGGAAATCTGCAGGCGCTCGATGGCCGCCTCATAGATCGGCTTGCCGCTCGAGCGCGAGATGTCGATCTGCAGGATCTCCAGTTGCGAGCCGTACTGGGCCTGCAGCGGCGGCAGATACTCAAAGATGATTTCATTGCAGTGCGAGCAACTGGGGGTGTGAAAGAGCACCGCTCGCACCACACCACCCTCTGCCCAGGCAAGGCCGGGGGCGGCGAACAGTATCGCCACAACGGCCAAGACCCAAGCCGGCACCGTCCTTACCCTTCTCATAGAGCCATTCGTCCTTCTACAAATAGAGTGGACGGTGGGCAGTGGGCAGGCGCCTGCCCACTGCCCACCGTCCACGGTCTACTGCCTACCGCCCACTCTCACCATCAAAACTCGAGCACCGTCCCGGCGGGGCAGGGAACCACACGATCCTCCCCAAAAGCCGCCGTCAACGCCTTGATGGCCGTGCGGCCCGTGCAGTGGTTGGGGTAGAGCATCGGCGGCCCGACCTCCTGCAGCACCTCCAGCACGCGCTGCAGATGCTCCTCGCTGGCCGCGGCCAGGTGCATCCCACCGACCACGGCCACCGGATCGCGCGCGAACAGGCGCCGCACGTGCAGGATGGTGTTCAGCAGGCCCGCATGGGCACAGCCCAACACGAGCACCAGCCCCGGCTCGGTATCCAACACGAGCGCCATGTCGTCGTGGTAGGGATCGGCCGTCCATCCCTCTCCCTGGCGAATCATGTGCCCGGGGCTGCGCCCCTCGGGCTCGGGGCGCTCGCTGATCTCGCCCGTCGTCCAGGCGTGGGTCAGCACGCGCTCGCTCTCTACACTCAGTCGCAACTCGGCCCGGCGCTCCAGCTCCTCCCAGGGCATCGGCAGGCCGACCGAGACCATCTCCCCCTCCCGGCGCGAGAAGCGCCCTCGCCCCAGGTCCGGGTGACCGTAGACCGGCAACCCCTGCCGCGCCTCGAGCAAAAAGGGCAGACCGCCGGTATGGTCATTGTGCCCGTGGCTGAGGACCACCGCATCCAGGTACTCGAGCGGCGCCCCCAGCGCGCGCAGGTTGTGGCCAAATACCTCGCTGGATCCTCCGGTGTCGAACAGGACACACTCGGTTCCCGATTCGATCAGGAACGACAACCCGTGTTCGGCCCGGAGGCCACGTTGGGGAGGCGCCTCATCGTCTGCGATACAGGTCAGTTTGAACATTTCGTCCCTCCGGATGGGCGCAGCCGGTTCAGCCGCTCCATGACCTCATTCAGTTGTTGTTGCAGGTCCTCCGCCTCCTCGCGCAGCCGGCCGACCTCGTCCTTTTCGTAGGCGCCCTCTGCCGGCACCTCGCCGTGCCCGTGGGCCGCGCTCTCGGCGCACGGTGCCGCCCCGCGCAGCCGGCCGCCCAGGTACTGCTCCAGCGCATGGCGCACGGTGCCCGCTGCGCCGGTGACCGGCTCGATGCCGAACTGCTCAAAGAAGGCTACCGCCCGGCCGCCCATCCCGCCGGTGAGCATCACATCGGCGCCCTGGTCGCGGATAAAGGTGGGCACCTGACCGGGTTGATGCTGGCCATGGAACGGGCTGGCCACGGCCCGCACGTCCTTGACCTCCTGCCCCTCGACATCCACCAAGATGTAATACGGGCAGCGCCCAAAGTGGGGGCTGACGACGCTATCCAGGCCCCGGGCATCGTCTGCAGAAACGGCTACTCGCATCTTACTGCTTCCTCTCCAATTGGTCCAATCGCTCCACAATCTCGGCCAGCCGGCGGCGCAGGTCGCGCGCCTGCTCTTCCAGGGCGGCGATCTCCTCCTGTTCGGGCCGGCCGGCCGCACCGCTCATCCCGCCGTGCTCGCCGACGGTGGCGCCGCCGGCCAGGGGCAGGCGCCCATCACGCAGCGCCAGCACCGCCTGGCGGACGGTTCCTTCCTCACTGAACGTATAGACGGGCACGCCCGCCGCCCGGAACACATCAAAGGCGTTCGGGCCCACATTGCCGGTCACCACCGCCTCCGCGCCGTGCTCGACGACGAACTGCGCCGCCTGGATGCCGGCCCCGCCGGCCGCATCGGCCGCCGGGTTCTCCAAGGCCTCAAAGGCCCAGGTCTCGCTGTCCACAAACACGTACGCCGGGCAGCGCCCAAAAACCGGCGTGGCCGGGGCGCCCAGGTCCAGGCCCTCCGCGGAAACCGCTACTCGCATTGGTCTGCAACTCCTTCCCAACAGGCCACTAACCCTGTTTGATCACATATTGGGGTAAAGGGCCAGCGCCTGGCGCACAAAACAGGGGTAACAATCCAGATAGGTTTTCATTTCTCTCGCATCATCGTCAACAGGCGCTTGCCGGGAATCTGGGGAAAAACAGCCCCCTGGCTGATGGCTCGCACAGCCGCCGGCACGTCGATAACGAGCGTTCCGGCAACGGCACTCACGCCCAGGTCCAGGAGGACCGGCGACAGCGGAGTGCTGCCGCCGAGGAGCACGATGAAGGCATCGCGCCGGCAGAGGCGCAAAAGGTCGTCAAAGGTGTGGTTGATGAGGGAGATACCGGTAAGGGCGACGACGTCGGCCTGGGGTAGCACTTTACCGGCACACTCGGCGGGCAGGTCGCCGGGGCGGGGGTTGAGCTCCAGCACCCAGCAGCGGGCGGCGGCGCGCCGTATCTGCTCCACAAAGGGGAAATGGCCCACCACAGCCACCTGCCGGCCCGCGCCCCGTTCCAGAGAGGCCAGCATGGCCCGTTCAGCGTTCAGCGTCTTTTCTGCAGGTTGGTCATCCTCGCCCGAATCGCAAGGCTCGCTCAAGATTCATTCCTCCAGCAGCCGCCCGAGCCACAAGCGGGCGAGTCGCAACGCTCCTCGCGCCCGCAACAGGTGAGGCCCTCGGCGAGTGCCTCCCGGCTCGCCGTACGGTGGTGGGCGGCGGTGATTCGCTTCTCCGACAGCGCGGCGCCACAGTGCGGGCAGGTCGGCGAGTCGCCCCGATTCAAGAGCAGCACCTCGACGTCCTGCCGGCAGTTGTGGCAGCGATACTCGTAGATGGGCATCCTCACCTCCCCCCACGGCGCAGGCGGCGGCGATGGCCAGGTGCCCGGCCCACATCCGCTTGCCCGCTATCCGCCTGGCCCGCATCGGGCCGGGCGGCGTTTGCATCCTCTCGCTTTGCCGCCAGGAACTCGAGCACGGGCGGCAAGACCTCGCGCCCAACAAAAGCGACGGCACTGGCCAGCGCCGGCAGGATGCGTTGGCGCCGAGGCTCGATGGTGCGTACCGGCGCCACGTCGATCACGGCCGGCGGCCGGGCCTGCAGCGGCGCCGCTTCCCCAGTGACCAGGGGTGCGGCGATGCGCCTCAACGCCCCCTGTGGGCAGGCCTCAACGCAGGCCTCGCAGCGGCGGCAGGCCTCATCGTCGATCACAGCGTGGCCGTCGGCGATGCGCACCGCGCCCGCCGGGCATACCTCCACGCACCGGCCGCAGCCGGTGCACTTTTCCAGGCTGACCTCAATCACACCTCCCCCTTCCATCTGCAAGCAGGCCCTGCAAAAAGCTCTCAGCAGCCGGGAGGTCGACTCCGCCGCTGCCGGTTGCGCACCACTGCAGCGCCTGCCGCTCTGGCGATCACCGCACCGGTTGACAGGTCAGGTGCCCCCGCAGCGCTTGCCACAGGTCACGGATGGCCCCCGACACCGGGCTCTCGGGCCGGTACTCGGTCACCGCCTGGCGGTTCACCATGGCCTCGGTCACCACCGTGTCGAAGGGGATGATGCCCACAAGCGGCACACCCTCAGCGGTGCAGATGGCCCGCACCTCGGCGGTGCGGGTGGGGTTGATGTCGGCTTTGTTGACGCACACCGCGGGCTGCACGCCGAAATGCCGTGCTGTGCCCAGGATGCGCTGCAGGTCGTGGACCCCCGACACGCTGGGCTCGACGACAAGCAGCGCCAGGTCGGCCCCGGTGACGGTGGCGATGACCGGGCAGCCGATCCCCGGCGGCCCGTCGACCAAGAGCAGGCCCGCCCCGTCCCTAAACGCCGCGTGGCGAGCGGTCTGTTTGACCTGTGCTACTAGTTTACCCGAGTTTTCCTGTCCTGCAAACAGACGCGCATGGAAGAGCGGCCCCAGCCGCGTCGTCGAGCGAAACCACTGCCCCGTCGGCTGCTCGACCATGCGGATGGCCTGCGCCGGGCAGGCGTAAAAGCAGGCCGCGCAGCCCTCACAGGCCAGGGGGTCTACCCGGTGGGCGCCCGTCGCCCGGGCGATCGCCCCAAAACGGCAGACCTCCTCGCACGTCCCACAGGCGGTGCACAGGTCGGGGTCGATCTCGGCGACCTGGCTGCCGGTGTACGCGCGCTCCTCCTGCACGGTCGGCGAGAGCAAAAGCTCCAGGTTGGCGGCGTCCACGTCCGTATCGGCCAACACGAGCCGCTGCTCCTGCGCCGCCAGATGGGCGAGGGCAGCCATCACGCTCGTCTTGCCTGTGCCCCCCTTGCCGCTCAGAACCACCCACTGTTTCATCGCCCCCCTCCCATCCGCGCCTGCAGGTTATGGTAGAGGTCGAGCAGGGGCCGGCGATACTCGGGCAGCGCATCCACCCACAGCGCACCCTCCGAGTAAGCCTCGGCGATGCGCCGGTCCAGCGGGATGCGCAGCAAGATGGGCACGCCCGCGCGCGCGCAATAGTCGTACACGCCGCGGTCGCCCGTGCCGGCCCGGTTGACGACGACCCCCACCGGCAGCCCCAACTCGCCCCGGGCCAGTTGACGGCGATTTCCAGGTCGTGCAGGCCAAAGGGCGTGGGCTCGGTGACCAGGAGGGCGAAATCGCTGCCGCGCAGCGTCTCGACCACGGGGCAGGCGTTCCCCGGCGGTGCATCGAGCACCACCAGCGCCTTCTCATCTGCGGGGATGGCTCGCTGCTTCAGCCGGCGGATCACCGGCGTGGCCATGGCCTGCCCCACATCCAGCAGGCCCTGGGCAAAGCGCACGGCGCCCGCCTGGCCCATCTGGATCGTGCCCAGGTGCCGGGGCGTTTCCTTGATCGCCCCTTCCGGGCACTGCCGGGCGCAACTGCCGCAGCCGTGACAGAGTTCGGGGAAGATGAGCACCTTATCGCGAACGACGGCAACGGCGTGAAAGGCGCAGACCTCGGCGCAGCGTCCGCAAAAAGTGCAGCGTGCCTTGTCCACCTCGGGCACGAGCACCGAGACCTCCTCGGCTTCAGGAAGCACGGGATTCAGGAAGAGATGGGCGTTGGGCTCCTCGACGTCACAATCCAGCAGGTGCACCGGCATCTGTTCTTCGGCCGCCACCACCTGCGCCAAACCGGTCGCCAGGAGCGTCTTGCCCGTGCCTCCCTTACCGCTGGCAATAGTTAGGATCACTATGCGCCTACCTACTCACGGACCATGCGTACCCCACACCGGGGGCAGGTCTTTTCGTAGCAGGGCTGCCCGGCGACGTGCCGCTCCCTGTGCCCGCAAGCCGGGCAGATGCAATAGCCCCCCGGCCCGGCGGCCTTGTTGCCGCCCATACGGCCCCCGCCGCCGCCACCGGCGCCGCGCCCACCGCCTCGTGCCAGTTTGCTCAGCATAACTTTCTCCTCCTCTTGTGTTATGTAATCCGCTTCATCCCGCTATGCGCGCCCACATTCGCGCCGCCCATATCGGGCAGTTCTCCGGCCACAAAGGCCTCTACGGCACGGCGCACCGTGCCCGGCCGGATCCGGTAGGCCCGGACGCCGGCAGCCTGGAGCACCGAGAAGGCGTTGGGGCCCAGGTTATGGCTCAGCACCGCCTTCGCCCCCCGCTCCACGACAAGCTGGGCCGCCTGGATACCGGCACCCCCGCCCGCGCCCGCGCCGGGGTTCGTCACACTCTCGGTTTCCATCGTCTCGGTGTCCACGAATACGAACACCGGGCAACGCCCAAAGATGGGGCTGCTCATCGCCTCCAGGCCGCTGCCTTGCGCTGTAACGACGACTTTCATGGGTTCACCTCCCGCCTCTCTCAGGCTTTCGTACCAAAGGCCGGCTTGACCTTTTCCGCCGGCATCCGCGCCAGAACCTGCTCCACAATCGACGCCATCGCCGCGTTCTCGTATGCCTCAACCTGGCCGGTATCACAACAAGCGGCCAGAGCCGGGTCCAGGGGGATGCGGCCCAGGAAGGGCACGCCCAGCCGGGCGGTCGTCTGTTCGGCCTGGCTCGGCCCAAAGACGTCGATCCGGGCGCCGCAATCCGGGCAACTGATGTAGCTCATGTTCTCCACCAGGCCCAGGATGGGGATCTGGAGCTGCGTGGCCATACGCGCGGCCTTGCGCACGACCATCCCCGCCAGCTCCTGCGGTGAGGTCACCATCAGCACGCCACTGAGAGGGATAGACTGCATCACCGTCAGCGGTGCGTCGGCCGTTCCCGGCGGCAGGTCGATGACCAGCGTGTCCAGGTCGCCCCAGTACACCTCGCTCCAGAACTGCTTGATGGCGCTGCCGATCAGCGGACCCCGCCAGATGACGGCCTCATCCTCCTGCGGCAGGAGCAGATTGATGGACATGACCTTGATGCCGCCCCCCGTCTCCGGCGGCAGCATGCCCAGCGGGCCCACCTGGGGCTGTTGGTGCAACCCAAACAGGCGTGGTATACTCGGCCCAGTGATGTCCGCATCCAGCAACCCGACCTTCTGGCCGGCGCGGCGCAGGGCCACAGCCAGCATGGCGGACACTGACGACTTGCCCACGCCGCCCTTGCCGCTCATCACGGCGACGACGTGCTCGACTCTGTTCGGAACCTCGTTCTGCTCTGCCCGATCGCGTTCGGGACTCATGGTTGTCTATCCTCCCGTTCCAGTGGAATGCTCAGGGCCGGCGACGGGCTTGCGTGCCTCGTCCGACCCGATACGTGCCCCAGGAGGGGACTGCCGGACCGACCGGCCACTCCAATGGCGCCGAGTAGTGCGCCGCAGGGTATGGCTCCACGGGAGTGATCAGCCGCGGCCGGTCGGTCCGGCGGTCCCCTCCTAGGGGCCAAGGCCGGTCGCCGGTGGAACGAGTCGTCCGGTTGTAGCCCAGGGCGGGCGTGTGCTCTCTCCGATGGGCGGCGGGCGCTCGCCGGAGGCATTTGCCTCCTCACCCGCATCATACTATAATACTATGTGCGTGTCAAGTATAGTGCTACAGAGGGGATGAAGATGGTAGAGGAAACGCCCCCCGATGTCGGTCGCCGGGTTCGCGCCATCCGCGAGAAGCGGGAGTTTTCGCTGCGCGCCCTGGCCGAGCGCAGCGGCCTCTCGATCAACGCCGTCAGCCTCATTGAGCGCGGGCAGAGCTCGCCGACGGTGGCCACCCTGCACCGGTTAGCGGCGGCGCTGGACGTGCGCATCGTTGACCTGCTCGCCGAGCAAGAGGAGGCGCAGGTCGTCTATGCGCCGGGCGGAGAGCGCCGCAAGACCCGTACCGAAGGGGCGGTCATCGAGAGCCTGGTCACCGGCCTGGCCAGGCAGCGCATTGAGCCCTTCCTGGTCACTCTGGAGCCCGGCGCGGGCAGCGGCGGCGAGCCGATCACCCACTCCGGGCAAGAGTTCGTGCTGGGCCTCAGCGGCCGGGTCGACTATACCGTGAACGGGCGCACCTACGCCCTGCAGGAAGGCGATGCCCTGCTCTTCGAAGCTTCATTGCCGCACTACTGGTGCAACCCGACCTGGGAAACAGCGCGTCTCCTGCTGATCATGGAGGCCGTGGAGGGGCGGGGGGCGCCGCTCCTGCCGCACCTGGAGGCCTGAGAGCGCAGCAGTAGCTGCGCACATCACTCCCCAATAGCCGGCCCACCGATTTCCCTGATGGCCATTCGGGGTTCCCTTCCGGCAATTACTCGGCACGGGGCTACGCGTCTCCCAGGCCCGATCCAACCTAAGCCATGCCGTAGGGAGGCAAAGCCCCAGGCAATCGCCTCATCCGGCAGACCAGAGGGAGGTGCTTCTTCCGGGGCCTTTTAGCGCAGGATGGCGATCAGATCTGTGAGCGAGAGGTTGACGAGCACCCTGTCCTCGCGGCCTGCCCCCCTGACCACAGCCCGCCCACCGTCGCTGCTGACGGCCAGGACGCGGAGCGACGGCCGCCCGCGAGACAACGCCTCAACCGCCTCCGGCAACCGGCCGTCAGCCCGCAGGGTGGTCACCACCCACTGCGCGCCGGTCTCCTCGACCATCGCGGGCAGTTGGGCCGGGTCGACAGCCTCGCCGGCCACGCAGAGGCCCGGCGCCTTGCCGATGGCGCGCCTCAGCATCTCGCGCATCAGGCGCGTCTCATTGGCCAGGATAATGCCTCGCGCTTGCATCTAGCCCACCTCTCTGTGCGACAACAGCCTTGGGATCTCGCAGCGCACCGTCACCCATAGCATATCATCGCCGGGGGGCAGAGTCCATAGACGAGGATACAGAGGCAAGGTATATCTTGGGGCACATGCACAGCGCGCAGAGCGCGAATCCGGCTCTCTACCCGGCCTGGGCACCGCGCCGGCGCCGGCGCTCCTCACAATCCCTCAGGACGGCCAGATAGGGTGCGGCATCGCGCCGGCTGTTCACGTTCAACTTGTCCAGAATGTTGTGCACGTGGTTCTTGACCGTCCCAACCTCGATCACCAGGCGGTCCGCAATCTCCTGGTTCGTGAGGTCCTGGGCGATCAGTTCGAGGATCTCGCGCTCGCGGGCGGTCAGGTCGGGGCAATCCTCAACGCCGGCCACACCGGCAAAAAGGCGCGACAGCTCGCTCAGCCGAGCTATTAACGCCGCCGCCACATCCGGTGAGATCAACGCCCGGTCCTGATAAGCAGCGCGGATGCGCTGCAGCATCTCCTCGACAGAGTCGTTCTTGCGGATATAGCCGGCCGCGCCGGCCTCGACGTACTGCAGCACGTGGTCCTTGGCCTCCGCCAGGCCCAGCACAAGGACCTTGGCCTCCGCATCGGCCTCGGTGAGGGTGCGCGTGAGCGCGAGGGCGCCGTTCTCCGGCAGGTTGGTGCTGACCATCACCAGATCGGCCCCTCTGGCCAGAGCCAGCGCCTCCTCTACGGTTGTGGCCGTTCCGACAACCTGGAGGTCCGGCTCATCCTCCAACACGGAGGCGATCACGTTGGCGACGAGGCGGGTCTCGTTGACGAGGAGTATCTTGATCATGCACCCTCACAGTGACCGGCGGCGCGCCGGGAAGCCCCAACCGGCTGTGCGTAGAGAAGCGCCCCATTCGCCGGGCGCTGAGGATGGCACCGGTGTGGGGGATTCCGAATCCCACTAGTGCTGCGCCGCATGGGGCGAGCCGCACCCATCAGAATCTCTGCGGTGCACCACTAGAATGATTGTACCGTATCCGCCCTGCCGGCGCAAACTAGTACTGCAACGACACTTTGGGACTGAAAGTCGCACCTTTGGGGCCGTGGAACCTCTCGCCGTGGCACCAGATCACACGGCCCCACTGGGGCCGTGGAGCCTCTCGCCGTGGCACCAGATCACACGGCCCCACTGGGCGCTGCGGCACCGGCTGTCCGCCCCTTGGCATGCGCAGCACGCTACGCGGACGGGAATCCAATCCCCGTCCACGCAGGTGGACGGCCGGCCGTAGGCCCTCAGAGCCCGATTTCCAATCGGATGGATAGGAAGTGTCGTTGCAGTACTAGGCCTGGCCGGGGGTATGCCCCAGAATCGTCGGCAACCGGAAAACCGTATACCACCAAAGCCAAGACACCAGGGACCATAGGGAGTTGCCAACGATCGCGTGGCCGCAAGCGCCCTGCCGGCGATTCCCGCCCGCTGAACACGGCGATAGGTGGGTGACGATAGTACACCTCAAGCCGGCTGCGGGGCAGGCTCGGCCGCCTCCTTCTGAATGGGAAAGCGCGCCGAAATCCAGCCCGTCATGCCCCCCAGCACTACAGACACGTTGCGCCAACCGGAGCGCTGCAGCAGGCTGGCGCCGATCATCGAGCGCAGGCCCGAGCCGCAAAAGATGAACACGGGCCGGTCGCGCGGCACCTCATCCAGGTGCTGCGGCAGTTGGGTGATGTGGATAGAGTGGGCGCCCGGGATGCGCCCCTCCTGCCTCAGCTCGGCCGGGCTGCGCACGTCCAGTATCCACAGATCATCGCCCTGATCCAGCCGGCGGCAGACCCCCTGCACGGTGACTGTGGGCAGGGCCAGGCTGTCGCGCCCGGCACGGTGCCAGCCGAGCATCCCGCCCGCCAGGTAGCCGGCCAGATTGTCGTAGCCCAGGCGGATGAGGTAGCGCACCGTCTGCTCGGGGTTGTCCCCGTCGCAGACGAGCAGGATGGGCCGCTCGTAGGAGAGATACCAGCCCGCATAGCGCGGCACCCCCTCCTGCCAGATGGAGAGCGCCCCCGGCAGGTGCGCCGCCGAGAATTCAAAGATAGAGCGCGTATCCAGCACCTGCGCCTCCCCGGCCCGCTCGGCAAACTCCTCAGGCGCCAGCGGCACCGGCGCAGGCAGGTGGCCCAGCAGCGGCGGTCCCTCCTGGTTCACCTTTTCCATCATGGCAAAGTAGGGCGGATACTCGAGCACCTGCGCCACATCGTTGACAAAGCCCTCGCGCGTCGTGTGCTGCAGGCGCGGGTTTAGCCGCCGCTCCAGCCCGATGGTCGTCCAGGGACGGTCGGCGATGGCCGCGCCGCAGGCGGATCCCGCCCCGTGCGCCGGGCAGAGGATTACGCCGTCGCCCAGGGGCAGCAGGCGCGCAAAGATGCTCTCGTAGAGATAACCGGCCATCTCGCGGATGCGCTCGCGGCCGACCAGGTCCACCCGGCCCACGTCGCCGGCAAAGAGGGCATCGCCGCAAAAAGCCATCCACGGCGCCCCCTGGGGCTCGTGGAGGATGTAGCTCAGATGCCCCGGCGTGTGGCCGGGGGTGTGCAGGGCCTGCAGCACGTAGGGGCCCACGTGCAGCCGGTCGCCGTCGCGGAGGGGTTCGCCATAGCCGAAGGGGAGCTCGGTGTGCGCCGAGTGCAGGATGCGCGCGCCGGTGCGCTCCGCCAGCTCGCGCGAGCCGATCACATAGTCTTCGTTGCGGTGCGTCTCCAGGATGTGGGTGATGCGCAGGCCGGCCTGCGCCGTGCGCTCCACATAGACCTCCACATCCCGCCGCGGATCAATCACTACCGCCTGGTCCCCGTCGCCGATGAGGTAGGAGTAGTGGGCCAGCCCCGCCGAGAGAATGCGCTCAAAGAGCATCGCCGCTCCTTTCCGGACGGATCTGCGGACCTACACGAGCAAGAGCAGGGCCAGCGTGGCAGTCCGACGCACACCGTGCCAGAAGCAGCAACCGGCCGGCTCACACCCGAGGGGGGATCCCCGTATCTGGCCGCCGGGCGAGTATGGGCCCGGCAGACAAAGCGAGAGCCGGAGCAAATGCCCCGGCTCTCGCCTCCCACGCCCAGCCGAAACAGCCCTACACCGGCTTCAGCACACAGACGGCCTGCGGCCGGCGCACGAGCGGCGCCAGGCTCTCGGTTACCGTGAACTCGAGCCTGCCGTCCGCGGGCCCCACAAAGCCCACGGTCATGTCCTGCCCCAGGATGAGCGAGGCGTACTGCCGCCCGGTGGCCAGCAAGACGCCGCCGCTCTTCAGGGCCGGCGCCTTGAACACCCCCTCGGTGGCCATAGACTGTATGTGGTCCAGCTCGCTCCGCATACCGTTCTGGTAGAGGTGGAAGAGCCGGTTGTAGAGCGCCGGGGCCAGCGCCAGAGCATAGGGTCCGTGAAAGCCGGCATCATCGAGCAGGGTGATGGCCTGCATGACGTCGCCGGCCATAGTGCCCACCTCGCCAGGCGCCGAAAGCTGCAGGGTCTGCACGCCTTCGGCCGTCAACAAGCCGGGCACACCCGGGGCGCCGTGGAAGATCAGCTCATCCTCCTGGCGAGCAGCGGCGATGGCCGCCTCGATCAGCGGGTCCAGATCCAGCGCCAACGGGTCGCGCTCAAAGGCGGCCAGATCGCGCATGCCCAGGGAAAAGCTCTGCCTGACCCACACGATGGGCAGGATGCGCGCCACGCTGCCGGCCTCCGTCTCCACATCGGCCAGGGGCACGGCCTTCAGGCCCAGCCCAAAGGGGCCTTCCACCGGCAGCAGGCGGCGGCCGGTCAACTGGCCCTTAGCCGCCTCCAACATCGCCTCGTCGAGCGCCTGCCAGACCTCGGCGTCAAAGGGGGCATCATCACGTGCCAGGTATCGGTTGGCCATGGTGTGTCCTCCTACTCCTTCAGCGAGCCGATCGTCGGCGCCTCCGCGCCGGCCTGGCCCGCGCCGCTCTCTGCGCTCAGGTTCGCGGCCATCTCGTCGACCTCCGCGGCGCCCTCGGCCATCCACTGATCCTCATCGCCGGTGAGGATCTGCAGCAGGCGCTGGAACTCGCCGGCGTGCACGCGCTCTTCATTGGCGATGTCGATGAGAACCTCTTTGGCCAGCGGGTCGTCGGTGGCATCGGCGTGGGCCATGTACAGATGGACGGCCTCGTGCTCGGCGGCCAGGTTCTGGCGGATGGCGCGGATGAGCTCCGCTTTGGTCAGTTTGCCTTCCGGCACCTTGCCGGCAAACGGGTTGATGAACTGCGCCATTTCTCACCTCCATGTAGGCTAGGCTGCGGCGCGGCGATGAACCTCCATCGTCGGCAGCTTGTCGCAGTGCTTGGGCCGGGGTAGGGGGTCCGGCGAGCCGGCAACCCGCCAGACCCCTGGAATGGTCCAAGCACTGCACTGCGGCATCCCCCGATAGGCTGCCGGCGCTTCTATTCGCTCAGGGCAACCTCCGCCGTGCTCTCCCACAGGCCGTGGATGTTGCACAGGGAGAGGGCGTGCAGCGTGCCGGGCTGGTTCACTTTGAGCCAGGTCACAACCTCATGATGGGTGTACACCGGCCCCTGGTTCGCGCCGGCGACGGATTCGCCGTGGGCATTGAATTCGTAGCGGCCCACTTCGTAGGTGAACTTGTCGTCCGCCGGCTTAAAGTAGAGGGCGATCCAGCGGATGTGGTGCTCGGTCGTGTTCGGGTGGGCGATTTCTCTGCCCAGGGAGATTTTGACGGGAAAGGCCTCGCCCGCCTTGACGGCGCTGGGGCACTCGATGACCGGCACGTGCTTTTCCTTCTTCCAATCGGCCTGCTGAATGCGTTCTCCGAGAGTCGTCATTTCCCTTCCTCCTGACAAGTGTGAATCGGTTACGTCCGGTTCCTGCGCTCGCACTACGGCGTGCTCGCCGGCCGCGCTGCCAGGGTTACCCCGATCGTTTGCCGCTGACCATCGCGCAAAATGGTCAGCTCGACCCGGTCGCCCGGGTTGTGGCCCGCTACCTCGACCAGCAACCCGTCAAAGTCCACCACCGGCCGGCCGTCTACGGCGATGATGATGTCGCCGCCGGTGGGCACTTGACTGCCGTTCCAGAGTTTGCTGCCGGTGCTGCCCTGCAGGCCCGCCGTCAGGGCCGGCCCGCGCGGGTCCACCTCATGGATGTAGGCGCCCTGCTGCTCGCCCAGCCCGTTCGCCTGGGCGAGGGCCATGGAAACGGCCCCACCCGTCACGCCCAGCCAGGGCCACCGGAAGGCCCCTTCCTCGATGAGCACCGGCGCCACCCGCCGCACGATATTGCTGGGGATGGCAAAGCCTACCCCCGCGTTGGCCTGAGCGCCGCCGGTGGCAATCTGGGCGTTCACGCCGACGACCTCGCCCCGGAGGTTGAGCAGCGGCCCGCCCGAGTTGCCGGGGTTGATGGCCGCATCGGTCTGGATGGCATGTGGGATGGAAAAGGGCGTCGCCCCAGAGGGGATGGTGCGCCCGATGGCGCTGACGATCCCAGCCGTCATACTGCTGCCCAGGCCAAAGGGATTGCCGATGGCGATGACCGATTCGCCCACGACCACCCCGTCGGAATCGCCCAGAGGCAGGGCATGGGTATCGGGGGGCAGATGATCGACCCTGATCACCGCCAGATCGCTATCGGGGTCCGTGCCGACGATGGTGGCCTCGGCCTCTGCGCCATCGTAAAAGACGACCGTTAGCGCATCGGCCTGAGCGACCACATGGTTGTTGGTGATGATGTGCCCCTGCTCATCGAGGATAAACCCCGAGCCGGCGCCCTGGCCGCGGCGGGCGATGTATACCTGAATGTTCACCACACCCGGGTTGACCTGCCCATAGAGGGTGGCCAGCGAGTCCGGCCCCGCCCCGGGCTGGAGCTGCACCGGCGGCGCGGCCTGGGCGCCGGGCGGCAAACTGGGCAAAGGGGCCGGTACCCGCTCCGCGGCCGGCGCGGAGCCGTGCGCCCGCAACTCGCTGCGCACAATGCTCTGCACCTGCAGCGGCACCACCACCAGCGGGATGGCCACCACCGCCAGCAGCAAAACGAGCGTGAGGCAGCCCAGGCACCCCGTTACCCACCATTGATACTTGCTCATCATGACTCCCCTAGCCTCAACCCTCCCGGTGCCGAACCGCCGGCACCGCCTGAAGGCACGCCCATGCGCCTATCCGTCCCCTCCGCCCGCAGCCGGGGTGAGGGGGCGTCCTCACGGCTCCACCAGCGCTTCGATGCGCTCGATCAGCACTTCCACAGTGGTTACCGGAAAGGTTTGCGCTTCGATGCTATCCCTGACCTCCGCGATCAGGGTCCGCAGCTCTTCGAGCGAGACCTCAATCTCGCCCTCGGCCAGATCCATGGCCTGGGTGAGGATATCCTCACACTCGCGCAGGTCGCGTTTGGCCAGGCCGGCATCCCGCTCGCTCAGGTGGATGCGCGCCCTGAGCGCCTTGCCGGATGCCTTGAGCAGCAACACCTGCCTCTGCAGGGCGACATCCTCCTCCGCCTGGCCGGCCAGCGCATCCTCCAGCGCAGCGACCTCTTGGTCGATCCGGCCCTGCAGATCCTCCTCCACCCGGCCCCCCTCGGTGCTGACCGTGCTGAGCCGGCTCTGCAACCGAGAGGCTTCGCTCCGGGCCTCCTCCAGCGCTGCCTCCAGGGTGCTCACCCGCGCCCGAGTCGTGGCGATGCCGCGCCAGGTGACCACGCTCTCCACCACCAGTCCAAAGGCGAGCAGCAGGGCCACAGCCCCGGCAACCCACCACAGCACAGGAACCCCCGCGACCTTCCTTTCCAGCACCATGCCCCTGACCTCCCCTTTCGCTGCTATTCGGGCCTCACCGCGAAGACTGGAACTGCAGCCAGCGCACGATATCTTGCCGGCGGAAGAGGCCGAGCAGCGCGTCGCCCTCCATGACCGGCAACTGGCGGACGTTGTACTGGGCCAGCTTGCTCAGCGCCTCGGCGGCCTCCTCGTTGGGCCTGACGACGATCAAACGGTCCGCCGGAGTCATTATATCGGAGACGCGCGTATCATCCCAATGTTCGCGCGGCACGCGGCGCACATCGTCCAGCGTCACCAGGCCCAGCAGCCGCTGCCCATTCATGACGGGGAAGGCCTGGTCGTCGGAGCCCATGACGTGATTGTGCACCAGGGCGCTGACCGTGCAGGCCGGTGAGCAGACGGGCGGGTCCCGGCGCATGAGGCGCGAGACGGGCACGCCCGCCAATACGTCGCGGATGACGACCTGGCGGTAGCTTTGCGCGGCGGCGTTGTTCAGGAACCAGCCGATAAAGGCCAGCCACAGCCCGCTGCTTAGGCCCCCGCCGAAGAACGGGACGCGCGCGCCAAGGGCCATGACGATGCCGCTGAGGATAAAGAGCCAGGCGATGCCCTGCCCGACATAAGAGGCCCAGCGCGTGGCCCGGCGCAAGCTGCCGCTGGCCCCCCAGAGGATCGAGCGCAGCACGCGCCCGCCGTCGAGCGGAAAGCCCGGCACCAGGTTAAAAAGGCCCAGGGACACATTGACGGAGCCCAGCCAGAGCATTACCAGCGTCAGCGGGCTCAGGCGGGCGATGACCTGGGCAGGGGTGGCGGCGGCGAGCGACCAGGCGCCGAGCCCGCCGGCCCAGAGGAGGATCGCGCCGATCACCAGGCTGGTGAGCGGGCCGACGACGGCCACCAGAAACTCGGAGCGCGGCGATTCGGGCTCGCGCTGGATGTTGGACACGCCACCGAAAAGAAAAAGCGTGATGCTGTGCACCGGGATGCCCTGCGCGCGGGCTACCAGCGAGTGCGCCAGCTCGTGCGCCAACACAGAGAAAAAGAAGAGCAACGACGCCAGGACGGCCACGCCCCAGCGCAGGGCCATTGCCCATTCGCTATGCGTCTGGCTGAGAGCCATAGCCAGGTTCCAGGTAATCAGGGAAAAGATAAAGAGCCAGCTCCAATCGATGTGAACGTCGATGCCAAAGGCTCTACCGATGCGAAAGCCTCCGTTCATGCTCCGCCTCCTATCATAAGCCGGGGGCCGCCAGCCGCGCCGGCATGGGCCTTTTCGGGTCATGAGCATGAGCCCGGCTGCGGATGATCCGCGTTTTCTACCATCTGTTGTTTAAAAGATAGCACAGAAAACGCGTCAGGTCCATAGGTACAGGCATAGGGGAGAGGTATGGATTTTGGTACAGTAGGGGGGCGCCGAACGTAATGTGCACTGCGCAAGATTGCCTCTTGTGGCGAGTCTTGCTCAGAGCGAGGTTACACAGTACGCAGTACGCTCGCCGCTTCACGCCTCCCGCACGGTGATGACGTACCGGGGCTCGGGGCTTCGGCGGCCCCAGCGGGCGTCAGCCATCCAGGCACCGTTGGCGCGTTCGCGTTTGCGCGTTTCCACAGTGATGGTGCCCGCAGCCAAGTCGTAGACGAGGAGGTTGTATTGCCAGGGGATGCCGGGGGCGAGCTCGCGGGTCCAGGCGCCAAAGGTGCCGGCGC
>DAOUGZ010000107.1:0-3425 GCA_034428955.1 Anaerolineae bacterium | reverse complement strand
CTGTGGCGCCAGCACCTCGCACTCCGGCCCCCAGCCGCGTATCCAGGGCTTCATCTCCAGCGTGTGCGCCACGCGCACGCGCAAGATGCAGCCGCCGTCGGCGCAGTCCTCGATCTCCTGGCTGGCGTGCCAGCGGCTCTCCTTCACCCGCCGCGCCACTGCCGGCGAGAAGCGCAACACCACCTCCACCGTCTCCTCGCCGTACATGATGCCCCAGGCGCGCGAGAGGATGTCCGCCGGGGAAAAGTCTTCGGGCACCTCAAAGGTCTCGTCGAGCAGCTCGGCCGCACTGATGCGCTCCAGCTTGAAGGTGCGCACGGCGTCAAAGTAGGAGGCGTGGCCGATGACATAGGCCGCGTAGCCTGTGGATGAGGGCTCGATGAGGTAGGGGCAGAGGGTGTACTCGCGCTCGTTCCGGCTGCGCAGGGAGCGGTGGCGGATGCGCACCTTGCGGCCCGTCGCCCAGCCCAGGGTGACCACTTCGAAGACGCGGGCATAGGCGGGGTCCGCTGCGCCGAGTTGAGCCGAGGCGACGCGCTGCACCTGCGCGCCCACCTCCGCCGGCAAGGCCTCGGCCAACGCCAGCAGCGCCCGGCCCACATAGGGGTTGGGCTCGTCGGAGAGCTGGTCCAGCAGGCGCGCCGCCAGGTAGAGGGCTGCGGCTTCCTGCAGAGAGAGGCGCACCGGCGGCAGGGTGAACTGGTGCCCGGCCATCAGCCGCCAGCGCCAGCCCTCCTCGCAGACCAGGGGCAAATAAAAGGGCTCGGCCGCCAGGTCCTCCAGGTCGCGGTTGATCGTGCGCTGGTTCACGCCGCAGAGGCGCGCCAGCTCCGAGGAGCGGTAGCCCTGCGGGTTGCGGTAGAAGAGGCGCTGCAGGTAGTCGAGGCGGATGGAGCGCTGCATCGTGTTTACCTCCCGGCGAGTCTGCAATCATCGTACAATACAACCTCGACAACTACCGTCGCGATGCAGCCGGTGGGTGGGGGATGAGTCTCCGGCTTTTGCCGGGCTCCGAAAGAGTTGGCGGAATGGGCGTAGGCCACGATGCCTCCTTGCGTTGGGGCGATGATGGGCGAGAACGGGCGCAGAGTCTGCTGCAGATTATGACACAAGTGCGTACACTGCGCAAGCGCGCGGCTTTGAGCTGGAGTATGCCCTCTCCGGTTACCGATAGTTCGGTGACATACTCCTTGGCCTTGCGCCCCGGCGCTTGACTCCCGGCCCGGGTTGGGCCATAATAGCACGTATGTTCCGGATAGTTCGCGCTGCTGGCGGGCGCGGAGGCTGATTTGTCCGCAGCGGTTTTTACCAAACGAACCCAATTGTAACCTGGCTGTTACCTTGGCCGGCGCCGGGCCCGTTGCGCTTGCTCTCTCGGGCGAATAGTGCTACGATGCGCCTCCGCACGAGTGTCGTCAATCACACGGCGAGGGCAGGAGGTGCTACGATGGTCAGGAGCCGGGGAACTGCTCCGGTGTACCAACTCAAGGTTACGCTGGTGGACTCGGACCCGCCCATTTGGCGGCGCATCTTGGTGCCTGCGGATATGTCGCTCGCCCGCCTGCACGACGTGTTGCAGGTGGCTATGGGCTGGCAGGATGCGCACCTGCATGCGTTCAACGTCGACGGCGAAGAGTATGCGCCGCCCGAAGTGAGCGAGGACCTGGAGACTGGGGACGAGCGCAAGGTCAAGCTGGCGCAGGCCCTGCACGCGCCGGGAGACGCGATGCTCTACACCTATGACATGGGGGATAACTGGGAGCACGAGGTGCTGCTGGAAAGGGTCCTGTCGCCGGGCGAGGAGCAGGGCCAGGTGCCGCGGGTCACAGAGGGCAAGCGCGCCGGCCCGCCGGAGGATGTGGGCGGCGTGTGGGGCTATGATGACTTTTTGCAGGCCATCCGGGACCCCGAGAATCCGGAGCACGAGGAGTACCTGGACTGGGTGGGCGAGGATTTCGACCCCGAGGCGTTCGACCTGCAGGCGGTGAACCGGGGGCTGCAGCGACTGCGTCACACCGTACGCTAGAGTACCGCAATATGCCGTCGTCCTGCCGGGTTTTCGCCCTCAGGCGCGCCCCTGCATGGACCTCTCGCAGCCATCCGGCAGCAGCGCGAGCACGCGCCGCAGGACCTCCTCAGGCGCCAGCCGGCTGGTATCGACGCGGTGATAGCGCCCGCCTGCCACCCGCAGTTCGCCCGGGTCGGGGATGGCCCGGTCGACGGCGTCCAGATACTCGGGGTTGTCGGCGTCATCGCGCGCCCGGCCCAGGCGTCGCCGGTCGCGGATGCCCTTCTCCGCGTACAGCCAGACATAATCCGCGTCGTACGGCCTCTCCATGAGGCGGAGGAAGAGGTCCAGGCTCGTCTGGTCCGCCAAGCCACCGGAGATGATGGCCGGGGAAAAGCCGGCGTCCAGATAGTGGTTGGCCAGCGCCGCGGCGTTGCGCACGCCGAGGGCGATCAGTTCGGGTCCGTACTCCCAGGGCTGCACGCGGACCAGGGTCTTCATGTCGACCCAGGCGCAGCGCGCTAGCGCGCCGTAGAGCAGCCGCGCCGTCGTCTCTTTCCCGGCGCCGCCGCACCCGGCGATGATAATCAGTCTGCGCATATCATTCTCCAAGTGGAGGGCCGGCTGCTTATCGGGCCCCAGCCTGGCCGCTCCCAATCCGGCTCTACAGCGACAACACGCGCGACGGGCGGGCGGGGAAGAGGGCCTTGAGCAGCAGTTCGGCTTCACCCCTGGCCCACACGTCGGGGAAGGCGTAGCGCAGGTCGTCGAGGCTGCGCCGCCCAAAGAGGAGTTGCAGGAAGACGAGGGGTGGGAACCCGGCGCCCGCTGACGAGCCGAAAGCCGGTGCCCGCCAGGGCTCGACGGCCGTCAGGCGGCCCGCCGCAAAGGCCAGGCGCAGGCCGCTGCGATAGAAGGTGACCTTGACCTCGCCGCTGTAACCGGCCGCCGCCGAGCCGGCCAGCCGCCGCTCGAGCGCGGGCGCGATCAGGCGGAGAAAGCCCGGCAGGTCCGGCACGCGCACGTACCAGGCGTAGGGCGGGTCCACGTGGGGCGCCAGGCTGCGCCCCAGGGCCTCGGCCAGGGGGTGGTGGGCGACCGAATCGAAGGCCAGCTCGGCCAGGGGCTCGACGTCAGGCTTGAGCAGGGGCAACTGCTGCCCATAGGCGGCCAGGCTACGCAGGAGCGAGGGCAGGGCTGCCGGCAGGCTCACCTCCGGGTCTATCTCCAGGAGGTAGATGGAGAGGCTGCGGCCATAGCGCACGCCCGGCAGCGCGGCAAAGCCGCAGGCCTTGCCTGCATCTTTACCGCAGGCCTTGCCTGCATCTTTACCGCAGGCCTTGCCTGCATCTTTACCGCAGGCCTTGCCTGCATCTTTACTGCAGGCCTTGCCTGCATCTTTACCGCAGGCCTTGCC
>DAOUGZ010000106.1:0-14026 GCA_034428955.1 Anaerolineae bacterium | reverse complement strand
GGGTCGGAGCCACTACCGGTAGAGGACTCGTTCGGAGATGGCGGGTCAGAGCCGCCGGCAGAGGATTTGAGTGACGGCGGATCGGAGCCGCCGCGTCTGCAGCGCATGGTCGAGGACCAGGAGCTGGAGGAGCTGCTGGGAGACGGCGGATCGGAGCCGCCACTGGCCGAAGATTCGTTCGGGGACGGCGGATCGGAACCACCACCGGCGGAGGACTTTTCGGGGGACGGCGGATCAGAGCCACCGCCGGTAGACGACTCGTTCGGGGATGGTGGGTCGGAGCCGCCACTGGCCGAAGATTCGTTCGGAGACGGTGGGTCGGAGCCGCCACTGGCCGAAGATTCGTTCGGGGATGACGGGTCAGAGCTGCCGCCAGCCGAAGATTTTTCGGGAGACGGCGGATCGGAGCCGCCGCCGGATGAGAACCTGTTTGAGGACGAGGATCTACAGCGCTCGCTCGTGCAGCGCACTCCCGAGGATGTGTCGCTAGAGTACCCAGACCCTGGCCAGGCTTCGACAGCGGAGGCGGGCCAGGCAGAGGGGCCGTTTGGGCGACCGGACATGCCCCTGGTGCAGCGCAGGCGAAGCGCATCGGCTGCGCCGCAGTCGCCGGAGCCTGGCGGGGAGCCGCAACTCTCTGTGCGCCCTCTGGATGAGACGCTGATTGTGCCCCACGGCCGCGAACTGGCACGCCGTGCTCGCGAGGAGGTCGCCCGCCCTGAGTCGGGTGTGGAGGACGTGCCGTCGCTCGCGGCGGTGCCGGATCTCGCTATGAGCAGCTTGCCGCTGGTGCGGCCGGCGACCTTGCCCGGCACGGTCATCCAGCGCTCACCGGCAACGGACTCGACTTCTACTTCTGACGATGACCCTGCACCGTTGCTGGAGAGAGCAAGCGCCGGGGATGAACCGGCAGAGGCGCCGCCGCAGACCGCTGTCGTGCAGAGGGCGATTGATGCGCTGCCGGAGGCCCACATCATTCACCGGGAGGAGGCGGGCGCAGCGGAAGCTGAGCAGGAGCCCACAGGGGATGAAACGGGGGGCCCGAACCTGGAGCGCCTGGCTCGCGACGTCCTGCCGCTGATCAAGCGCATGCTGGTTGTGGAGCGCGAGCGCCGCACAGGCCGCTGGGGCCGCTAAAGGAGGCAACATGCCGGAGGGCACATACAAGGTCGAAAAGGCCCAAATCACCAAGGTCAGGCCGGATGGCTCCCTGGATAGCAGCAAGACTCTGGTCTGCAGGTTCAATCCCAAAGAACTCACCCTGAGCGAGGGTTTTAAGTGGGTCAACAGAACGGTCATCGGTAGTGACGTGCCCAAGGTGTCCTTTGCCGGTGGTGAGTCCGATCAGATGACCATCAGCCTGCTCTTCGACTCGACCGATACCGGCACCGATGTGCGCGACAGCTACAGAGTCTTGCATGAAATCGCGGCGGTGGATGCCCAGCAAAAGAACCAGCAAACCGGCAAAGGGGAACCTGCTCGCTGCCAGTTTCAATGGGGCAAGCTCATGTCCTTCCGGGCGGTGATTACCAGGGTCAGTCAAAAGTTTACCCTCTTCAAGCCGGACGGCACGCCCCTGCGCGCCGATGTGACGGTGACCCTATCGCAGGTCCGAGAGGACATCAAGAGGCAGAACCCGACCTCTTACACCGAACCGCGCAAGACCTGGATAGTCCGCGAAGGGGACCGCCTGGACTGGATTGCCTACCAGGAGTATGGCGACGCCGCCTATTGGCGCCATATTGCCGAGGCCAACCAGTTGCCGGACCCGTTTGACCTGCGTCCGGGCCAGGTCCTGCAGTTGGTTCCCCTGCCCTAACGGCAAAGGAGCGTAGAGAGTGCCGACGATCTCTCTAGCCCAACCCATAATCAAGATTGGCGGTCAGGTTGTGCCGCGGGCTCTTATGGACGACCTGATTGAGGTCGTGGTCGACACAACCCTGCACCTGCCCAGCATGTTTACTATCCTGCTCCAGGACCCCACCCTGAAGTGGGTCGATGACGCGCTCCTGGCCATCGGCAAGGAGGTTGAGATCCAGTTCACCCAATCCGATGAGGCTGGAGGGGCCACGGCCACGGTGATCGAGGGTGAGATCACGGCCTTGCAGCCGGATTTCTCTGCCCAGGGGAAGACCACCCTTCTGGTGCGGGGATACGACAAGTCGCACCGGCTGCACCGGGGCAGGAAGACCCGTACCTTCCTGAAGCAGAGCGACGCTCAGATCGTCAGGTCCATTGCCCAGCAGGCAGGGTTGGCCGCGGATGTCGACAACACCTCGGTGCAGTATGACTTTGTGTTGCAGAACAACCAGACCAACATGGAGTTTCTGCAGTCTCGCGCCGAGCGCATCGGCTTCCAGGTCTACATGGCCGGTGGCAAACTCTGCTTTCGCCAGGGAGATTCCAGCCGGGGGAGTGGCCCAACCCTGGCCTTTGGCAATGAACTCATGAGCTTCCAGCCCTGCTGGTCGGCCGCTCATCAGGCGGACAAGGTCACTGTCAAGAGCTGGGATGCCAAAGCCAAGCAGGTCATCGTCAGCACGGTCAACCCGAACAGTGGGCTGAAGCAGGGGGGGATGGCCAGGACGGGAGGGGAAGAGGCCAAAGCGGCCTTTGGTTCCGCTGAGACCATCATCACTGACCGCCCCGTCTCTACTCCGGACGAGGCCAAGGCGCTGGCTGCGGGCCTGAGCGACGACATCGGCCGCGAGTTTGTGGACGCCGAGGGAGTGTGTGTGGGTAACCCCAAGGTGCAGGCGGGCTACGAGGTCACCATCCGGAACATCGGCCGGCGCTTTAGCGGCAAGTACTTTGTCACCTCGGCCACCCACGTCTACAACGAGGAGGGCTATCGGACCACCTTTGCCGTCTCCGGCCGCCGGCCGCAGACCGTCAGCCAGCTCCTCGATAGCGGAGGGCGCCCCGAGCAGGCCCAGGGTCTGGTGCGAGGCGTGGTGACCGGCCTGGTGACCAACCTCAATGACCCCGAGAACCTGGGCCGGGTGAAGGTCAAGTATGCCTGGCTGGGCGATATTGAGAGCGACTGGCTGCGCGTCGCTACCCCCATGGCTGGCCCGTCGCGGGGCCTGCTCTGCTTGCCTGAGGTGAACGACGAGGTGTTGATCGCCTTCGAGCAAGGCGATGTGAACCATCCCTATGTGATCGGCGCGCTTTGGAACTCGAAAGACAAGCCGCCCAAAGGCAACAGCGCCGTCAGTAAAGACGGCCAGGTCAACCAGCGCATCCTGCAGACCCGCGCCGGCCATCAGATCGTCTTGGATGACACCTCGGGGGCCGAAAAGATCGCCATCATAGACAAGACCGGCAAGAACAAGATCGAGATCGACTCCAAGAGCAACTCGATTACCATCAACGTCGGTAAGGACCTGAGCAGCGACGCCAAGGGAGCGACCACCATCCAGTCCATGGGCAAGATAACGCTCAAGAGTAACGATGATCTATCTATCGAGTGCAGGAATTTCGCTGTCAAGGCGCAGGTCAATGCCAATATGCAGGCGAATGCGGGGGTCACCATCAAGAACGCGGCGGCGCAGATCGCCATGAACGGCCCCACTGTGAACATCAACAATGGCGCTCTGGAGGTGATGTAATGCCCGGCTACCTGTTGAACATGAATTGTGTCGTCACCTGCGTCCACGGTGGGCAGGCCAAGCCGACAGCCCCCAATCCGCGCGTCAAGATCATGGGCGTGCCGGTTCCGATGTCGGCACCACCCTTTGTGATTGCGGGTTGCCCCATGACCCTCCCACCGCCCAGACCGGGCCCAGCGCCCTGCCTGTCGGCGACTTTTCTGCCGCCTACGATGACGTTGCGCGTCAAATCCATGGGGCAACCCCTGCTCTGCCAAACCAGTATGACCGGCCCCTGCGTCACGACCCCGCCCGCGCCGCCTGCGCCGCTGCTGCCGGTCAGCTTTGCCGGGCAGACGCGCGTGCGCGGCATGTGAGGGGATGAACCATGCAAGATAGCGTGCGGCACCGGGGCTTCCTGGGCCAGGGGCTGGCCTGGCCCCTGCAGATTGACCCAAGAGGCGGCATCGCGCTGGCCAGGGGCGAACGCGATATCGAGCAGGCCATCCACATCATCTTGGAGACAGCCCCCGGCGAACGGGTCATGCGGCCCGAGTTTGGCTGTCATATCCACGATCTGATCTTTGGCTCCTACGATGCGGCAACCGAGGGCTTGGTGACCCTCTATGTGCAGCAGGCCCTCGAGCGCTGGGAGCCGCGCATCGACGTCTTGGAGGTGAGCGTCGATACGCACCCGGGCCAGGATGGGGCGTTGCTGGTCTCGATTAGGTATCGCATCAAAGACACGCACGACGAGCGGAGCATTGTGCATCCCTTCTTTGTGAGGGAGGAGGAAGCCCTTCTGTAGACCCTGCAGGGTTGCCCAAATCCCTGAGATCCGCAAGGCTTGAGGAGAGCGTTGAGCATGCCGTTACCGATGCCGAACCTTGACGATCTGCGATTCCAGCGGGACCTGGTGGACCAAGCTCGCCAGCGCATCGTCCGCTACTGCCCGGAATGGACAGAGTATAACGTCAGTGATCCGGGGATCACCCTGATCGAGCTTTTCGCCTGGATGACCGAGATGCTCGTCTATCGTCTCAACCGTGTGCCGGAGAGGAACTATGTTCAGTTTCTCGAGTTCCTGGGCATCCAGCTCCAGCCGGCGACCAGTGCCCGCACCGTGCTGACCTTCTGGCTCTCGGCGCCCTTCCCCCTCGGCCCCGATGATGAGACGCGCACGGCCGTGCCTCAGGGCACCGAAGTGGCGACCTGGCCTACGCCCGAGGAGGCGGAGATCGTCTTTACGACCGAACAAGAGTTGGTGCTGGCTCCGCCCAGCCTGGTGCAGTTGCGGCGAGGCCCCGACGTCAACCGCAACTACCTGGGCCGGCTTGGCGTGGAGGATTTCCACGCCTTTGACCGTGAGCACCCGCAGGAGGGCGACACATTCTACCTGGGCTTTGACCCGGCACACGATATCCGCGGCTACATCCTGCGCCTTTCCTTCACCTGCCAGCAGACGGAGGCGCCGGGTGTACGCCGCGAGGATCCCCCTTGGGTCTGGGAGTGCTCGCTCGGCGACGGGCGCTGGGAGGAAGTGCAACTGGGAACTCGCTACGGCGAGCGAGACACCACAGGCGGCCTGAACAACGCCGAGGGAAGCCTGGTTCTCTACCTACCGCTCTCCATGGAACCTGCGCAGGTGCATGGCCATACCGCTTTCTGGGTGCGTTGCCGCCTGGAGCAGCGGCGCGAGTCGCAGGGCATGTACTCACAGTCACCGCGGGTTCGCGGCATTGCTGCTCACGTCTTGGGTGGCGCGACCCCTGCCGTGCATGCGCAGGTCGTGCCCTCGGAGGTGCTGGGGCGCAGCAACGGCGAGCCCGGCCAGACGTTCCACCTCCTGCACGGGCCCGTGCTCACGCCGCGCCCCGACGAGACGGTCGAGGTCGAGGAAGAGCGAGACGGCGAGATTGTTTTTATCCCCTGGCAGCGGGTGGAAGACTTTGCCCTGTCTTCGCGCTACGACCGGCACTTTACCCTCGATGAGACCACCGGCCAGATTTCCTTCGGTCCTTGCATCTACCAGCCTGACGGCACGATGCGTCAGTATGGGCGAGTGCCGGAGGCGGGCAGGGCCATCCGCATGGCCTGCTACCGCTATGGCGGCGGCATCCAGGGCAACGTGCCACAGGGCAAGCTGCAGGTGCTCCGGTCGGCCATCCCCTACATAGACCGGGTCACTAACCTGTGCCCGGCCTCCGGTGGCCAGAACCAAGAGAGCCTCGACGAGGCCAAGGTGCGTGCCCAGCGCGAGGTTCGCGCCCAGCAGCGCGCCGTCACGGCTGAGGACTATGAGGTGCTGTGCCGGCAGGCGAGCCGCCAGGTGGCCCGGGCCAAGTGCCGGGTCACGCAGGGGACGGCGCCCACAGAGGAGGGCGTCGCCCGTGCTGGGCAGGTGGAGCTGCTGGTCGTCCCGGCGGTAGCCGACGCCCTGGCCGCCGGAGACCTTTCGGCCCTGGCCCTGGATGAGCATCTGCGGGCGACTGTGCGCACTCATCTCGACGGATATCGACTGCTCACCGTGCCGCTCAGTGTCCTCGAGCCTCGCTACATCGGCGTTACCGTCCAGGCGCGCGTGGCGCGGTCCGAATACCATGCGGCCGAGGAGGTCAGGGCGCGGGTGGCCGAAGCTCTGAGGCTCTTCATCAGCCCTCTGGCCCTGCCGGTGCAAGATGAGCGCCTGTCTGCGGTTCTGCCGCCGGGTTGGGAGGGCTGGCCTTTTGGCCGCGACCTCTATGTGGCTGAGGTCTTTGCGCTCCTCCAAAAAGTGCCGGGCGTCAAGCATGTGCTCGATGTGCAGTTCGGCCAGCAGCCGCTGCTGCCCGGCGCCAAGTCGCCCGCAGCGACGCCTGCCTCGGGCGAGCAGGACGCCGCCGGCAGCCGGCAGGCCATCGAGGTCCCCGCAGACACGCTGCTCTGTCTGCTCGAGTCTACGGTGGAGGTAGTCAGCCTGTGACCGACTATGCCGGGGCAGACGCGATTCATAGTGCAGCGCTCGCGGCCACTCCCGAGGCGGCGGGCCCGCGCCTGGGCATCTCACATGTGGCCGGCGCGTACCGGCGCTATCCTGGGGAAGACGTCACGCTCTTTACGCGTGTCGAGGTCAAAGGTCCCTTGCCCGGTTTTAGGCTGCAGATTGTGCTGCCGGAGGGGTTGGCGCTCGGCGACACACGTGCGCCGGATGGGAGTGTGCCCCAAGTGAGCGGCGACGGCAGGCGGACCTACCTGACCTGGACGGCCGAGTGCAAGGCCGGCGTGAGCGCCTACGAGTACCAGGTGATGGCCACCGTGCGCCCCGTAGCGCAGGACGTCTCTCTCCGTAGCACGGCTACGGTCACCGCGGCCGGCCTGAGCCCAGCTTCTGCAGCCCGCTACGCCGATGCCCATGCCAGCGATACCGTTCAGGTAAGGCCGGCTGCGGGGGACGGTCTGAGCGCGGAGATTGAGGCCAGTGAGACGGTGAGCATTGCCGTCTCCGCCAAGGGGCGGTATCTGCGCTACCTGCCCGCCCTCTACGAGCAAGACGAACTCATGGGGCGCTTTCTCATGCTCTTTGAGAGTATGTTGCAGCCTATCGAGAGCCGCATCGCCCATCTGCCGCTCTACTTTGACCCGCAGATGGCCCCGGCCGAGTTCTTGCCCTGGCTCGGTTCGTGGTTGGGCCTCGTCCTCGACGAACGCTGGCCGGAGGCGCGGCGCCGAGAGCTGATCCGGTCTGCGGTGACGCTCTATCGCCGTCGGGGCACCCGGCGTGGGCTGTTGGAGTATCTGCGCCTCTTGGGCGAAGAGGTTGACATCGTTGAGCATTTTGGCGACGGCTTGCGCTTGGGCTCCGGCGCTACCCTGGGGCCGCATGCCGTCCTGGGCAAAGGCGGTTCGCCGCACCGTTTCACGGTCATCATGCACCTGCCGCAGAGCCTGTCGCAGGAGGAAGAGCCGGAGCGTGTGCGCATCGCCCGTTCCATCATCGAGGCCGAAAAGCCGGTCCATACCGAATATGAACTGCAGGTTGAATACGACCGCGCGCAGGAGCTTTCAGTGCCCGGAAAGGACGACGTATAGTGGCCAACAAAGATTTGATCCGCCGCTATCCCACCAAGAGGGTCAGCCCCTATGACGGCATGGCTGTTACGGCCCGCGTCTGGGCGGATGCTCACGACTATCACCGGACATCCCAGCAGCTTCAGGCCCTGTTCGATCACGGCCCGGGGATACTGGCTGGGCTGCAGGTGTTGGCCAGCGACCCACCCGATTCCTCTGTGTACGTCCAGCCGGGCATTGCACGCGACGCTGCGGGGCAGATCATCGTCCTCTCCGAGCCGGTGCGCTATGACCTGGAGCAGGCTGAGGGCTATCTCCAACTCCTTTTGAGCTATGGCGAGGGTCGCCCCCTGCCCGATGCCGATTCGGAGGCGGGCATTACCTACGTCCATAGCGCCTTTGCTGTCGAGGCCAAGCCGGTCACCCCCGAGAGCGCGGGGGTGGTCGAGTTGGCGCGCATCCGGCGATGGGACGCCGCGGCCCCTATCGCGGATGCGCCCCAACCGCAGCGGCCGGGCGCGAACGAGATCGACCTGCGCTACCGGCGCGAGATTGGCGCAGTGCCCGCAGAGGCAGCCAGCGTGGCTGTGGTCCATGTGGGGGCGGCGCAGGAGACGCCTCACGCCCAGGGCGCGTGCAACCTGGCCCGCGCTCTGCGCCAGGCCGGGCGGCGGGTCTGGGTCGATGAAGGGGTCCTTCTCACGACGGACCTCGCTCCCTACACCATGGTCTATATGGTGGGGCAGGGCAAGTTCGAGCTCGGTGCCGAGGAGATGAATACCCTGTACAGTTACATCCAGGGAGGGGGTACTCTGTTCATCGAGAGTTGCCGGCAGGACGTCGACGCCGCAGCCGCATCCGATGCAGCGCTGGCCGATCTCTTGGGCTCGCTCGGCGTGCAGCTCGAGCCGCTGCCCGCCGACCACCCCCTGCTGCAGACGCCGTCGCTCTTTGCCGCTCCGCCGGTGGGCTTTGAGACGGAGGGCACGCCTCAGTTGCTGGCGAATGACAGGGTCATCTACAGTACCTTCGACTATGGCTGCTTGTGGCGGGGACTGCGACGCCAAATGCCCCCTTCGCGGGAGGAGATTCGCGCCGCTGTGGAGTGGGGAGAGAACCTGATTGCCTACGCCCTGGCGCGCCGGCCTGCGCCAGGCGTGTAGACAGTCTCTATCCACCCGGCTGGAAATCGGGCTCTCGGGGTCTACGGCTGGCCGTCCATCCCCTCGGCGCGCGCAGTTCGCTGCGTGGACGAGTTTGTCGTCCTGCCCGCGTAGCCTACTGCGCCGCAGAGATTTGATGAACACATGGCGCCGCGTGGAGCGAGTCGCATTCGCCGACGAAGCAATCTCCACAGGGCGGTATTTTCAAAGCAGTTCTGTCCTCGGTTGGCATTGGAAGCGAAGGAGTTAGCACAGATGGCTGCCTTTGGCAGTCTGGAGGTCATCGACAAAGGCGGCTGGCGCAAGGAATTCGCCCTGTCCAAGAGCCTGATCTACGTCGGTAGTGCCTCGGACAACGACATCGTCCTTGATCCTCAGCACGGCGCAGGTGTGACCGCCCGGCATCTGCAGATCCTCTATCTCGCGGCGCCGGGCAGCGCAGGTTTGTTGCGCCTCATCAATCTCAGCCGCACCGACATCGCGCTGGACCCGCGCTCGCCGGCCGTTCAGGCCCCAGTCCTGCGCCCTTGGGCTGCGGTTGCGGTGGGGGATGACACGCGCTTCCAGTTGGGCGATTTCACGCTCATCTTTCACCTGGATGATGTCAGCATCGAGGTGCCTCCACTTCCGACCGCAGTCGAGCCTTTGCCTGCTGCCGACGAGCCCTTGCTCGCCACAGGCGAGCCCCTGCCCGCCGCAGCGGCTGCAGA
The DNA here is from genome assembly GCA_034428955.1 of Anaerolineae bacterium. Classification (GTDB taxonomy): domain Bacteria; phylum Chloroflexota; class Anaerolineae; order SpSt-313; family SpSt-313; genus DAOUGZ01. The sequence continues at coordinate 4,516 of DAOUGZ010000106.1, read as the reverse complement.
GACGGCTCCGACAGTGGTGGTGGAGGAGCCGGAGGCTGCGCCGGTGGTGGCTACGGACATTGGTCTGGACCTGCACCTGGAAAGCACGAAACTGGAGGTCGGCAGGCTCCTCATCGGGAGAATCGTCGTACGCAATCAGGGAGACGAGCCTGCCGTGCAGATCAAGCTGGCCCTGGACGGGCTGGATCCCGGCTACTATGAGATGGGGCCTGGCCCCATCCTCTTCCCCAATGCCGAGAAGGAAGTGTTCCTGCGCCTTGCTCATTCCGGCAAGCCATCGCCTGTGGCCGGCGCGCACTCAATTCGCATTTCGGCGACGGCGCCCCAGGCTTATCCCGGCCAGAAAGCCGAGGTTTCCAGGGTTCTGCAGGTTGCGCCCTTTTTCGCGCAGGAACTGCGCTTCCTGGAGGCCGACCCTGATGCCAAGCAGACGTTGCTCATCGAACTCTACAACGCCGGCAACATACGCAGCCGCTACGAACTGCTGGCCGAGGATGAAGATGGCGCGCTTGGGTATACCTGGTTGCTGCAGGGCGAGCCGTTGCCGGCCGCGGATGATCGTGCGCCGCTGACGCCCGACGATGCCGACGAGGAGCGGCCGGAGCCGGCGGGCGCACGCGATGCCCTGGCCTCTACCGCCGCCAAGGCTCAGGCTACCGGACGGTTCGCCACCGCCATAGCCGGGACACTGGCCTCGTTGGGCTCTTTGCTCCCGGCGCCCGCCGGCCCGTGGCTGCTGCGTGCAAGCGAAGCTCTGCGCAGCAATCAGATGCGTGCGGAGCGCGTGCTGAACACGCCCTCCAGCACGGCCCGGTCGCTCAAGTCGCTCTTGCCGCGCTCGCTGCAGCCTGCCTATCGGGCCCCGGCTGCCAAGCCGGCGCCGGCCCGGCGGCGGTTTCATATGGGTCGCGCGGTGCCCTCGCCATCTTGCCAGACGCCCTTTATCGAGCCGGGTGAACGCCTGGTGCTGGAGCTGCGCCTCAAACGCCTGCGGAGCCGGGGGGGGCAATACACGGTTCGGGTTATCTCGCGCCTGCTGGCGCCGGCCGGCAGCCAGGTCGAAGCATCGGGTGTCACTGTCAACAAGGCCGTTCAGGTCGAAGGCGTAGCGTGGACTCGCCTCCTCCTGTTGGCTTTCATAGTCCTGCTCATCCTCGCCCTTGCGCTGGGCCTGGCCTATGGGCTCAGGCAGGGAGGATAGCCTGGGTGGTTTGTAGGAGAGCGAGCGAATGAGTTCACGCGTGCAGCCGGCTCGCTGCCAACTTGAAGTGATCCTTCCCGACGGCAGTGTCGAGTTTCATGACCTCGACCCGGCCAGGGAGGTTATCCGCATTGGGCAGCATCCCGAGAGTGATATCTTGCTCAGCGGCCCGGGCGTGGCCCTGCACCATGCCCAGCTGGAGCATGACAAGGGCACTTTCCGCATAGTGCTCCTGAGTGCCGAAGCTGGGGGTATGCTGCAAGGGCAGCGCCTCTCGGCCAACGTGCCGGTGGAGATGCAAGCCGGTGATGCCCTGCAGTTGGGCGAGTACACCTTTATCTTGCTGGAGGGGGAGCCGATTGTGGACGGCCCTCCGCCACAAGCCCTGGCCGCGTTGCAGGTCATGCCGCCGGATCAGCAGGATGAACTGATCGTCACGGCCGTTGCCAAGCGCGAGTGGACAGCGAACGTGCAGGAGACGGTGGCCTTTGAGGTGTCGATTGCCAACGGCGGAACGCTGGTTGCCGGGTTCAGGACGGCGATCGTGGGCATTGACCCGGATTGGGTGCAGATTTACCCGGCCGAGGTCAACCTGAACGAGGGCGGGCAAGCCACGGTCACGGTCGCCATTACGGCACCCCGCCTGCCGACCAGCCGCGCAGGGACGCATCCGTTCACCATCATAGTGACCTCTCCCACCTATCCCGGACACGAGAGCCGTCTGGGGGCCACGCTTACCATCAACCCCTACTATGCTTTCACCATCGGTGAGTTGACGCCCAGACGTCAGGTCCTGCCCTGGGGCCGGGAGGCAGGTCGGGCGGCGCTCGAGATCCACAACGACGGCAACAGCGAAGCCAGGTACCTGCTGGAGGCGGGGGACGACGAGCGGGCCTGTCGCTTCGAGTTCCAGGTGGCCGAAGAGGACGCCAGGTTGGTGAACCAGGCGCTGGTGGAGATTGCGCCGCGCAGCGGCCAGGACAACAGCGACGGCATTGCAACCGTCCATGCGCTTATCACGCCCAAGAGGCGGCCGCTGGTTGCCCTGCGCGGCCGCACGCACGACTTTACCCTCACCGTCTCTCCCGCCGGTGAGAGGGAGGCCGGCCGCTCGCTGGCCGGCCAGTTGCAGGTGAGGCCGCTCATCGGTCCCTGGCTGCTGGCCGTTCTTGTGCTGGGCTTTGTGGCGTTGGCCACCTTTGCTCTCTGGCCCCAGGCGGGCTCCTTCATTGTGGAACCGACAACGGCCGTGCTCGGCCAACCGCTGACCCTAAAATGGCAGGTCTCGGCGCTCTCTCAGGCCAGTATCCGCCGGAGTACTGCCGAGCCTCCCTTCACCCAGATGGCTCAGCCGGCCGGCATTCTCGTCATCACCCCCGCAGTGCCCGGCGAGGCGACCTATCAACTGGAGGCCAGCAATCTGCTCTCGCGCCTGAGCCCGCGCTGGCTCGGCGACTGGCTGGCGCGGCTAAGTGGCCGTTTTCGCACGACTTCGAGTTCCATCGTCGCTGTGCTGACTCCTACGCCGACACCGCTGCCGCCGCCGGTCTTCCAGGACTTTGCTGTCGAGCCCGCGGAGATCATCTTGGGGGAGAGCGTGGACCTCAGTTGGGTCGTGACTGGGGCGAGCACGGTGGCCATCGATTCGCCGGCCGGCACGGTTGCCCCCGGTGAGGGCAAGGCCAGGCACAAACCGGACTCGACCGGTTCCTACACCTACTCCTTGTTGGTCGGCAATGGGACCATGGTGGCGACGCGGTTGGCCAGTGTCGGCGTCACCCCGCCGCCGACGCCCACACCCACGCCACGGGCGCCCGAGATTACCTACTTTACCGCCTCGCAAGAGACGGTTGTCCTAGAGAGTTCAACAACGATCACGCTGACTTGGCGTGTCGGGGGCGACGCGACCGAGATAACCATCAAGGGTACCGACATCCCCGACCATCAGGTGGCCGGCGAAGGGGAGATGGCCTTTAGCCCCAGCGCCGCCAAGAACTATATGTTCGTGCTGACGGCCCAGAACGGCGACCTGACGGACAGCCGGACGGTTCAGGTGAACGTTCTGGCGGCGACGCCGACGCCAACCACGACGCCCTCGCCGACGCCGACACCCACCCTGACGCCGACACCCACCCTGACGCCGACGCCCACGCTGACGCCGACGCCCACGTCGACTCCCTCGCCGACGCCATTGCCGGTGCCGAACGTGATCAAGTTTGAGATAGAGACCCAGCGCGGCATAGCGCCGCAGCAATCAGACACAAACTGCATTGGAACGGCCTACGGTGTGAACCGAGGGGATACGGTCCTGCTATCCTGGGAGGTGAGTGGTCTGTACCCCGGTGACAAACTCACCATCCGACGCGGGGCAACCCTGGTGCGCGAGGAGGAAGGCACGGGCGACCTCAAGAGGGGGAGCCTGGAAGTGCCCCAGTCCCAGATACCCTGCACCTTTACTTTGGACGTCACGAGTGGGCGCCTCGCCGGCGGCAGCACCGTCAGGCACCTTTGCGCCGTGCCTGATGCCCCGCCGCCCCCCACGGAGGTCAAGGGTAGCATCGATAGCGGCAAGGTCAAACTCTCCTGGGGCTTTGATTCCCGCTGGCGGGACTATGTCCTCGGCTTTAGGGTCTATCGCATCGACTATAGTCGGGGGGAGCAGGTGTTCGCGCGCGTAGCGACTATCGAAGAGTTCAAGCCTAGTTGGACCGATGAAGAGGCAGGTAACTGTGGCCTGGGCTACTATGTCGTGGCCCTCTACGCCAATGTCGACCCCACGCAGGAAGCCCATGAAACGTCACCCAGCAACACCTGGTACAGCTCGCCATGCACGGATTGACCGCCGGCCCGAGAAAACGACCGCCCGTCTCCGGCGGGCCGTGCACGAGGAGGACAGCGATGAGGGCAGTCACAGATGGGGCTTCTTGCGGGAGGTGGGCCAGGGTGTTCCATACCCTGGCACCGTTCCTGGGCACACTGGGTGTTGTTGTGCTGGCGAGCGCGATCCTGATCCTGACCATTGGGGTCGGCACCGGTATGGCGGCCCCTGTAGAGCCGACCGACCGATCCGTGCCGCAGACGGCTACCGCTACGCCAGGCAGCTCTTCTCGACCGGCCTGGGTGTCTGAGCTTCTGAAAGCCGGACGGGCCTCGACGGCCGCCGACCCGCTGCAGATCGTCAAGACCGTAAGCGACGCCAACCCTTACCTGGGCGATACGATCACCTATACGATCTGGCTGACGAACAACAGCGACGCTACCATCTCGAACATTTCGCTCTGGGATAACCTCCCGATGGCGATCATGTCCGATAGT
>DAOUGZ010000105.1:0-22158 GCA_034428955.1 Anaerolineae bacterium | reverse complement strand
CGGTTGCGCCTTGTGTTGGTGGATTTGGTGTCTCTGTTGGTGAAGGCATGGGCCTTGTTTGGCGCTGTCCGTCTGCGCTGCCCACTGTCTGGGCAACACGCACCTGCCCTCGGCGTCTACACGCCCAGAGCGTCCAGGTAGCTCAGTTCTCCCGGCGGTACTCCGGCCTTGGCCAGGGGGCTCTGGCCCGGCCGGCGATAGTGACGCTTGCGCTCTGACCTCCACTGCGCGGGCGTATAGTTGCGATAGATTGCCCAGACCAGTGCCGCCCGCTCATAGCGCTGTTCTGATCCATGGTTGCGCCCTCGGCTGAGCCGCAAACGGAAATCCCGCCACAGCCATTCGGGGCCCGTGCGCCCCAAGCCTTGGTTGTAGTCTTGCCGATGTACCAGCGCAGCATCCAGGTTCGCCTTCACCGCCCGTGCCAGTCGCTGCCCCTGCGCATGAGCCTCCAGCTTGGCTAGCGATTCCTCCGCTTTGGCATAGCTCGGCGCATCGAACACGGCCCGTACGCATCGCGCCAACTCACGGCGTAGCGTCTGCCGTTGGACCCGCACGGCGCTCCCTTCCCCGGGGATCGCCTCCCTGGCCGTCTTGCGGAACAACTCGGCTAGGCCACGCCACAGATGCCAGACACAACGTTGTTGGTTGATCCACGACAAGGCCCCCTTCACGTAGCCCAAGAGCGCCGAACTGCCATCACTGGTCAAGCCTCGCACAGCGGCTAGGTTCAGCCCAGCTCGCTTGGCCCGCGTGAACAGATGATCCCAAGCGGCCTCCTGGTCCTCGCTCTCCACCACCACCGGCGGCCAGACGACACCACTCACAGAGTCCATCAACGCCAACACGACGCGTCGCCCTCCGTCGTGCAGGCGTACCCATAGACCATCTGTGCCCATCTGCCGAGAGATTGGCACTTGCTTCAACTGCTCCGGTACTGTCGCCTCGGCGCGCTGGCCCGCACTGTCTAGCCAACGATGAACCGTGCTCGCGGCCAGATAACAGCGCTCTCGCCATGAAGGCCCGTCAAGGGGACGCCACAACCGCCAACGCTCTTGTCGCCCCAACCACGAACGCAGCCACTCGGCCGTACGTCGTAGGGAGCAACCACCATGCTGCCATTGATCGATCGCAGCACGATGCACCTCCCGCGCATACCAACTGCGAGGAATCAGCCAAGCCGAGCTCTCAGAGTAGGTGTGGCGGCAGGAGTGGCAGCGATGGCGCTGCACACGAACAACTTGGCGCCCCTCAAAGAACCAAGGGCGACGAGTGTAGGAGCCATACTTGCAGGTGAGAGTCGAGCCGCACAAGGGACAATGGCGCCAGTCCCGAGCTGTACGGCTTGCCAGACTATGGAGCGATTCGACAAACTTCTTAGCTTGACTTATTATGTTCAAGGGGCTTGCTACTTCTAGGCATTACACACTTACTAGATGATAGCACGCCCCCTCTTTATTGTTAAATCAGCCCCTACCAACACAAGATAGAACCGAACCCAAATGGGAGGACCCTCGGCCGGCAGAGGAGATCCCCTGCCGGCCTCCCCGCTAAGCAGCCGGCGCGAGAGCGCACCCGCTTCCTGCCCCCAACCCGTGGCACCTTACTCTACAGTCACGCTCTTGGCTAGGTTCCGGGGCTGATCCACGTCGCAGCCGCGCCGCAGGGCAACGTGGTAGGCCAGCAATTGAAGCGGCACCACGTTCAAGACGGGGCTCAGCAGCGGCGAGAGATGGGGCACGGGCAGGATGTGATCGGCCTTGGCGGCCGCCTCCTCGTCATCTGCTCCGGCGACGGCGATTACTGTGCCCCCGCGGGCCTTGACCTGCTCGATGTTGCTCAGCATCTTGTCGCGCACCGAGTCGCGCGCGACGATAGTGACCACCGGCATCTCTTCGTCGATCAGCGCAATCGGCCCATGTTTCATCTCGCCCGCCGGATACCCCTCGGCATGGATGTACGAAATCTCTTTCAGTTTCAGCGCCCCCTCCAAGGCAATGGGATAGTTGATCCCTCGCCCCAGGTAGAGCAAGTCCTTGCAGCCTTTGAGGCGCTCGCCCATCTCCTGATAGATCGACTCGTCAGCCAGCGGCTCGCCCAGCAGACTCGGCAGGGCAGCCAGGTCCTGCAACAGCTTGCTGCGCATCGATGCGGGAAGCAGCTCTCGAGCCTGCCCCAGGTAAATGGCCAGGAGATACTGTGCCACCAACATAGAGGTGAAGGCTTTGGTCGAAGCTACGCCGATCTCGGGCCCAGCGTTGAGATAAAGCACGCCATCGGCCAAACGCGCTGCCTGGCTACCTACGGCGTTGACGATGGCCAGCGTTGGCACGTTCTTCCGCCGTGCCTCCTCCATCGCCGCCAGCGTGTCTACCGTCTCGCCCGACTGCGTAATCACCAGTACAAGATCGTTCGGATCGAGCAACGGATCGCGATAGCGAAACTCGGAGGCATAGTCAACCTCCACCGGGATGTGCGTGAGTTGCTCAATGAGAAACTTGCCCAGGAGCCCGGCGTGCCATGCTGTGCCGCAGGCCACAGTGTGGATGCGCCGAATCCCCTGCAGTTGCTCCAGTGAGAAAGAAAGGCCCTCTAGCCGGACCTGTGCGATCTCGAAATCGACCCGGCCACGAAAGGCGTCGGTTACTGAGCGGGGCTGCTCATGGATCTCTTTCTGCATAAAGTGCTGATAGCGACCACGTACTGCAGCCACCGGGTCCCAGGGGACTGTCTCAACCCGCTTCTCCAGCGGCATACCGTCAAGGTCGAAGAAGGAGGCACCCGGTGCACCGACCACGGCCATCTCGCCGTCCTCGAGATAAACAACACGCTGAGTGTGATCCAGGATCGCCGGCAGATCTGAGGCGACAAAGAAGTCCCCATCGCCCAGCCCCACCGTCACCCCGCCTGCATGACCAACGCGTGCCGCCACGATGCAATCCGGCGACTGCGCGGAGAGAACGGCCACGCTGCTCGCTCCCCGCAGCGCTCTGAGTGCCCGCCCCACGGCCACCGGGAGGTCATGGCCCGCCTCCAGGTGAGCCTCAATGAGATGGGCGATAACCTCGGTGTCCGTCTGTGAGCGGAAGTGGTGCCCTTCGGAGATCAAAGACTGCTTGAGGTCCAAATAGTTTTCGACAATGCCGTTCTGGATGACGACTATCCGACCGTAGCAGTCCGTATGTGGGTGAGCGTTATCCTCGGTAACACCGCCATGCGTCGCCCAGCGCGTATGGCCGATGCCGATAGTCCCTCGTGCGGGGTTCTGAGCGAGGATCTGCGCGAGGTTGTCCAGCTTGCCGACGCTACGCCGCAGCCCCAGGCCCTCAGGCCCCAATACCGCCAGGCCGGCCGAATCGTAACCCCGATATGCGAGTCGGCGCAAGCCATCCAGGATGAGAGGAGCCGCCTCGCGGCGCCCAACGTACCCTACGATGCCACACATAGTATCCCCTCCTTGTTTCGCCGGGCTGCGGCGCCATACGCTGTGCCCGGCAATGCGGCCCGGCTATCCAGGTGCCACTACCGGCGGTTTGTCCTGGCAGTCACCTGCCAGTTTTGCCGTCCGGCTCATCAGGAGGGGTTAGAAGGGCCGTGGCCGGCCCTGAAGGCATCCGCTGATCTCTCGATTTTCCCCGGGGCCGTCAGGCCCCGGGTTAGCCCTGCCTCACAGCAGGGAACCTCCGCCTCGTCAACTCGGCGACAAGCGCCGAGCCCATGCGCTGCTTCCCCCTATCGGCAATTCCCTACATCGTGATCGTCCCTTCTCAATCCATAGGCAGTTGCATGGCTGGGCCCATCCACCGATACCCAAGCATATGCTGTGCCGCTGCCGCACGCCTCGGCGTCTCTCATCCCTCCGCATCGATAGTCAAGCCACCGGGCGCATCCTCGCGCACGTACCGGTCGGAGCACAGATTGCTCAAGCGGGTTGTGCGCCACCAAGGCGCCTGCCGCTCCAGCAATCAGCGCACCGGTCGATAGCCGCCCGGCCTCCCCTCCGCCACGCGATCGGACCTCGTCAGGATCCGCACCAACTCTGCCGGCATCTCAGCCAGCGCCACCGGACGCCCGAGCGCTGAGGCGATGCCGTCCGGTGTCCACTCGTCCAGTGTCCGCTCACCTGCAGCATCAAACATGCTCCGCGGCAGCACAACCACATCCAAGAGTTCACGCTGCGAGAGGGCGGATACGACATCCTCACCACCCAGCAAACCGGCTACCGAGACGTCATCGCCAAACAGCCGGTTGGCGACCGCCTCAGCCCGGCATGGTATTCTCAGATAGTGGCTCAAGCCACCCGCCACCGCTTGTAGCAGCGGTAGGAAGGCGCTCCCAGAAACGAGCGTCGCGCCGGCAACCTGAGGCCTGGGCGCGTGTCGAGCCAGCCTACGCTCCGTTCGCTTCCAGTCGTCAAGAAATCGCCGTAGCAGCCCTACACCATTAGCTAACTGAGGGAACCCATCATACGACTTGGCTGAGGGCACAGGGCGCCCCGCCAGCAAGTACATCTCATCCGAAGGGTAGGCCCAGTGCATGCCGCTCTCGCGGCATGCGAGCCGGCGCCAGCGGCCGGCCAGCGCCAGAATCGCCCTCGCCAGTTCGGGGGTTACAGGCTGCAGGCGTGCCGGATGGTGACGCGTCATGCCCACGGGCACCAGAGCTACGGATTCGACGTTCTCGTGCAGCGCCCACAGGTCGCTGAGCGTTTGCTCCAGCGCCCTTCCATCGTTGAGGCCGGGGCACACAACCACCTGAGCCTCGACCGTGATACCTATCCGAGCGAGGCACTCAATCTGCTCCCGGATGTCGGGGACTGGCCTGCCGCCCAGCAGGTGCCGCCGCAGATCCGGCTCCGTGGCCTGCACAGAGACATGCAGAGGGCTGAGCCGCTGTTCCGCCAGGCGCTGCCAATCGCTCTCTGTCAGATTGGTCAGGGTGACAAAGTTGCCATAGAGGAAAGAGAGCCGGTAGTCATCGTCACGCACGTAGAGCGAGGGCCGTAGACCGCGCGGAAGGCCGGTCACGAAGCAAAAGGGACAGCGATTGCGGCAGGTACGCAGGCCGTCAAAGAGGGGCTCGGCAAACTCGACGCCCCAGCCGGCGACATCGCCGGGAGAACCGTAGAGGCAGAGGTGCGTATTGCTGCGTTCCACATCCAGAGTCACCTCTTCCTCTGCCCCATAGAACTGCACATCGATGACATCGCGGAGAGCATGCCCATTGATGCGCAGTAGCCGGTCGCCCGCCCGCAGGCCGACCTGCTCGCCAAACCCGCCCGAGGCCACCGAGGTGATCAGCCCGCCGTCCCCATTCACTGCGTCACCTCGGGCGGTGAGCGCCACGGCTCGGTATAGCTGAATGTGACCTGGTCGCAATCCGCATACACGCCACGGTTCTCGGGGGGCAGCAGTGCCGCCATGCGACACATCGCCTCATCGGTCATCGCCCGCAGTTCCTCTCGCCGCGGCCGTCCACGCGGTACAAAGCGAAACGGCTCACCGACACGAACGTGAATGGGTGTTCGTCGCAAGCGCAGCAGGTTCCGCCAAAAGTCCGCATGCCCATAGACGACAAAGGGCACGACCGGTGTATCGATCTGCGCAGCCACAAGGGCCAGCCCATCCTGCCCACGTTGGAGTTGGCCGTGCCCACTCCGTGTGCCCTCCGGCGCGATCCCCAGCACCTGCCCGTTTTTGAGCGCCTGAACCGAGCGTCTTATCGCGCTCAGGTCGGCCTCGCCCCGGCGCAGAGGGATGGCGCCATAGGCCCGCACAAACAGGCCCAGCAAGGGAGCGGTGAAATTCTCGATCTTGGAGACCATCACGACGTCGCGCGGCAGAAACATCGCCGGCATAACCACATCCGCGAGGTTGGTGTGGTTGAGCATGACAATGACCGGCCCGGTCGCCGGGAGGTTGTCCTGCCCCTCCACCTCATAGGGGAAGATGAGGGCAATGAGCGGGCGCAGAATGGCATTGATGATACGCTGTCCAAGCATCAAGGGGCTGGTTCTCCTCAATCAAGCAGATCGCCGATACGCTGCACGACCTGCTCAATGCTCAAGCATGTGGTATCCAGAACGACGGCATCGGCTGCGGCGCGCAGAGGGGCTGCAGTTCGAGTGCTGTCGATCCGGTCGCGTCGCCGCATGGCTGCCAGCACAGCGTCATAGTCCGCCGCCTCGCCGCGTGCCACGATCTCCGAGTACCTTCGGCGGGCGCGCTCCTCGACAGTCGCGTCCAGGTAGACCTTGAGGTCGGCATCGGGCATAACCACCGTGCCGATATCGCGCCCAACCATCACGACCTGTCCTGCCGCCCCAATCCGCCGCTGCTGCGCCGTCAGCGCGGCGCGCACCCCAGGGTAGGCCGAGACGGGCGATACGTTCGCATCAACCTCCGGCCGGCGTATCTCCCAGGTAACGTCCACGCCATCCACGAGCACCGTATACTGGCGCCCATCAGGCACGGTCGGGCGCATGACATCGATGCGCAACGCCTCCGCGAGACGCGTTACGGCCGCCTCATCGGCGATCGGAATACCTCGCCCAAGGCTGGCCAGCGTAACCGCCCGGTACATCACGCCAGTGTCAAAGTAGAGATAACCCAGGCGGTCGGCCAGCAGCTTGCCGATCGTGCTTTTCCCTGATGCAGCCGGCCCGTCAATCGCGATTCTGGATGCTTTCTGCAACGTTCCTACCCTCGTCTCCGCCTACGCTCTGCCGGCTGGGCCCTGCGCGCGCCACGGGTCTGCCCCCGTGCCGGGCGCCTCGCCGGTCTCCCCCGTCGCGGCACGCCGTGGTCTCTCGTCGCAGGCGCCTTCGCCTGCTCCTGCCGAATGCCGCGAATGGCCCGCAACTCTTGCTGCGTAAGAGGCCGATAGGCGCCCGGCCGCAAGTCGCCCAACTGCAGGGGGCCCATCCGTACCCGAATCAGGCGCAACACCCGATAGCCGACGGCCTCGACCATCCGCCTGATCTGTCGCTTGCGGCCCTCACGCAGAACGATGCGCAGCCAGGTCGCATCGCCCGCCATCTCTTCCACTCGCACCTTCGCCGGGCGCGTCCATCCCCCCTCTAGGCCCACGCCGCTCCTCAAGCGCTGCAGGGCCTCCGCATCCGGGCTCCCCTGCACCAATACGCGATATTCCTTCTCGTGCTCGTAGCGCGGATGGGCCAACCGGAGGGCCAGCGCACCATCGTTCGTCAGGAGTATCAGCCCCTCGCTATCCAGGTCCAGACGTCCAACCGGGTAGAGGCGCGCCCGGTGCTTGACGAGGTCCACGACTGTAGTCCGCCCACGCACGTCGCTCGCGGAGGAGAGCACCCCGACCGGCTTGTTAACGATCAGATAGACAGGAGCCTCGGGCTTGCCGATAGCGCGCCCGTCGACCTGAATGACATCCCGTCGAGGGTTCACTTTGGTCCCTAGCTCGGTCACGAGTTCGCCGTTCACCATCACACGCCCGGCAGCGATCATCTCCTCTGCCTTGCGGCGAGAGGCTACCCCCGCGTGGGCGAGCACTTTTTGCAGCCGTTCTTCCAGCGCGCAAACCTCCGTCAGAGTGGTTAGGGTGTTACCAGGGAAACGGATATCTCGGCTAACAGCGACCGGCCCACCGTAAAGCGCACCTCGCCGTCGCCATCGCTGCCAGGCACTACCCGCCGCGTACGCAGCCACGGCAATTGCCAGCGAGGTAGCAGCACGCGCCTATCCTCTTCCAGGACGAGCACACTCTGTTCGCCGATGACCGTGTGCACCCTGTTGAGCCCCTGGGGGCCCAGGCCTAGCGGTACGGTGATATAGCTGCGATAATAATAGTCCAGCAAGAGGCGCGAATCTCGGTAACGGTCGGTACTCCCCAAGACGACGGACAGGACCTGCCCGGCAGGGCGCCTCACCAGAGCGACCAAGCACTGCCCTGCTTCGTCCGTTGTTCCGGTCTTGATTCCCTCCGCTCCCTCATAACTCTCCAGGAGCTGGTTCAAGTTAACCAGCGTGCGCGGCCCTGCCTGGTACTGCTGCGTGGCCACAATGCGTGCGAACGCGGGGTTCTCCAATCCATGGCGAGCGATCTCGGCCAAGTCTCGTGCCGAGCTGTAGTGCTGGGGATCATCAAAGCCATGCGGGTTCACAAAGTGGGTGTTGAGCATCCCCCACTCTGCTGCCTGCTCGTTCATCAACGCCACAAACTGCGCCACCGAACCCGCGATATGGCGTGCTATCACCAGCGCCGCGGCATTGTCGGACGAGAGGAGCAACGCGTGCAGTATCTCCTCCAGCGTCCACGTTTCCCCAGGAACCAGCCCAGCATAGGACGGGGTCGTGAGATCGGCCGCCTGCACCGTCACCAGATCGTCGAGGTCTCCGTGCTCCAGCGCCACCAGAGCTGTCATCATTTTGGTCGTGCTGGCAGGCGCCAGGCGCTGGTCCTCATTCTTGGCCAGAAGCACGGCGCCTGAAGTCAGATCGAGCAACAGGCCGGCATGCGCCTCCAAATCCGGCGGCACCATTCTAGCCAGCTCTCGGACCTGCTCCGGATAGAACGGGGAATCGTCGATATCGTGAGCCGCCAACCTGGGTGGCCCAAACCCCATGCACAGGCTCTGGCCTACAACCAGCACAGTGAGGAAGAAAACGCGCAATGACTTGGGTGCCTGCCTCATCCCGGCTCGCCCTCTACTGATAGCGCTCTACAGACCCGGCGCCTTCACGCATCAACCGTCGGTAACCTGCCTATTCTAGCGCAGCCGGCAAGGCCGGTCAAACCTTCGAACGCAAAAGCCGGACGAAGGGCAAGCCCTCGCCCGGCTTTCTGAGGCATGCTGACGCTGATCTGAGACGGCCACAGCCAATTGCTAGAAAGGAATTTCGTCCTCTAGCGTGGCACCACCAGGCTCCGGCCCGGGTTCCGAGGTGGACTCGCCGCGCCCGCCGAGGAAGACGACACGGTCCGCCCGCAACTCTAGGGATGCTCTCGGCTCCCCATCGCGGCCCTTCCAGGCAGAGGCCGAGATCGTGCCTTCCACCAGTACCAGCCGGCCCTTGGCCAGATACTGGTTGCAGGTCTCAGCCTGCCGGCCCCAGGCCGACACCCGGAACCAGGTTGTCTCCTCTCGCTGGCCCCCCTCGCGGTCGGTCCAACGGCGCGACGTCGCTATGCTGAAGGACGTAACAGGAGTGCCGTCCTGCGTATAACGCATCTCCGGATCGCGGCCCAGATGGCCGACCACGACTGTCCGCTGATACATGTCGTTCCTCCTCTGTGCAATAGCCCAGCACTGACGGCCCCATTATAACACAAATGTTCTGCGAAGCAAAGAGGCCAATCGAATCACCATGCCGAGTTCACCGCGCTGCGCGCGGCGACCTCGATGCGATTGCGCCCCGCGCTCTTGGCCCGATAAAGCGCCTCGTCAGCCCGCCTCACGAAATCGGTACAGTCCTCGGGGTCCACAAGTGGGTCAAAGCCCGCCACACCAAAGCTGGCGCCGATCTGCTCGGTGCGCTCGCCAGCAGCAAAGGCGTGCCCCGCGATCCGGCGGCGCAGCCGCTCGCACAACGCAAGAGCCGCCTCGGGCGTCGTATGCGGCAGCAGGATAGCGAATTCGTCGCCACCATACCGCGCTACGATATCCCCACGGCGCACGCTGCCCGCGATCAAGCGGGCAAACACACGCAACATTTCGTCGCCTGTGAGGTGGCCATACTGGTCATTCAGGCGCTTCAGGCAGTCGGTATCGAGGAGGACAAGAGTGAGAGGCAGGTTGTGTCGCCTGGACCGGGAAATCTCTTCCTCCAGACGCTGGTAAAAGCTGCGATGGTTCAGCAAGCCGGTCAGGCCGTCTCGTGTGGCCAAGAGCTGGGCCTGCTGGAACAACCGCGAGTTCTCGAGGGCCACGGCGGCCTGGTTGCAGAGAATGCGCAGCAACTGCACCTCTTCAGGTGCAAAAGCATTCGGCCGCTCTGCGGCCACACACACCAGACCCAGATAGGCGCCACGGGTAGCCAGCCGGCTGGCTACCACTGTCCCCAACACCGTCGGCGAGGTCGAGGGTTGCTCAGTGAGAACAATGACCTCCGAATTCTCGGCCGCTCTCTGGACGGCATCTGCAGGTGCCGAAGCCATGGCCGCGGCCTGATGCAGGGCGGCCAAGAGGTGATCGGGCAAGGGCCACTGCGTATGGATGCGCAGAGATGGCCCCCCCAGCTCGACATTGAAGAGATAGAGCGCCAAGAGATCGCACGATAGCGCTGCCGATACAGAACGCTGCAGAACCTCCAGCACATCATCTCGCTGCAACGCTCCAGCCAGCGCCAACCCCACTTCCTCCAGCCGCCGCAATTCGCGCCGCCTCTGGCGCTGGAGTTCACGATTCGCCCGGCTCAACTCAGCCATCAGGTAGCGGTTGGCCAGGACCAGTTCCCGTCGCTCCAGAGCGCGTTCCACAGACTTGCGCAGCAGAGCAATGTCCTCCAGCGGCTTGCGGAGGTAATCGCAGGCGCCCATGCGCAGAGCATCAACAGCCAAAGAGAGGTCGATATAGGCACTGAGGATGATGACCTCAGTGTCCGGAGCGCGCTCCTTGACCCGACGCAACAGTGTGAGGCCGTCCATGTCCGGCAGGCGCAGGTCGATGATCACGACATTGTAGAGATCCCACTCCAGAAAGGAGAGTGCCTGCCTTCCATCGTGGGCTAGCGAGACTTCCAGGTCTGGCCCCTCAAGGACATCGTGAACCATCTCCCGTGTGGCTCGATCGTCATCCACCACCAAGAGCCTGGCCCGCTGGCCGTCCCCGCCTAGTACTCGTGGCCCATCGCGTTCCGGTAGCATCTTGCGTCCCCGTCACCCGTTTCCCGAACCCGCAGTAACCGCAGCCCATCTCCCCCAGCCACGATGACCAGGCTCGCCAACCCCACAAAAAGCCCGTGCTCCACGACCCCTGGGATGGAGCGGATAGCTCGGTCCATCTCTCGCGGGTCCTCAATGGTGTTAAAGCGGCAATCCAGTATATAGTTGCCCTCTTCGGTCAGGACTGGGTCACTGCCGGCCAATCGGAGCACCGGCCGCCCGCCCAGCGCGCCAAGCTCGCGGAACACCAACGGCCAGCCAAAGGGCACGACCTCCACCGGCAACGCTGCCTGTACACCTAGCCTGGGTACCAACTTGCCCTCATCGATCACAATGATCTCGCTGCGCGATGCCCGCGCCACAATCTTTTCGTGCAACATGGCGCCGCCGCGCCCTTTGATGAGATTCAGGTCGGGGTCTACCTCATCCGCCCCGTCGATCGTGAGGTCGATATCCAGGCGCTCCTCCAGAGAGACCAGGGGTATTCCCTGCTCGCTTGCCAGGCACTCTGTGCGTCGTGATGTAGGCACCCCAACAACCCTCTCCAGGCGCCCGGCCCGCAGCAGTTGCCCCAGGCGCCTCAGCGCATAGGCTACCGTGCTGCCGCTCCCAAGCCCCACGACCATCCCGCTCTCAACATAGCACACCGCGCACTCGGCCGCCTTGCGCTTCCATTCAGATCGGATCGATGAAGAGTGCTCTTGCTCACCCACGCCGACCAGGCCTTTCACACAACAAGACAGGTAACAATACGCAGAGCGAGCACACTAAAAGATTCTAGCATGCCGGTAGCGATGATAGCATAAGGGATTCGTAAAGGCAAGCACGCCAGAGGTGTAGACTAGGTTAGGGACTGGTTGCTTTTCGGGCAATGCGCTCTGCGGCGCCGGGGCAGGTCTGCAAACCCAGCCAAAACGACGGGTATGCCTGCACTGCCTAACGCTGGCCTGAGGTATCGGAGGATTCTGAGGCAGTCTCAGTGCTGGCTACCGGTCGGCCTGCCGGTACGTCGATGTTGAACACCCGATAGCCAAACGCATTGATAACCTGGGTGTCTCGGTAGGTAGCACGCCAACGTTGATTGTGCCCGTAGAGGTGGATATGCCCGTGAACGAGATATCGTGGGCGGAAGCGGTCCATGAAGCGGACCAGGGTCCGGAAGCCTCGATGGCAGAGGTCCGGTTGATCGTTGATACCATACGGTGCCGCATGCGTCAGCAAGATATCGAGATACCGGCCGGTGCGCCAGCAGTTCCATAGCAGCCGCGGCCACATCCGCACGGCCACCAAGTCCATTTCCCGATCATTATACTGAAAGGGCCCCGGCTTGTACCGTCGAGAGCCCTCCATCCCTGCCAGCAGGAGCCCCTTGTACTCAACCACTCGCCCGTGGAGGTTCAAGCACCCGCCGGGGTAGGCGGGGACGATCCCAGACAGGGTATGCTCATACTCACGATCATGGTTCCCATGCACAAAGAACAGCGGCACCCCGAGCATTGTCACGATATACTCGAGGTACTCGTAGGGGAGATCGCCGCACGAGAGCACCAGGTCCACATCACCAAAGTACTTGCGGATACCTGCCCCATAGACCAGCTCATCCACCCTGTCAGCGACCGCCAGTATCCTCACCACTTCCTCCCCATACAACACTATTATACGTCCGAGGAAGGTCGTTGCCAACACGAACCGATGCGGAGCGCGCCCATTGGGCTGCCTGGCCATAGGCGGCGCCGAAGCAACTTGACGAAACCCGCCAACTGCGCTACAATGGCGCGGCTCTGGGTACACGTGGGGAGGGGCCAGCCAGTCCCTCCCGTTTTGTGCGCACCAGGCCTCACTTTGGCCCGCCCAGCGAACGGGCTGCAAGAGGTAAGCGACGGCGGGTTCGGCCTGCCGAGTTCATAGGGAGAGAGGACGTCATCATCATGGAGGAGATCACCCTCACCGCGCAACCGAGAGCGGTCACCGGCAAGCAGGTACGCCAACTGCGGCGTCAGGGCCTGATTCCGGCCGTGATCTACGGCCACCGGACTGAGCCAACCCCCATTCAGGTCGAAGAGCGCGCCCTGCGCCGTTTGCTCCAGCAGGTAGGCGGGAACCAACTCATCAAGCTGCGGATAGGCGACGGCGATACCACCCGCATGGTGCTCGTGCGTGACGTCCAGCGTGAGCCCATCAAGCGCCAAGTGCTGCACGTGGACTTGTACGAGGTCATCATGACCGAGCGCATCCGAACCGAGATCCCGGTCGCGTTGCTGGGCGAGTCCCCGGTCGTCGCGTCTGGCGACGGCATGCTCCAACGCGGCATCGAGACAGTCGAAGTCGAATGCTTGCCGGGTGACCTGATACAGAACATTGAGGTCGATCTGAGCCAGTTGACCGAGGTAGACCAAGAGATCACCGTCGGCGATCTGGCGATCAGCGACAAACTGCAAGTCCTGACTGAACCGAGCGTCACTGTGGCGCGCATCCTGCCGGTCCAGGAGGAAATCGTGGAAGAGGGCATCTCGGCTGAGACCGAGGCTGAGGTCGAGGTGATCTCACGCGAGGGGCCTAAGGAAGAGCAGGAAGAAGGCGAGTAACCGCCCTCCACAAAGCTGCAGCTTGCTGAAGGGGTGGGGTGGCGATGAGTATGCCCCACCCCTCTCGTTTGACGGCACCCCGCGAAACCGTTATAATACCACCTTTGCATGCCCCCATCGTCTAGAGGCCCAGGACACAGCCCTTTCAAGGCTGCGACAGGGGTTCGAATCCCCTTGGGGGCACCTCACCCGCCATGCACCTCCGGTAATGCGCCCGGTGACCTGCTTGCTGTGCCGGGCTCCACCAACAAGCCACGACTGTGGGCAGGTAGTGATGGAATTGGCAATCCCGGTATCGTGCAATGTCGACTGCAGCGGCGGCTGCCCGTTGGTGGCTCATGTGCGGAACGGGCGCATCGCTCGCATTGGCAACAGCCCGTTCGCGGGCCGGCACATGGCCGGCTGCTCCAAGGGCTTCCAGGCCCCCAGGCTCCTCTACGCTTCAGATCGCCTGACAACTCCACTCCTTCGCCGCGGCCCCCGTGGCTCGGCGGATTTCCGGCCGGTCTCTTGGTCCGATGCTCTGGATATCGTGGCCGATAGACTCGCTAACATCAAAGAGCGCCACGGTGCAGAGGCCATCCTCGATCTCGGGGGATCAGGCGCCTGCCGTGGAGCGCTGCACAATACGAGCAGACTGACATCCCGCTTCCTAGCGCTCTTTGGAAACTGTACAGAGACCCACAGCAGCTACAGCTCGGCCGCCACGAGTTTCGCCACCCCCTTTGTGTTGGGCACAACCCATGCCGGGGTTGACCCGGGTATTCTGCAGTTCTCCCAGTTGATCATTCTCTGGGGCTACAACGTGATCGATTGCCGCCTCGGGTCAGAGTGGGAGTCCCGCTTGCGCGAGGCACGGCAGCGCGGCGTTGAGATTGTACTCATCGATCCCCGGCGAACGGCCACAGCGCGCCGTCTCGCTACCCGTTGGGTGCCGGTCCTCCCGGGGACCGATAGTGCCTTGATGCTGGGCATCTTGCACGTGCTCATCTGTGAGCAACTCGTCGATGAGGACTTTGTGGAGCGCTACAGCACCGGCTTTGCCGCGCTGCGGGATCATGTCCTGGGGAAGGATGGCAGCGAACCCAAGAAACCCCAGTGGGCCGAGGCCATCTGTGGCACACCCGCCCAGACCATCGTCGAACTGGCCAGGCTCTACGGCCGAGCGAAGCCGGCCGCCGTCCTACCCGGGCTCTCTTTTCAGCGAACCATCGGCGGCGAAGAGGCAGTACGGTTGCTCATCGCCCTCCAGGTTGCCACCGGCAACCTGGGCATTAGAGGGGGTACATCAGGGGCCTTTGCCTCCGACAGGCTGCCTCTCCCGCCCATCGGCCGCATCGGCGTGCCCCGTCCCGCAGACCAGCCTTCCATACCGGTGTACCGCTGGCCCGATGCGATACTCGAGGGCCGTCGCGGCGGCTACCCAACCGACATCCGTGCAGTCTATGTTGTCGGCAGCAACCTGGCTGTGCAGGGCGCCGACGTGCGGAAAAGCATGCGCGCACTCGAACAGGTTGACTTTGCCGTCTGTCACGAGCATTTCCTAACGCCCACTGCGCGCTATTGCGATGTCATCCTGCCCGCCACCCACTGGCTCGAGCGGCAAGATGTGCTGTTGCCCTCAGGCAACTATCTCCTCTTCTCCAACCGGGCCGTCGAGCCCCGCGGCGAGTGTCGCAACGACTATGACATCTTTTGCGACCTGGCCGTGCGCCTGGGTTTCGGCCTTGCCTTCTCTGAAGGCAAGGATGAGGAGGCATGGCTGCAAGCCCTTTTGGCAGACTCCGATATTGAGGATTATGACGAGTTCAAGCGCACCGGCATCCACATGGGCAGCGATCAGTTGCGGGTCGGTCTGGCTCGCTTCGTAGCCGATCCTATTCGCCATCCGCTACGCACACCTTCGGGCCGCGTGGAGATTGTGTCTGAAGCCTATGCCAGGCAGACCGGCTTCCCGGCGTTACCCCAATGCCGGATCATGCCACCTGACCCGCGTTACCCCTTGCGCCTAATCACGCCCAAGCCGCGGCACCGCATCCATTCGCAAGGAGCGCACATGGCCTGGTATCTGGCCCAAGATGAGCCCGTTCTCTCCATCCACCCCGCGGATGCTGCAGCCTATGGCATTATCGACGGACAGCCCACGCTCATCACGAGCCCAGAAGGACGCGTCCGGGTCACGGCACGGGTCACCGAGGACATCATGCCTGGCGTCGTCTGCCTGATCGAGGGAGTATGGCCTCACTTCGATGCTGAGGGCACCGACTGTGCCGGGTCTGCCAACGTGCTCACTTCCACAGTGCCTACAGAGCCCAGCCAGGGTTCGCGCACCCATTCCATACTGGTGAAGGTAGCCCCAGCATAGCCCCTGGAAAGCCGTGCCTCGCAGGGAGGCTGGCCAGCTCAGCAGGCTGCCCGCTCGCCGCTATCGCCGGCCAACGCGGCCTCTCTTCCCAGCATCGCCCTCTTGCGCACCGTGCCCCAGCGATACCCGCCGAACCCGCCAACCTGGCGGATGACTCGATGGCAGGGTATGAGATAAGCGATAGGGTTCCGCCCCACTGCCTGCCCTACAGCTCTTGCTCCGCCCGGGGTGCCGATCGAGACAGCCAGGTCCCGGTATGTCACCGCCCGCCCCGGCGGAATACGCAGCAGCGCCTCCCACACCTTGAGCTGAAAGTTGGTGCCTCTGACTAGCAGATGGAGCGGCCTTGTGGCCTCCCCGCCAAATTGGGCGAATACCTGCCTGACGATCGGCGCAGTACGGTTCGGGTCTTCCTGCCACTGCGCCCCCTCCCAACGGCCACGCAACGCGTCCAGGGCCTCATCTCGGCTGCTCGGTCCGACGAACGCCAGGCCGCAGATTCCACGCTCGGTGACGGCCAAGAGGCACTCCCCGAATGGGCTCGGGTGTAGGCCATAGGCTATGCATAACCCCTTGCCCCGCGCTCTCAACTCGCCCGGAGTGACCGCCTCGCAAGACACGATCAGGTCGTGCAGCCGCCCCGGCCCCGAGAGCCCCACCTCATACGCCACCGACAGTACATCGTGTGCCTTGTCCAGCAATGCGCTCGCATGTTCCTTGGTCAGGAACTGCAAAAAGCGCTTCGGGCTGATCCCTGCCCAGCGGCTGAACAGACGCTGAAAGTGATGCTCGCTTAGCGCGAGGTGAGCTGCCACCTCGGCTAGCGTAGGCTGTCGCCCCTGGTTTGCATCGAGGAAAGCGATGGCCTTCTCAACTCGCCGATAATCCTCCGCCAGCCGCTCCAAGTCCTTCATCTCGCACTCCATGCTCCCTCCAACATGACGCCTCATAGTACCATAATAGCGCGCTGCCGCACATCCGGCCACCCGTTTTCTGCTCACTCCGCCGCATCACTTGACAGGCCCTCTACGAACATCGTAGAATGTAAATGGGATACAGTGCGCACTGCCTGGTCGCTGGCGTCGGTTGTCACTCCATCTGCTATAGCTGAGCCAGGACAGGCTAGGTACAATGGATCACCCATCCAATCCCTGGCGCCCCTGCTCGGGTTCCCGTGGGGCTGCCGGCGGATTCCCACGCCATTCCTGCGATGCGGCATCGCCCAGGCCCAGCCGTCTTGAGCGACTAGCAATCCGCGGGAAGCAACGTAGCCAGCCGCCACTAC
This sequence comes from Anaerolineae bacterium, assembly GCA_034428955.1. Lineage (GTDB taxonomy): Bacteria > Chloroflexota > Anaerolineae > SpSt-313 > SpSt-313 > DAOUGZ01. The sequence goes on along the minus strand of DAOUGZ010000105.1, from coordinate 5,066 downwards.
CGGGCGATTTGGGAACTCGAGCAAGGAGCGCCGCATGAAGGCGAGAGCATACGGGGTGTTCGTCATCCCGTTGCTGGGGTTGCTGCTGCTCAGTATGGGTGGACTGCAAGTCCTTGCCCTCCCCAATACCGATGACTCGCCAAACATGGCGGCCATCGACGTTTTTGTGGAAGGCGAGATGCGTGCGGCGCGCGTTCCAGGGCTCGCCTTGGCCATCGTGCATAACGAACGAGTGATCAAGGTTCGCGGCTATGGCTCCGCCGGCCCCAGCGGCAGTGTAGTCACTCCCCAGACCCCCTTTGCCGTCGGCTCTGTTGGCGCATCCATCACAGCGCTAGCCATCATGCAACTCTGCGAGGCCGGGGCGCTGCGCATTGACGATCCCGTGCAGTGCCACGTTCCTTGGTTCCACGTCGCTGACCCCGCCGCCTCTGCCCAAATCACCATACGCCATCTGCTCAACCATACAAGCGGCCTATCAGCTCTTGCTGGCCGCTCGCTAGACACAGCGAAGAGCGACCGGCAGACACTTACAGAGCGCGTACAAGCACTACAGAGTGTCAGGCTCGCCCATCAGCCCGGAGCCGTTTGCGAATACTCGACCGCCAACGACCAAGTGCTTGCCCTAATCGTCGAGGTTGTTTCGGGGCAGTCCTACGACTCGTACATCGAGGAACACATCCTCAGCCCGCTGGAGATGGAACACACCTACACCTCGTGCAGCGAAGCGCAACAGGCCGGGCTGGCCGTGGGCCATCGCCTGATTCTAGGCCTCGCAGTACGCACCGGGCTACCGGCTCGTCGCCACTGTCTTGCTGCGAGCGCAGAAGACCTGGCTCACTTTATGTTGGCTCAGCTCAACCAAGGGCGCTATGGAGACCGCAGCCTGCTTTCGCCACAGAGCATGCGCGAGATCAGGGACCTGGCGGTCCCAACCGGCGCTGATGCCGGCTCGTCACACTATAGCCTGGGCTGGATGGCCGGTCGGCTGGAGGAAACACCCACCCTGACTGCTACCGGCGACGAGCCCGGCTACTATGCCGGCCTAGCCCTCCTCCCAGAGGAGGGCTGGGGCGTAGCCATCCTGGCTAATGCCAACTCGGCGCTGGGCCCCGGCAAGGATCGGCTTACAGCACTGCCCCTCCAAGTCCTATCTCGCCTTCGCCGCCGCTCGCCACCCCCTACCACTTTCAAGAGTACTGGGACCTGGCTGCTACTGCTTGCGCTGGCAGGTACAGCCATTGTCGTGCAGATCCTGTCCACAAAGCACTTCGTCGCCGGCTTGCGACGTCCAGGCCACTCGCCGACCGCTTTGGGGCGGCGGCCTCTGGGGCGCATAGTCACCCCACCGGCTCTGTGTTTTGTGCTCGCCTTGACGGCACTCGTCGGCGTGCCCACACTGGCGCAGGTCCCTCTCGACCAAATCGTGCTCGTCCAGCCCGATCTGGCCTATCCTCTGGTAGCCAATGGGGTGATTGCTCTCCTGCGAGGCGGCCTGTACTCTACGTATGCTCTGTGGTTTCTCTGGCGTGCGCGGCACAGCAAGGTCGCATCTGTCCGCTTCGGCCCCGCTCCGGCAGGCGAGAAACATCGCAGGAGCACCACCCCCGTGGACATGGCCGTGCCCAACAACGGCTCCGCGCAACGAGGGCGGCGGCGATGAGGGCCGGCACAATTGGCGCTGGCTATCGCAGTCTGTAGTATGCCCTCACCCCCCACTCAAACAACCGGGCCGGCAGAAACGGTTTCAGCGCAAGGACCGCTGCCTCATGCACCGGCGCCACGACATAGCGCAGGCGTGGTGAACGTGCTTGGATCACCCGCTCAACCAGGCGCGCCAGTCTCTCTGGGGCAAAGCCGTTTCGCTCATCGGCCTCCATGACGGCCAACGCGTTTTCGCAATACTGCTTATAGGTGGGATTCCGCTGCGAACCCACCGTCCGGCGCCGATGAGACGTAAAGCCCGTACATGCATCGCCCGGTTCGATGAGCACGACATGGATACCGAACGGTCGCACCTCCATGCGCAAGGCCTCGCTCAGCCCCTCCACGGCAAACTTGCTGGCGCTGTACATAGCCTGGAAAGGGACACCCACATGGCCGCCGATGGAGCTGATGTTGATGATCAAACCTCTGCCCTGCTCCCTCATCTGAGGCAGAACGGCGCGGCAGACCCGAAGCACGCCGAAAAAGTTCGTCTCCATCTGAACCCTGGCCTCATCGTCGGTCGTGTCCTCCACCGCTCCGGCGATACCCATGCCGGCGTTGTTCACCACCACATCGATGCGCCCGGCCTCTCGCACCACGGTCTCCACCGCACAAAGCACCGATTCATCGTCGGTAACGTCCATGGCCAGCGTCTCGAACCCCATGCTCATGCCGCCATCCGCCGCCGGAGCGCGGCCGGGCGTCGCCCGCCGGCTGGTACCAAAAACTCGATACCCACGACGATGTAGATGCTCTGCGCATGCTTTGCCAAACCCGGACGAGGTTCCCGTGATCAAGACGACTCGCTGCTCAACCATAACAACGACTCCTTCCGCTCCCTTGGGGTCACAATGCCGCCCAGTCCGGGAGTCCCGCGGCCGGCAAGCTCACCGTTGGAGAGCTTGCCGGCCGCACTGCCAACCCCAAACCCATCCGGCGCCCCATTATCGGCAGAGAATAGCCGCGGCGGCTCCTCTCGGATAGGCTCTATGTGGCGGGCGCAACCTCCGGTCCCGTCGGCCGCCGGTTCTCATGCACACGGCGATCGCCCAGCTCTTCGCCGTTTTCCCTCCGGACCGCTCGCGGCTTGGCGAAGCTCGCGGGCTCTACCCGCAACTGGACCTCGTTGAGGTGGCGATAGAGACCGCCCTCGATGGCCATTAGCTCATCATGCGTGCCCATCTCGCGGATATGCTTGCCCTCCAGCACGACGATTATGTCTGCATTGCGGATCGTCGAGAGACGGTGGGCAATAATGATCGTGGTCCGTCCCACCATCAGCCTCTCTAACGCTTGCTGGATGAGCAATTCGGTCTCTGTATCGACCGAGGAGGTGGCCTCATCAAGGATCAGGATAGGCGCATCCTTCAACACCGCCCGAGCAATGGCCAATCGCTGCTTCTGCCCACCGGACAGCTTGACTCCGCGCTCGCCGATCATCGTGTCAAACCCCTGCGGGAGTCGTTCAATGAACTCCATAGCATTCGCGATCGTCGCCGCCTCTTTCATCTCCTCCTCTGTCGCATCCGAGCGGCCAAAGAGGATGTTCTCGCGCACGGTACCGTGAAAGAGAAAGACGTCTTGCAGCACGATGCTGATTTGTCGCCGGAGACTCTCCAGCGTCAGATCGCGAATATCGCGGCCGTCCAGGGTAATCTGCCCATCAATGACATCGTAGAACCGTGGGATCAGGCTCGACAGCGTCGTTTTGCCCACGCCTGTAGGCCCGACCAGGGCAACCACCGAGTTGGCAGGAACCTCTAGGTTGATGCGCTCAAGGATCACCTCATCCGGCTCATAGTAGAAAAGGATATCCTTGAAGGAGAGAGCCCCCTTGGCCCTTTCCGTGAGCTTGATCGAGCCCGGGCGGTCGGCGACTTCGGGCTCCTCATCCAAGAGTTCAGCCACGCGGTCGGCCCCGGCGAGCGCCTCTTGCAGCCCCTCCCAAGCACCACTCAGCGCGCGCACGGGCTGGTAGAACATCTCCAGGTACAGGAAGAAAGCGACCAAGTCCTCCACCGGAAGCACATTCTGGAAGGCCAGCCGGCCGCCAAAGTACAGGATGATGATCGTCCCCAGCGAGGATGCGAACTCGACGAACGGCCCAAAGGTGGCCATCAGGCGCAGGGCCCGCAGCATCGAGTCGCGATAGCGCTGGATGTGGGTGCCGACGCGAACGGCCTCGCGCTCCTCCTGGTTAAAGGCCTTGATCTCCCGGATTCCGGAGAGATTGTCAGCAAGAGTGCCGTTAAGCTCACCCAACTCGCGCTGCCGTTCACGAAAGGCCGGACGCACGTATCGGGCATAGCCCTGCATGCCAAACACCACAAACGGTATGGGGATCAAGCTGAGCAGCATCAATCGCCAGTCCATGCTTAGCAGGACGGCAGTGACGCCGAAGAAGGTCAGCACGTTCACCAGCACATCGGGGATGACATGGGCAATCAAGCGCTCGAACATGTCGGTGTCGTTTATCGTGCGCGACATTAACTGGCCCACCTGCTTGTCCGCGTAGAAACGCAGAGAGAGCCGCTGCAGGTGCTCGTACACGTGCTGCCGCGCATCAGAAACCACGCCCCAACCAGCCACATGGGCCATGTAACTCCGCAAGAACTGTAGGCCGCCGCGCGCCAGGTATACCACAAGCAGCAAGAGCGTCAACTGCGTGATAAATCGTTGCGATTCGGCATCCCATTGCCCCTGCGTCACGGCCGCAACAAGCGTCCTGATAATCCAAGGGGTAAGCAACTGCACGCCAACCATCGCCAGCATACTTACGACAGTCACGATCAGCGGGCCGACATAGTTCCGAGTGTAGGCGAAGACGAATCTGAGGGTGCGCATCACCATGCTCCAGGCTAAGGGGAGATCTGCGGGGTGGCAAGCGCCACACAGTGCAACCACTACATAGTGTAGCATAGAGGAAAGGCGACAGCCTGTCAAGCAGGCGCGGGGGGAGGTGTCTTTGTGCAGTGAAAGTGACACCCCTTAACTGTTCAGTTAAAATGTCACCCCATGATGAGGAGAGTGACATTGAGTATTGAGGAACAGAAGAGGTTGTCATTGGTGACAGAGGTGGACGCCCAGCGGGCGACTGCGCAAGAAGCCGCCGCGTTACTTGGGATGTCCACGAGACAGTTCCGTAGGCTCATGGCTGCGTATCGGAAGGAGAGCGCAGCGGCGCTAGTCCATGGTTGTTATGCTTCAGATGAACTTGGAGATTCCCCCTGAAAGAGTTAGCATGATCACGACAGGAGGAATCCATGAGCCAGACCCGCAAGCACTTCACCGCCACCGAGAAGGTGGCCATCGTGCGCCGCCATCTGCTGGACCAGGTGCCCGTCTCCGATCTGTGCGAC
>DAOUGZ010000104.1:0-9866 GCA_034428955.1 Anaerolineae bacterium | reverse complement strand
AGGCAGGCTCCAGAGAGACGAGGAGGTCCGAATTCATGTCCTCGTCAATCGAGCCTCGCCGCAACTGGAGGATGCCGTTCTCCTGGAAAAAGCCGCCCTTCTTTCCGGGCCCCTGCTCCGCCTGCCTGAGCACCCAGCCCAGAAGGGTGGGGCGATCCTCCTTTTGCAGTAACTCCAGGGCGTAACAGGTCAGTTTGTCGTGAGTCTCTGGGTTCCAGGCGCGGGCGACCGGAATCGCCTCGACCCAGCGCAGGAACCGGCCGAGGAGGGCGGTCGCCAATAGGATTCCTGCGGCGATAAACGCCACAGCGCCGGGGCCTGTGGGTATCATCTCTCCCTCCGGTTCAACGGCAGCTTCTGCAGATCGACCTCGAGCACAAAGGAGCGCGAAAAGGCATCATAGAGGGCGGCATCGCCGAGCTCGAGGCCGTCGGCAGCGCCTGGGAATCCTTTGGGCCTGGCCCCCACGCGCAGCTTGATCTTGCCCAGGGCCTGGGCCAGGGTCAGGGTCGTGGGTATGACCGCCGTCAGGTACAGGTCGGGATAGCTACCCTCGTCCACGCACTCGGCCTCCTGGCCGTTCCCGATGCGGCAGAGGATGGTGCGTTGAGAGGGCCGGCCGCACTCCAGCCACGCGTCCTGCCGGGGCGCGGTGTATTCGGCGTCCGCCGCCTGCGCACCGGCAAAGCGGTCGTCCAGCCCATCGCCGGCTCCCTCATCGGCCAGCTGCCAGCGGACCGGCGGCACCGGCCAGCCATCGCCCGACAGGTGCTTGAGCGAGACGGGCAACCTGGACCACTGGCTTGGCGCGGCCTGGTCGGGGCGGATGACCTGCACCCGGCACTTGGGTTCGCTCCAGGGATAGTCCTCATGGGGATACCCGTCCAGGTAGAGCGCCGCAAGCTGGGGCTGGACGCTGAGGTCAACCCTCTGCCCGTCCGTCACGCCGTAATAGTCGCCCCGGAGGGCGATGTGCAGGCCCACGGCCTCCGGGGCCGGCTCTTCCGGCGCCTCGCGCACGATTCTGAGGCACAGGGCCCCACCCTCCGCCCTCAGGGTGCCCCGGAGCCGCGTCACGTCCGCGTCCTCCTCACCAGGGGCGACAGCCTGCGCCTGAAGCGCCAACCCCATCCGGCCGGCGGCCGGCGCGTCGGCGAAAACGACCAGCGCCCTCAGGCCCTGTTCCCAGCCCGGCGGCAGATCGCGCGATTCCACGTGCAGGTCTACCCCCTCGGCCGCGCCTGAGAGGCGGAGGGGCTCGCTCTGGCGCACCGACCAGTGGAACCGAGGGGGCTCAACCCAGAACTCGGCCTGCGCCGATGCACTCGCCCCTGTGCTGGCTCCGCGGGCATGAAAGGTCGCCAGGGTGGTCAGAACCTTCCACGGCGCCTGAGGCTCCGGCAGGGCGCCAAGCACCTCCCACGACGGGACGCCTGTCGCGTCGGGCACCAGGCCCTCTTCCCGGCCGGGCTTGATGCGCAGCCGGACCATGGCGCCCATGCCGTCCCGGTCATTGTACAGGCGCTCAATCTCCAGCCAGCCTGCGCCGTCCTCGAGTTCAACCTGCTCGATCGGCTCCGGGGTCTCCTCCCCATCGCTGCGGCGGACCAACTGCAGCTTGACCGTGTCGCACTGCCAGAGGCGCTGCTCGCCATCCCAACGGATGCCCCAGGGCGCCTCCGCCAGATCAACCGGCTCCAGTTTCAGGGCGTAGGCGCCGGCCGCCAGTTGCAAGGGTACACGGGCCTTCACGCTGCCTTCATCAACCCTGGCCTCGATGCCCAACTCGCCTGAGGACGCCCCGGAGAGGGCCGTCTGGGTGATCGTGGCTGTCAACTCACCCCTGCCGCTTTGGAGCGCCACGCTCAACACCTCCGCCGGCCCCCGCACCAGAGTGATAGAGATCTCGGCGTCCTCGGCCGGCGTGCGGCTGTCATCCTCCCACACCTCCATGGCGCGGACGGTCAGAGACGCCGGCTCCCGCAGCGTGGTACGGACCCGGTCGCTGCTCAGCACCAGCTCCAGGGAGCGCGCTCGGTGCACCGTGACCAGGATCTGGCGCTCCAGGCGGATGTTCTCGATATCGGCCGTCACCAACACCGGGGCCGTCACCGGCTTGCCCGCTGTGGGGATCTGGCCTGGCGCCAGAGTGAGATGGGCACGAATCCAGTCCCCGGCTGGCGCCGTCCCGGCTACGGCGAGGAACTCCGACTGCGACGTAAAGCGGCAGGCCAGGGTGTGCTGTTGCTCCAGTGGGGCACGGTTGGCGATCACCTGAGGCAAGCATACCCTGGCCCGCAGGTAGACGCCTTGCTCGCTCGTGGGGAGGTCAGGGTCCAGCATGGCCTCGATCCTGCCAATGGCCGCATCGGGCATGTCAATCTCAACCGCCTCGCTGATGGCGGGTGAGGCGGTGGGGATGGGGATCCCCGCCGTCGGCACCGCCATGGCGATGTCGGGGTACAACGTGACCCGGAGCGACAGCGGCCTCTTGGCGAGGACAAGGCCTCGCCATTCCTGGAGCGTAAATCGCTCCGCCAGCTCAACCACGAAGCGGTGGGCCATGCCGCCCTCAAAGAGCTCGGCGTTCCGTATGTTGGCCTTGCCTGCGTAGGGCGACCCGGCGGCTACCTCCACCTGGGCCTCGCGCTTGAGCCGGACCGGTTGCCCTCCCAGCAGCAACCGCGAGCGCACAGTCAACGGCTGGAAGGTCTGCATTTCACGGTCGTAGGAGAGTATGTAGCGCATCGGCGGGACCTCCGGTTGACTGTGTTAGAAGAACTCGACCCGATAGTCGGCTTCCAGGGATAGGGTTACCTCGCCGGTGTGGCGCTCGCGGCCGGCCTGGGCCTGCACCTTCAGGATGTGCTCCCCACTCAGCCCCGTATCCTCCTGCCGCACCTGGCAGGCCACCTGGCCCAGGCCCTGGGCGGGCGCCACGGCGACCCCGGGAGGGGGCTGGAGGCTGATCTGGGCCTCGGAGGCCACAGCATAGCCGCCTTGGCCGGCCACCCGCCAGACGGTAACCTGCAGCGTGGCCGGCTCTCCGGGGCGCAACGACAGCCGGTTGCCGCTCAGCTGCAGGATGTAGGCGGCCGTCTCCTGCGGCTTGTCCTTGCGCTGCGGCGATTTGGCCTTCTTGCGCGCCTGGCTGACCACCACGGCCGTGGCCGCGGCGGCCACCGCCGCGCCGCCGGCCGCGACGACCCCCAGCCCGCCAACCACCACAATCCACGGGATGGGCTCGTCGTCGGGGGGCCTGGGCGGCTCGACGGCGGCCCCCGGCTGCGTCATCTGGAAGCGAAAGGTCCGGATAAAGGCCTCGGTCTCTTGCGCGATCTGCGCCAGCGACGTGGGGTGGCCCTCGTTGACGAACATGCTGACGTCGATAGCCACCCCGGTGCTGCCCAGGTCCACCCAGTAGACCTCCAGCAGGTTTTGCGTCACCATGCCTTCGTATTCGGGGTTGCTGGAGGAGGAATCGACCACGCGCCGCAGGAGAACTGCCGGATAGCCGTCCAGGGTGGTCTGGCTCTGGCTATCCTCCCGCAGCGTGATGAGCATATCCGGTTGCTGCGCCTGGATGTTGTCCAGGTTCCAAAAGGTGGGCAGCAGCGTCCTCTCGGCCGTGAGCCAGCGCAGCAACTCGTCATACTCGACTTCGTATACCCCAATGCTGGATGCTGCGTTAGCCCACCATTTGCCGTACTGATGCGAGCCGTAGAAGCAGTTGAACTCTTTGATCTGGCGCGTGGCATAGGCGGACCCCTCGGCGGGGGCCATGCCGTAATAGCCCTCCTCCCACCCCTGCGGCAGCGGGTCGTGGGTGAAAGAGGGCTCCTGGGCCAGGGCAACAGGCCGGCCGAACATAAGCAGGCCCGTCAGAAGAGCCAGCAGCACCAGGCCCACGGGCAGTACAGAGCGCTTGCCACTCATCGGCGCCACCCCATCATCTGAACCCGGTGGCGGCCCAGTGCCGCCGCCAGGAAACGGGCGGCGGCGCCGCCCGAGGCCATGAATAGATTGAACGACAGCACCTCTCCGTTGGCCAGGCGCAGCTCTAGGTGATCCAGGTCGTCCTCCTGGCCCAGCCCGATGATCGCGGCCTGGATGCCGCCCAGGGCAATGGCACGGTTTTCCCCGCTCTCAGACAGCAACTTGTCCGGCGCTGTACGGTAATAATGCTGCCAGGGGGGGCTGTCCCACCGGTAAGCGTCCATGATCTGGCGCCAGGGCACCCCCAGGCTCTCCGCCTCCTCCTCCAGCCGCTCGCCTTCGTCCAGGGCGACGGTGTTCATCGCCTCGCTCTGGCGGATCAAGAGCAGGCGCTGGCTGGTGATCAGGATATCGTAGGTCAGGGAGCGTAAGCGTGCAAGAAAGCCCTTGCCCTGGGTGCTCACCTCGGCCGGGACGTGCCCAACCACCCGCTCGGCCCGGAGCACAGGCTCGACCCCATGTCCACACTGCTCACAAAAGCGCGCATCCCACGGCAACTGTTGCCCGCACTGCTCGCAGAACTGGAATGCTGAGGACAAGACCGGCCACCCCCTCTTCCAAGTGCTCTAGCTGCCGCGCTGCCCATCGCCCGCCCAGCAATAGTGCTGATTATACAGAGACCGGTTGAGAATGACAACACTACACCGGCTGAGGATGTGCATCAATGCGGGGGCAGGAAGGCCTGACCCAGATCATCATGGGGACAACAAACGCAAGGAGCGCGCAGGCTCGCCCCCAGAGTGAAACTGATATCTGGCTGCCCGGCCTGGAGAAGGTTCAGTTTCTCGCTGTTGGAGTCAGGTCTCATGCCGGCCGAGGTCCTAACCAGTTGCCGATGCTGCCTGCGCCGTGCCGCCAGCGCGTGAGGATGTTGCGGGCGGCTTGCGTGAAAGGATGAGTAGCGACCTCCTGCGGGCGAGTGACCAGGCCGCCACCTATGGCCAGGTGAGGGATCGCTACTGCTCCATCCTGCTGGCCGGATCACACGTGGACGCATCGCCGGCCCCTGCGCCACCTGCTTGTTGGCGCAAGTAGGCAAAGAGATCCTCAAGGGTGGCAAAGCCAAGCCGCGCGCCGTCGCTGGTGCTTTCTAGAGAGGCACGCCAAACGGGCCGGCTCCGATTCGGGGTCGGCCAGATTCGCAGCAGATAGGAATGATAGCGCAGCTTTTTGGCCATCTCGCTGCCCTCACTTTGTGAGGACCCACCAGGCTCCATGGGGCTCAGGCCTAGTTGTATCATATTATCCACACGTCAAAGGGGCGTCAAAGGTGAGCCAGGGTGCGGTTCACATTGGGGGCAAGGTAGAGCGTTATCATGCTGAGCGGCCCCTGCGAGGGGTTCGCCATGGTGATCATAATAGCACAGCGAAGCATCCCTGCTTGCGACAAGGACCCTTCGCAGTGCAGGATTAGCCACGCCAAGTCGTCTGCAGAACCTGCTCAGGGTGACAGACGCACTCTGCCCCGAAAGTGAACTGCACCTCAAAGCATTACCCGTGGAATCCGCGCTCATCCGCCTCGGCTCCCAGGCCCGGGCTGAGCAGGCGCGCCGCCGCCGCGGAAGGTGGCACTGCGGCGAATGGCCGCCGCCTCGATGAAGCGGCGCAGCGCCTCTTCGTCCCCCCTCTTGAGCAGCTCCTCCGCCGTATCCAGGCGCTCGCGGAAGCGGTCGATGGCCTCGCTCACGGCTTCGACGTTGGTCACGAGCACGTCGAGCATCATGCGCACGTCGCTGGCTGCCAGGCGCGAGGTATCGCGAAAGCCGCTGGCCACCAGGTCCCAGAGCAGGGTATCCTCCCGGCCTACCTCCTCGGCCGCCGAGACGAGGCTCAGCGCCAGCAGATAGGGCAGGTGGCTGCCCACGGCCACCAGGCGGTCGTGCCGGCGGGGGTCCATACGACGCGGCCGGGCGCCGACGGCGCGCACGAGTTCCTCGACCAGCGCCTGGGCCGCCGGGGTGGTGCGCAGAAGGGGCGAGACGACAAAGGTCTTGCCCAGGTAGAGGTCCGCGTCGGCCGCCTCCAGGCCGGCCACCTCCTTGCCGCACATGGGGTGGGCCGGGCAGACGTGCACATGCGCGGGGAGCCGGTTCATCGCCCGGGCAATGCGGCTCTTGGTGCTGCCCAGGTCCGTCAGCAGGCAGCCGGGCGGGAGCATCTCGCCCAGGCCGGGGAGGCTAGAGAGAATGGTGCGTACGGGCGTGGCCAGGACGACGATGTCCGCCTCGGCCAGACCCTCAGCGAGGTCGATCGTGCCGCGGTCGATGCAGCCCTGGGCCAGCGCGGCTTGCAGCGTCTCTTGCCGGCGCGGGATGCCGATGACCTCACGGCAGGCGCCGCGTGCCTTGAGGGCCAGCGCCAGCGAGCCACCCATCAGGCCGAGCCCGACGATGGCCACGCGGGCGCCGGCCAGCCGGGGGGCGCGCAGTTCGGGCGGTTTCGCGGATGGGTTCATACCGTCCTCCCCATAGCTTGAGCGATACGCCGCGCCTCAGCCACCAGCCGCTGAAAGGTCTCCGGCTTGAGCGACTGGCTGCCGTCCGACAGCGCCTCTTCCGGGCGCGGGTGCACCTCCACCAGCAGCCCGTCGGCCCCGGCGGCGATGGCCGCCCGCGACGCGGCCGGCACCAGGCGCCACTGGCCCGTGCCGTGGCTGGGGTCGACGAGCACCGGCAGATGGGTGAGTTCCTTCAGCACGGGCACGGCGTTGATATCCAGGGTGTTGCGGGTATAGGTCTCAAAGGTGCGGATGCCGCGCTCGCAGAGCATGACGCGATAGTTGCCGTGGGTGAGGACGTACTCTGCCGACATGAGCAGTTCCTCCATCGTCGACATGATTCCACGCTTCAGAAGGACCGGCCGGCCGGATTCGCCCACGGCGTGCAGCAGGGAAAAGTTTTGCATCTGCCGCGCACCCACCTGGAGGATATCCGCATACTCGGCGACGATGGGCACGTCGTGGGGTGCAATGACCTCGGTGACGATGGGCAGGCCGGTGGCCTCGCGCGCCTCAACCAGCATCTCCAGCCCCTCCTCGCCAAGCCCCTGGAAGGAGTAGGGGGAGGTGCGCGGCTTGAAGGCGCCGCCCCGCAGGACGCGGGCGCCCGCCTCCTTGACCGCCCAGGCGGTCTCCAGCAGTTGCTCGCGGCTCTCCACGGCGCAGGGGCCGGCCATCAGGACTACCTCATCGCCGCCGATGCGCACCCCGTTGAGGCGGATGACCGTGTCCTCCGGGCGCAGGTCGCGGCTGGCCAGCTTGTAGGGCCGCAGGACCGGCATGCACTGGTCCACCCCGGGCAAGAGCTCGAAGGTGGACGCAGACAACCGGCGCTCATCCCCGATGACGCCGATGATGGTACGCTCCTCACCCTGAGAGAGGTGGGTGCGAAAGCCCAGATCCTCCACGCGCGCCACCACATCGGCAACCTCTTGTGTGGAAGCCCCCTTCTTCATAATGATGATCATCTCTGCTCTCCGTTCAGGTCGGGGCGCAGGGCGCGCGCCCCCCGCAGGTAGACATGCACGACCTCGGCAGCCGCCCGGCTGGTATTCCAGTGCAAGAGGACGCGGATGCAGCGCGGCAAGCTCCCCGGCACCGGCACCTCCTGAACGTCGAAGAGGGGCACCTGCGTCCAGCCCAGTTGGCGCGCCGCAGCCGCCGGGAAAGCCGCGTTCAGGTCCGGCGTGAGGCTAAAGATGGCGCTGGCCAGATCGGCGGGGTCCAGGCCGTTGGCCTCGACAATGGCCGCCAAAAGCTCGCGCGTGGCGGCCAGGATGGCTTCGGCCTCGTTGCCGTCTACAGTTGTGGCGCCTCGGATACCTCGGCAAGCAGTCATAGTACACGCTCCGATCCAACACATGTGCCACGGCCTCCAACGGCGGGCAGGGTCCGGGATCTCGTCCGTACGGTAGAGCTGTAGACGCGGCATATGCCGCGGCTACGGTGCGATGCCTTCACGCAGGGTTCCGGGAACCCTGGGGCACTCGCGATTACTGGCCGGGAAAACAAAAAGCGTGGAGTTGGCTGCTCCACGCTTCTTCGTCAATCTCTTGTTTGGTCGTTGGGTCTATGTTGCACTATGCGCGCGAAGCAACCTGCCGGATGGCCTGAGGTAGGGGTAATAATAATAGCCGGGCAGGAACGGCGGCAGCCCCAAGCCGGCCGGGGAACGGTCCTCAGCCTGCTTGCTCGCGAATGATAGTGGGCTACTGCTCGCGCGTTCGGTCGTCACGGTCTCCTCCGTTTTGCGTGGAATCATTATAGCACCAAGCTCGCAAAGATGCCAAGTCGGCTGCATCCTCAACCTTGCGAAAGCTCCGAGACTCGCCTCAATGGAGTACCACTTGGCTGAGCAAGCCGTCTACAGGCCAACGGATCGAAGATTTCGCAAGGTTTCCAGCGAGAGTCCTCCGCGGGCGGCTATTGTACGCTCGCCCCAGCCTAACGCCAAGCGAGCGAGCTGGGGACGGCCTCAGGCGTAGCGCCCGTAGGTGCGCGCCGTCTCGATCATGGCCCAGAGGTTCTCATCGGGCGTGTCTCGCCCGCACTGGTCGCCGGTGGAGAGGATGAAGCGCCCACCCTCAGCGGCGTCGTCAATCGCCTGGCGCGAGGCGGCGATAACCTCCTCCACCGTCCCCTGCAGCATGACCTGCGTGGTGTGCAGATTGCCCTTGAGGACGATCCGCTGCCCGTAGAGCCGCTTGAGCTCGGCCAGGTCGCAGTCGCCCATCGGCGGTATCTCCAGAGGGTCGATGACGGTGAGGTCCGTCTCCTCGGCCATGATGCGCACCAGTTCGCGCTCGGGCCCGCAGGAGTGGATGTGTGTGGGCAGGCCCGCCGCCGTGGCCAGCTCGATGGCCCGTCGCACCGCCGGCAAAGCCAACTGGCGAAAGATCTCGACCGTCTGAAAGACCAGAGTGCCCGAGCCGCCTACACTGAGGAAATCGGGGCGCACATCCATGGCCATGATCTGGGCAAAGCGCCGCTCCACCGCCTCTACCCGCTCCCGTGCCCAGCGCTCGTGCTGGTCGGGGTTATCGTAATAGCGGTAGATATCCTCCACGCTGCCCAGAGCGCAGGAGCCGGCCAGGAAGACGCCCACCAGCCCCTGATCGCCCATCAGCGCCCTGACCCGCTTTAGCCCCTCCGGCCCCGTATCCACCGGCCGGACGCCTTCCAGCGGCTCATAGCGCACAGGCACCAGCGGCAGGCCGATCTTGGCCGGGGGGACGTTCTTCGTCGGCGGATCGGCCACATAGTAGACGTCCACCGTCGGCGCCCACACGCGCCGGCCGCCTTCCACATACGAGGCCTGGGTGATAATGCGCTGCTCGCTGCGGTAGACGATAAAGCGCTCCCACTCTGGGCCGCTCTCCTCCGTCGGAAACGTCAGCGGAAAGTAGCCGTCCATCATGGCGTCGATGTTGAAATGCTTGGCGCAGGCGATATAGGCCTCCCAGATGGGTGGGTCGTTGTAGAGGTAGAGATCCCAGAAGGGCTTGCCCGTGAGCCGCGCCGGGATCATGTTCGAGAAATCCGGCGTCACAGGCACGCAGTCGGGAATGCCGCCGCGGAGGACGGTCAGCAGGCGCTCACGGTTATTCATCACCATACCCCAGTGTACTCTCGCTCAACCTTGCGAAAGCTTTAAGAACTGCTGATCTGTAGACGGCTTGCTCAGCCAAGTGATACTCCATTGAGGCGAGTCTTGGAGCTTTCGCACCTTATTTTTGCGCAAAAATTCCAGGAATCTAATCGAGCACGTTAACAACTTACTGCCATAGCCTCGGTAGCACCTCGGCAAGGATGGGCGCGTACGGATGGGTGTCTGCCAGGTGCATCTCCCGCAGGTCTCCGTTGTCGATGATCG
>DAOUGZ010000103.1:0-12985 GCA_034428955.1 Anaerolineae bacterium | reverse complement strand
TGTGGAGCTTGGTGCGGTCAATCCGAGGGTCTTCTAATCCTGAGAAGTGATGCTCGATCGAGGCAATGGGCTGTTCCTTCATGAGTACCCTCCCTTCCTCTCCGAAGGATAGCTCATCTGCTCCTTGTCACCAAGCTCTACTCATTTTAGATGCGATTGCCCTATAATTGTACCAATTTGGCCTTGTGAAGGCTCACCACTTGTGGTATACTGAGCAACTGGTTCTGGATCACTGCTATTCCCTCGGGCTGAAGCGGCAAACTGGATCCGCATGACGCGAGTGACATTCAATGGACCGGACAATCGTAGGGGTTGACCTGGGTGGGACGCAGATCCGCGTCGTGCTGGCAAAGGCAGACGGCGAGCTTTTGTCTCGGCAGCGGATGCAGACGCGCCCAGAAGAAGGAGTCCAGGCGGTCATCGACCGCATCATTCACGGCGTTCGGGCTGTCATCGCTCAGGGCAGCAGCCCACCACAGGGAATCGGCATCGGGTCGCCAGGCCCGCTGGATCCTCATAACGGCATCATCCTGGCAGCGCCGAATCTCGGTTGGGAGAACGTCCCGCTCAAAGACATACTGGAGGAGCGTCTGTCCCTTCCGGTCGTCGTAGGCAACGATGCGAACGCTGCGGCACTGGCGGAGTGGCAGTTTGGCGCCGGCATGGGCGCCCGTGATCTGGTCTACATGACGATTAGCACGGGCATTGGCGGGGGGATAGTCTCAGGCGGGCGCCTGCTTCTGGGTAGGGATGGTATGGCCGGAGAGATCGGACATACATCGGTTGAGGCGTGCGGCAGGCGCTGCAAGTGCGGCAACGTAGGCTGCGTGGAAGCCTACGCCTCCGGCCCGGCGATTGCAGCACAGGCTGTCGAGGCAATCCGTGGCGGCCGGGTATCGCGTATTACCTCGTTTGTGCACGATGACCTCGACGGCATCACCCCCAAGGTAGTAGCTCGGGCCGCGCGGACAGGCGATACACTGGCCCGTGAGTTGCTCGAGAGCGCAGCGTTCTACATTGGCGTTGCGCTGGTCAACGTCATCCATACCCTTGCACCCGAGATCATTCTGTTAGGAGGCGGCGTGGCAGAGAGCGGTGACTTGCCTCTCGACACCATTCGCAAGACGGTACAAGAGAGAACCATCGCCTGTATGGCCAAGAATGTGCGCATCGAGAGAGCTGCGTTGGGCGGCGATGCGGGCGTGCTTGGAGCAGTCGCCACATTTCTGCAATATGGACATGATTGATTCGGAAGACATTCTCTCGTCGATGCAGCAGCAGCTTGGGCTCCAGTTCGAGCAGCCCGAACTACTGCGCGAGGCCCTCACCCACGCATCGTTCGTGAACGAAAACCCCACAGAGGCACAAACGGATAACGAACGGCTCGAGTTTCTCGGCGATGCCGTGTTCGACTTGTTGGTAGCCGAAGAACTGTTTCGCCGCTACCCAAACGCCCGCGAGGGCGAGCTGACGGCGATGCGAGCCGCACTGGTCAAGACCGATACCCTGGCACAGGTTTCACATCGCATCGATCTGCCCAGCCATCTCCTGCTGGGGCGAGGAGAAGAGGCAAGCGGCGGCCGTAGCCGGCCTGCGAACCTCTGTGCAACCCTGGAAGCGGTGATTGGCGCCACATACCTGGATCGGGGATTGGCGGAGACGCGCCGTGTGGTGCGCGAGCTGCTGGCAGAACCCCTCAGATCCCTTGAGGTAGCCGGGGAGACACGAGACCCCAAGAGCATCCTCCAAGAGCAGATCCAAGGCGATCTGCATCGTACCCCCGTATACCGGACAGTCAGCGAGAGCGGACCAGACCACGCCAAGGAATTCGTGGTCGAGGTCGCAGTTGGAGAGCGCGTTCTGGGCGTCGGGCGTGGGCACAACAAGCAAGCAGCGGAACAGGCCGCAGCGCGCGACGCACTCAGACATGCCAGTGAGGATACAGGCGAGCCATGTATCTGAAGCGACTGGGAATCCAGGGGTACAAGAGCTTTGCCGCCCGCACCGAGTTCACCTTCGACGAGGGAATCACCGCCATCGTTGGCCCCAACGGCAGCGGCAAGAGCAACATCGCCGATGCCATCCGCTGGGTCCTGGGCGAGCAGAGCTATAGCGCATTGCGCGCCAAGCGCACTGAGGATCTGATCTTCAGCGGCAGTGCACACCGGGCGCGCGTGGGCATGGCCGAGGTATCGATCGTGCTCGACAATACCTCCCAGTGGTTGCCCATCGACTTTTCCGAAGTAACCATCATGCGCCGGGCTGCACGATCCGGTGAAAACGAGTATTACCTGAACGGAAACCGCGTGCGGTTGCGCGATATTGTCGAGATGCTGACCCGGGCAGGGCTGGGGAGGAACGCCTCTGCAGTCATCGGCCAGGGCCAGGTCGACACAGCACTCAGCCTCAGGCCAGAAGAGCGGCGCTCGCTCTTTGAGGAAGCTGCCGGCGTTCGCATTCACATCGAAAAGCGAGACGAAGCCTACGCCCGCCTCGATGAAACGCGCCGGAACCTCGAGCGCCTCAATGACATTCTGAGTGAAATCACGCCACGCCTCGAGTCGCTGCGACGGCAGGCAGAGCGCGCTCACGAGCACGAATCCGTAAAGCAGGAACTCGAAGAGGCACTCCTCACGTGGTATGGCTACCAGTGGCTGCGCCACCAAGACCGCTTGGCGCGCGTTGCGGAGCGATCCGCCGAGCACTCGGAGCGTGTTGCCCAGCAGCGCCAGACGATCCAGCGAACTGTCTCAGAGCGAGAGACGCTGCGAGAGCGACAGCAAACCCTCCGCGAAAGCTTACGCACCCAACAGTGCGAGGCTGAGCAAGCGCGCAGCCGCATTGAGGACCTGCGGCGCCAATTGGCGGTGGCCCAGGAGCGATCGGGCTCTATGCTGCGACAGGAAGAGCAGGTCGAGTCCGACCTCGCCGGCGTTGAGATGCGCCGAGCCGGGCTCCTTGAGAACATCAGGCAGCAAGAGGCCGAGTTGGCTGCCCTAGCCAAGACCATTGAGGAACAGCAGGCAGCCATGGCAGCCGCCCGCCTCAGCCTCAACACAGCTGAGGCAGCACTGCGCGCTCAGCGTGAGGAACTGGAGCGCACACGAGCCACTGCCTTCGAAATCGCCACAGCCCATGCCGCTGCCCGCAACAGGCTGAGCCAACTACAACGCCGCAAGGCTGACCTTGAGGAGGAAGCAGCCAAACAGCGGGCTGCAGCAACGGAGGCGGAGACGCGCGTAGCGGGAGCCGCCGAAGCGCTCAGAGCCGCCGAAGACCAGAGACAACACATCACCGAGGACCTCGCCCAGGTAGACAACGAGCTTCGCCAGGCGGAGGATAACCTTGCCGCAACCCTGACCCGCCTCGATAGCCTCCGCTCCGAGCGAGATACAGCCCGTGAGAGTTATCAGAAACTGCGCACCCAGTACGATGTCCTGCGAAGGGCCCGTAGCCAGGGAACACACTTGCACGCGGGCGCTCAGGCTGTAATCCGTGAGAACATGCCCAGCGTGGTCGGCACCGTAGGGAGCCTCGTGCGTACACCAGCGGAGCTCGAGCCGGCCGTGGAGGCCGCGCTGGGCGGCCACCTGCAGGACGTTGTGGTGAAAACCTGGAATGATGCAGTCGCCTGCGTGGAGCTGCTAAAGCGCCGTAGGCGAGGTCGAGGCACCTTTCTACCCCTTGACTACATCCGCCCGCGACCTGTCGTTCCTTCACCTCAACTCCCGGGGGTCCGTGGGACTGCTGCGCGTCTTGTATCAACCGATCCTGCGTATCAGAGCGTATGCGATCTCTTGCTGGGGAATATCGTCATCGTAGATAACCTCGAGGCTGGGCGAAAGGCGCTCGCCGCGGAGCGTCGCCTACAGAGAGCTGTCACCCTTGATGGCGACACCGTGGAGGCGCGAGGTGCCGTCAGAGGCGGAGCACGACCGCAGGGCCGTGGGTTCCTGGCACAGGAGCGCGAGTGGCGCGAGCTTCCCGGGCGGCTCTCGGCGGCAAGAGAGGCTCTGGCCAAGGTAGAAGAAGCGGTACGCCAGGAAGACGAGAGACAGCAGAGCTTTAGAGCCGTAGCGCGGCAATGCGCTCAGCAATTGCAGGAGTATCGCCGGTCTCTCGCGCAGCAAGAGCAACGAGTCAGTGCGCTGCGGCAGCGCTACGACCGCCTTGCCCAGGAAGTCTCTTGGAGGCGCTCACTCGAAGAGCAGGCCGGCCAGGCGTTTTCCGAAGTCGAGGTCGATATCGCCCAGGTAGAGGGTGAGATCGCGGCTATCGAAATCAACCTGGCAGAGACCAACGAGAGAATCGCCGTGCTGCGAGCGCAGGCAGAGCGAGACGACCTTCAGGACCTGCGTCGCCGTGCTGCTGAGTGCGAGACAGCCCTGGCCGTGTCGCTACGCAGCAAACAGACGCAAGAACAGTTCCTCGCGTCACAGCGCGAAGCGCTCGTCAGCACCAATAAGGAAGTTCAGGCGCGCAATCAGCAACTCGAGCGACTGCGGCAGGAGACGGGCGCCCTGGACCAACGACTGGGCG
Organism: Anaerolineae bacterium; assembly: GCA_034428955.1. GTDB lineage: Bacteria > Chloroflexota > Anaerolineae > SpSt-313 > SpSt-313 > DAOUGZ01. The sequence goes on along the minus strand of DAOUGZ010000103.1, from coordinate 8,446 downwards.
AACTCGCCCGATTGCTGGAGACTGCACGGCAGGCCCACAAGGATCGTTCCCAACCGCTGGCGCAGACCGAGGCGGAATTGCGCGAGACGGAATGCGAACTGGAAGCCATGGAGAAGGCCGAGGGGCAGGCACGGCAAGATTTGCAGACTCTGCTCACCGAGCAGAACCGGCTGAGCTTCGAGCGCGATCGTGTCGAGGAGGACATCGCCGAGATAAAGCGCCAGATGGAAGCCGAACTCGGCCCCATCGAGGTGCCCGATGTCGACCAGGCACGGCAGTTGCGGCTTAGCTTGGGCACGGGTACCACCCCTCTGCCGCAGGTGACTCAGCTCCCAGATGGGCTGACGGCACGCCTCAAAGAAATGAGAGCGCGCCTTCGCCGGCTTGGCGGAGTGAACGCGTCAGCCCCAGCAGAATATGAGCAGGTACTCCAGCGTCACCAATTCCTCAGCGACCAGATTGCGGACCTAACCAGGGCGGCCGATTCCACACGAGAGATCATCAACGAACTGAACCGCCTGATCAGGGAAAACTTTACCGCCACCTTTGCCAAGGTCGCCCGCGAGTTCAGCAGTTGCTTCAGCACTCTGTTCAACGGCGGCCACGCACGCCTGCTTCTCTCGGATCCGGACAATCCGGCGGACTCTGGGATCGAGATCATCGCACAACCGCCAGGCAAACGCGCACAGAGCCTGTCGCTCCTTTCTGGCGGAGAGAGGGCGCTCACCGCTGCATCGCTGCTTTTCGCCCTCTTGAAGGTGAACCCGCTGCCGTTCTGCGTCCTGGATGAGGTCGATGCCATGCTCGACGAGTCGAACGTCCATCGCTTCCGGGCATTCCTGGAGAGCCTCTCCAGTGCAACCCAGTTCATTGTAATCACCCACAATCGTTGGACTGTAGAGGCAGCAACGACTGTCTATGGCATCTCTATGGCTCGCGAAGGGATGTCGCAGGTCCTGTCGCTGGTCTTGCCAGAAAAGCCCGAAGAGCAGGAGGCAGAAGCGGCAGGGGAGGCCTCAGCCGCTTAGACACCAACACACGCGGCTTGATCACAGGGCCTGATGCGCGCCGGTATCGGCTCAAGGTTCAGTCCTCGTTGCTATCGCCTAAAGGCCGATTCAGGGGGGGCAAGTCCTGCACCTGCCGCAGGCCAAAGTGCTGAAGAAACTCGAAGGTAGTACCATAGAGGATGGGCCTCCCAGGCTGTTCCAGCCGCCCAACCTCATCGATCAAGCCCTTGGTGCTGAGGCTACGAAGCACGCCATCCGAGTTGACGCCGCGGATGGCCTCAATCTGCGCGCGAGTAACAGGCTGCCGGTAGGCGATGATGGCCAATACTTCCATAGCCGCAGGCGAGAGGCGGCTGGAGACCTCGAGTCCCAGAAAGCGCTCCACCTGGGAAGCGACATCCGGCGCCGTCACGATCTGTATCCTTCCGGCCAGTCGCTGCAAGGTGAGCCCTCCCTCCGCCAGCCAAGCCGTCACCTCCTCAAGCGCCGAATCCACCTCCGCATCGGAGGCGCCCAACACCTGTCCCAGTTGTCCGGGCGATACTGGCCCCTCCGCGACGAAAAGGAGGGCCGCAGCGATACGCGCGTTCGATTGCATTTCCACGTTGCCTCTAATCTCCAGGCCTAATCGAAATCGGTGTGATAGCGAGGGAGTGTTGTGGCATGACCACCAGGAGAAAGTTGCTGCTCAGCACAGCCCTATTGTGCGCAACGGCCGCCCTCGTCTGCGCAGCGCTACGCGCCTCGCGCCCCAATGATCCACTAGCGCCCACGCACGCGCCAACAGTGCCTGTCTCCGCCCAGGCCGCTCAGCGCCTCGAAGACGCCATCCGAATGCTGGATGCGGACGAGTTCCGCATCCTCGTATCCGAGGAGGAGGCGACATCGTACATCGCCCTGCGGCTGGGTGATGCGCTCCCACTGGCCGATCCACAGGTCAGGTTCCTTCCAGACCGATTCATGCTGGAAGGCAATCTGCTGGGGCCAGTGCGCAGCCACCTCCAGGTCACAGGGACAGCGGCCGCTGTTGAGGGGCGCCCGCACGTCGAGATCGAGTCCGTACGCGTGGGCAGAGTTGCGCTTCCGCACGCCCTGCTCGCCTCCGTTGCCGACAGCCTCCTTGAGGCGATCGGAGCCGCGAGTGAGCAGATCGACATCCTATCGATCAAGCTATCGGAAGGGAGCCTGATGGTGATTGGGCGCGCGACAGAGTCATGAGCGATCCTGCCTCAACCCTCGAGCGGGGGAGCGCTATCGGCAGGCCTCGCCGCTTCATCTTCAGCCTCGCTAGGTACTGCTGGTGCTGCCAGACCACTGGGATAGGGAGCCTGATGCACGTTCACGATCACCTTGGATAGCCTCAGACCCAGCTTGCCTTCGATGATCTCGCGCGTCAGTTGCACGACCTCCTCGCTCTTCCCCGGCACGTCCATGATCGGGTCAATCTCCAGTTCCAGCATGACTTTCACCGCTCGGCCACTGCTGGAGACTGCAGGCCGCACGGCCATCACGCCAGGCACCTGGCCAACGTGGTACTCCAGCCCTCTGGCGACAGACTCGGTCGTCAGTTCGACGACACTGCCTCCTGTATGCTGAACCTTGACCGTCGCATGCTCGGGTCGCCGCAACTCTAAAAAAAGCAAGACGCCCAGCAAGACAAGGGCACCGACACTTGCTGCAATGTAGGCCGGCAACTGGGCGATCGCCACTTCGCCGAGTTGGCCAGCCCAGTAACCGATTGTCATCAGCATCGTGCCCGGTTGCATCAGACCGAGTACAAGAACGACCATCGTCCCAAGCGAAAGCAACACCATCAGTACGCGGTTCAGGGTGTTCATTAGCATCTCTCCTCAGTGGCGGTTGGGCGGTCGCCCTGGGTACAGGCGCATTATACAACAAACCTGCTACTTCCGTCCAACTAACCGCCGTAACAGATACGCGCCAGGCACCAGCGCCATTCCCATCCAGGCAACGGCACTGATCGCCAATCCGCTCTGCCAGGTAACTGGTGTGAATCGGAACTCGACAACGTGCTCGCCAGCCGGCACGGCAACAGCACGGAGGGCGACATCAGCGCGCAACACAGGGGCGGGCCGGCCATCGATGCAGGCAACCCACCCGGGATAATAACTGTCCGCCAGCACAAGGTAACCCGCCTCGCGACTGACACTGCGCAGCCTAACATACTCCGGCTGATAGACCTCTACGTCAACCCTGTCGTCGGTGAGCGCATTCCCGTCGATTTCCTGACCACCGAGCAAGATGACCGATGAACTGGGGTTGAAATCTGGCGCAGCCGTCAGCAAACGGGCTTCCTCTTCGCTCCCGGCACAGCGCGCCCGGTGCACCAAGAAGGCACGAGGCCCTGCCTGCTCGTTGCGGAAAATGGCCACGTCGCTGCTTCGGTAGACCAGCACATAGTCTCCCTCGCCCACCAGATCGGAGAGGAGCCGCTCCTCCCCATCCGAACCGACGAACCGCAGCCGCTCAAGGTGCAGAAAGCCTGCAGGAATGAGCGGGCGCACCTCCACGCTGGTCACCTCTACCGGCTCAGTGAGATTGTAGCGAGCAAGGAAGGTAAGGCCATCGTGCAGGCGGGGCGGAAAGCCGGACTCCGCCGGCCAGGCGCGCGCAACAGAGCCAGGCAGATCGTGGCGGATGACCTTCTGGACATCATCCCGTGTATACGCCCACTCGGCTAAGTCGACCCCAGCCCTCAGCGTCCAGACTATGCTCTGCCCATCAGCGCCGCCCAGGACAATCTCACAGACGGGTGCCCCGGTCGCCAAATCTGCAGAATGGCTCAAATAGCCCTCAGTTTCAGCCGCCACGATACTCTGTACCGGAAACTCGAGCGTTCGACCGACGATCGTCGGCGCGAATGGGTTCCGGGTATCGTAGGCTTCGGCTTCCTCATCCACGGGCAGCACCTGAGGAATCAGCACGTATCGCACGTTCAGCAAGTCAGCCAGGCGAGGGCTGAGGTTTTCGGTCAACCATTGCTGTGCCTCTGGCACCAGAGGATAGTAGCCGTTCAGACTGTCTACGCCATGGAGCAACTGCACGTTGGGGTAGAGAGACTCCCTCATCACGGGCAGGACAGGCACAATCTCCTCATTGGTATAGATGCGGTAGGGCTCTTGGCCCGCATCATTCTGCAAGAAGGTGACGGAGGCAGGCGGGCGCAAGAACTCGCCGGTAGTCATCACTGCATTGTACGTCTGATTATAGACAGCGTTGAACGCTGCAAGATCGGCCAGAAGGAGGCCAACAGCCAGCGACGACCACAGGAGCTTGGCCGGCCACCGAGCAAGAGCACAGAAAACCAGCAAGCCACTTGCCGCCAACCAGAGCACAGGCAGCCAACGCCACCACAAAACGAGATCGTCCACAGCCAGTCTGGAGCCCCAAAAGACAGCGAGTCCCAGCGGCGCTAGGCTCAGTGCCGGCCAAACGGCGAACGACGTTGCCGGCTGACGCTCCTCGATAAACGCAAGCAGGTAATCCATACCAACCGCCGCCAGCGCTGCAATAGCCAAATCAAGCCACAGCAGGTAGCGAGCCGGCGCGCGGAACATGTTCAGCACCGGCACATGCCGCAAATACTGGTAGAGGGGATTCCATTGCCCCAGGCTGAGGACAAATGCCGCGGCGCCTATGAGCGTCCAGAACATCACCACGCGATCACGGCGCAGCAGAATGGCGCACGCTGCCAGAGCCAGAGGTAGCGCACCCATGTAACCAATCGTCTCTAACGACACCAATGGGTAGGGATTGCCACGCGCAAAAGGCCACAGCATCGTTGCAAAATGCAGCGGGTGTAGCGAAAACGAGGTGAAAAACTCGGCATCCAGGCCCTGCCCGCGCTGGGAGAGCCGGGCGAGCTCGTAGGTCGGCAACCACTGCACCGCTGCGAGGGTCGCTCCAAGCCCCAGGGCCACCACGCACGCCGCCGTTCGCCGCCCCAGTTTCCGCAGGTCAAAGCCGCCAAGGGTTCCTGCCAGCGGAGCCACGGCGGCATAAGCAAGCGCTAGGAGGCCGCTAAGCAGAGATATCTGTGGGTGGCCGGCCAGCCCCTGCAGACCAAACAGCACACTGACCAGGAGCCAGCGCCGCCAGTTGGTGCCCAATGAAGCCCATTCAATGGCCCAGAGCAGAAGCGGCAGCCAGGAGACGGCAGCCAGCATGTTCAGATGATTGAGATGCCCGGGAACAAAGCCACCGACCATGAACGCACAGCTGGCCAGAAAGGCAGGCACACGCCGCAAGCCGATAGCACGCGCGTACAGGAAGAGTCCCACACCCCCTACCCACAGAGCCACCAGTACAGAGTAGTTGATCGCCACGGGCAGCGGGAGCAGCCGGTAGAGAAGGAGATTGAGTGGGTAGTACGCGCCAGTCTGGCCTTCTGCCAACGTGGGAAAGCCGGCCAGAGCACGCGAGGTCCATAGCGGGACATGCCCGCTCTGCAGCCCCTGAGCATACTCGTACCTTGCCGGGTAACCCAGCCGGTAGATATCTCCAACATAAAAGACGCCTTGCAGCGTAACCGCCGGCCAGTAGAGAAACAGGAGCACAACCAACAGGCCCATCACAGCGAACAAGGACCTGCGGTCCCTGAGAAAGTGAGCCATTCGTCTCAAAAGTGAAGACAATACAATCTCCCCAAGCCGCGAGAACCCTGCAGGGAATCAGCCCCCTGCCCCGACCAAACTAATGGTAGTATAGGAGAACCCTTTCCGAACGCCAAACCATCGGCACGCCAAGCAGGCAGGGCACATGAACCCCAATCCGTCGATCCTGATCGTAGACGACGAAGACGACATCAGGCGCTTTCTCGCCACCCTGCTCCGGCGAGAGGGCTACGTGGTGTCCACGGCTGGCGGCGGGCCAGAAGCCCTGCAACTGCTGGAGCAGTCACCCTACACTCTGGTGATCACCGACCTCAAGATGCCGGGGATGGACGGCCTGCAGCTATTGCGACGCATCGCGCAGCACTACCCGATGACCAGGGGCCTTGTCGTTACAGGCTATGGAACGATCCAGAGCGCGGTGGAAGCGACCAAATTGGGCGCCGACAACTATATCACCAAGCCCATTGTCATCGACGAATTCCTGCAGACAATCCGGAACACGCTCCAGCAGGGCACCCCCCTACAGAACGCGCGGCCGCCATCTTCCGAGATACCGGCCATAGCCGCATTGACACACGCCCTCGTACAGCCGTCTAGCGATCTTGAGAAGACGATCCAGAGCAGCGTAGATCTGCTTTCTCGCATGCTTCGGAGCCGAGTCACGCTGCGGATCGTTGACCTCTCCTCAGGCGCGGACGTGATGGTCGCTAGAGCCGGCTGGGTGGGCCGCCACTCCACTCCGAGAAGCGGTGCCGAGACTCACCTGCTGACTGTTGCTCTCGAGGCCGTCCACGGTCACGGTGGCGTGTTGCAGGTCGCGCGCCCCCCTGAAGCGGCCCCATTTGCCGAGAATGACCGGCGGCTCCTCCAGATGACGGCCGACCAACTGCGGGCTGCCCTCGCCAGCCTGCTTGCCGGGCGCTCACTGGCCCTCACCCGCCGCGAGTTGCGCGAGCACAGCTTGCAGACGGTGCACGCACTTGTACGGGCAGTGGAGATGCGAGACCGTTACACAGCAGGGCATTCGGCCCGCGTATCTCGCTATGCAGTTGCGCTGGCGCGTAGTATGGGGCTAGACGCGTCGACCGTCGAAAATGTGCGTATCGCGGCCCTGCTCCACGACGTGGGCAAGATCGGTATCAGTGACCTGCTCCTGAACAAACCGGGCCCGCTTACCTCCCTGGAGCGTGCACGTATCCAAGAGCATCCGGCCATGGGCTGCGAGATCATCGCCGGGGTGCAGACGTTGACAGCCTCCATTCCGCTGGTCATGCACCACCAAGAAAGCTACGATGGCCTAGGCTATCCTCAGGGCCTTGCCGGCGAGCAGATTCCCTTTGAAGCTCGCATCCTGGCAGTTGCCGACTCCTTCGAAGCCATCACCGCAGACCGCGCCTACCGCAAAGCCCGGTCGGTTGCGGACGCCCTCGATATCCTGGAAGCCGGCTCAGGCCGGCAGTGGGACCCCATCCTCGTAGCCCGGTGGCGCGAAATCGTCGGCCGAGTCCTCGCCCATCCCGATTCGATTCTCTCCTCCGAATCCAGATAGCCTCCCTCGCTCGCGGCCGTGGCGATCCGTCCGGTCAGCCCAACCTCGTATGAGCGCCTTGACGCCTTCGTCTTGTGCTCCTGGCATGGAAAATGCTCGAAATCAGGATCAAGAAGACGTCGATCGATCGTTGGCATTTCGCCATTTGTAGCCAGCCATACCTCGACCGGCCACCGTGAGAGGCAAGTCTATGAAGTTGGGTCTCAGCACATCGCGAGAGCGCAGATATGTGTCTCACTACCCGCGAGCGTCGGTCGCCCTGTGGCTGGCCACGGCGCTGCTTGCACTGCTCTTTGTCTTGCTCTTTGCCGTTTTTGACGCGCTGCTGGTTGACATCGGCCGCCTGCAGGCATCAGTCGTAGCCGCTCAGGCATCCCGGGTCACAGTCCCTCCGGCCGAAGAGATACAGGCGCTCCGCGCCTCAGCCGACAGAATCGCCAAGATCGAAGAGCAATTGCAGGCCGCTCTCGCCCGGAGCCAGAGCGGCGTGCCCTGGCCGGCCGTACTTCAGCGCATTAGCCCGGTTCCGCCAGCGGAAGTAGAGCTAACGAACATCACACAGAAGGAAGGCATCATCAGTATACGCGGCCGGGTTCCCAACGCGCCGGCGCTGGAAGCATACATCGCCAGGTTGCGGGCGTCGTCGCTGTTTCTGGATGTGCGGCTCGATTCCGCCACCGATGATTTTGCCGTTACCGTCCAGCTGAAGGAGTATGAGCAATGAGCCAAGACGCCGTTGCACATCGAGTGCGCTTTGTCAACTCACTGCTCGGGATCGTCCTCATCCTGACAGCCGGACTCGACATACTCGTTCTCGGCCTGATCGGCTGGGCAACCTGGGACCGCGTGACGCTGGCCGACCGTATCCGGCGCATGGAGCAAGAAGACGTCACTCAGCTAGCCGAATCTCAGGCCGAGGCACAGCAGCTCCGTGCCCTAATCGCGGCAGGACACGAGGCCATCTCCGCCAGCGCCAGCATGCTTCCGGACGATGCGGAGATCGGTCGTTTCGTCATAGACCTTCGCTCCAGCGCAGCAAGCCTTGGCATCACGATTACCGAACTTGGCCCACAACCAGGCAGACCCGCGAGTATCCCAACCAGAGAGTTCGTCATACGTGCCAGCGGTGAATGGAACGCTTTGCAGCAGTTCCTGCTCCATACTGCCCAAGCCCTGCCCAGTTGCCGCATCGAGAGCTTGACGCTTTGGAACCAGGGCGGAAGTAGCGAAATGGAATGCGTCCTCTCTATCGC
>DAOUGZ010000102.1:0-11720 GCA_034428955.1 Anaerolineae bacterium | reverse complement strand
GGGTCATCGGCGTGGTGGACGTCGGCACCACCCAGCAGCGTCATTTCACGGCAGACGACATGCAGTTGCTGCAAACCGTGGCCGCGCGCGCTGCTACGGCGATCGAGCGCAAGCGAGCCGAGGAGGAGCGGGACAGGCTGCTTGCCCTGGAGCGGGTCAAAACGCAGGAACTGGACGGGCTGAGGCAGGTAACCGACCCCGCTCTGGCTCGGCAGGGGCTGGAAGAGCTGATCCACAGCCTGCTGGCGCGCACGGTCGCCATCATGAGCGCCGACACCGGCGCGTTGATGCTCCTCGACCCGGCGACACAGGAGCTGGTGCTCAGGGCGACGGCGGGCATCCCCAGCCAACAGGTCATTGGCCATCGAGTGCCGCTCGGCACCGACTTTGTCGGGCACGTCGCCACCCAGACCAGAATCCTCTGGGTGCGCGACGCCCAGGCGGACCCGGTCTTCTCCAGCCCCACGATCCGGGCCAGCAACATCCATGCGATGCTGGGTGCGCCCTTGCGCGTCCGCGAGGAGTGTATCGGAGTCATATTCCTGGGATTCCTGGCGGCCAAGGAATTCGGGGCCTACGAAGAACACCTGCTGGCCGTAGTGGCCGAGCGGGTGGCGCAGGTCATCTACGAGGCCCGGCTGCTGGAGCACGAACGCGAGGCGCGCCTGCAGGCCGAAGAGGCCGTCCGCGCCCGCGACCGCTTCCTGGAGACAGCAGCACACGAGCTCAAGACCCCCATCACCAGCCTGCGCGGCTATGCGCAGACCATCATCCGCCGGCTGGAGCGGGAAGATACCTTGGACCCTGAGCGGACTCGCCGGGCGCTGCAGATCATTGACACGCAGTCGAATCGGCTGGCGCGCCTGGTGCAGCAACTGCTGGACGTCGCGACCATCGAGAGCGGGCAGCTCAAACTCCACCGTCAGGAAACAGACCTCGCTTCCCTGGTTCGCCATCTGGTGGAGAATGTGCAAACGGGCATCAGGCGCCACACCATCACCCTGCAAGCGCCCCCGTCCGTACCGGCCTTTGTCGACACTGAGCGCATCGAGAACGTGGTCGCCAACCTGCTGGACAATGCCATCAAGTTCAGCCCACCCGGCACGCCCATCGAAATCAGGTTAGAGACGCAAGAGCCCAGCACCGTGCGCCTGTGCGTGCGCGACCATGGCCCCGGCATCCTGCCGGAGCAGCGCGCGCAACTGTTCGAGCGCTTCTTCCAGGCGCAAGCCCGCCGCCCCTTCGCCGGCCTGGGGCTTGGTCTATACTACAGCCGCCACATCGTCGAGCAGCACGGCGGGCGCATCTGGGTAGAAAGCGAGCCGGGGAAGGGAAGTACATTCTGTTTCACCCTGTGCACGGCGGCCTCGGACCAGACGCCATGACGGGATGCCCGCCGGCCCTGACGGGGAGTACATTCTGCTTCACCCTGCCCACGGCGGGATGAAACGTCAAGCGTCAAGCGTGGAATCTACTGCGTAACGCGTACTGCGTAAGGTCGCTTCTTGTGATGAGCCTTGCTTGGAGCGAGGTTACGCATTACGCAGTACGCATTACGTTTGACGCTTGGCGTTCCTCCCCCACCACTACTTGAGTATGTAGTACGTCCCCTTCTTATCCCCAATGCGCAGCAGAATGCCCTGCTCCACCAGATTCACCAGGTCCAGGCGCACCGTCTCGGCGCTGACCTCGGGGCAGAGGTCGCGGTACTCGCGGTTGGTGATACGCTGGTGCTCCTGGAGGTAGCGCAGCGCCTGGAGCTGCCGCGGGTTCAGGTTGCCGCTCCAGTTCATCGGCGGCCGCTCGCGGACATTGCGCAGCGTTACGGTAAAAGAGTGGGGCTTGCTGCTAAACTCGGGCGCGGGGTGGCCATCCTGTAGCATCTCTTCGATCATGCGGTCCACACCCAGGCCCAGCTCCTCGATGTAACCCCAGTAGTAGAGCCCGCGCACAGTGCGCGGGTTCCGCGAATAGTGCTCCTCGACGATATTATCCAGCGTGATATGGCCGGGCAGGCCGCCGGGGCTGACCACCTCCAGGCGGTCATCGAACATGCGAATCTCGACGCGCAGGCCCTTGACTGAATAATCCCGGTGGCAGACGGCATTGACCAGCGCCTCGCGCACAGCAAAGGGGGGGTACTCGGGGCGTTCCTCGCGGGCCAGGCCGGGGATGACGGCCTCGTGGCGCATCTCTTCCCATAGGATGCGCCAGGCGCCCTCGATGATGCGCGCCAGCGGGCCGGTGAGTTCTTCGCGGCGGCCATAGCCGGGCAGCCCGCCCGGGCCGCGTGGGTCGGTGCCGCTAAAGCGCACAAACACCAAGCTGCTTTGCTCCACAAAGCGCTGCGGCCGTTTGCCGAAGAGGAGAATGCCGGCCACGGTAGGCGCACCGTCGAGCCCGATGGCCCCGGCCTCGATCAGCAGGTCCTGCCCCTCCAGGCGCTCGCCGCGCGGTGCGCGCTCGGCGCGCTTGGCCGCGTATTCGTCGATGATGGCCGGGTCCAGATCGTCAAGGGTGGCCCCGGGCACCGGTTGCTCCTCAAAGCTGCCACCGCCCCGCGCCGTCTCCATCTGCCGCGCCTCGGCGCCGCTGAGCACGCGGTTGCGCGGCCCCGAGCGGACGACGATGCGCCCATCCGTGAGGCGATGCAACTGGCCGGAGCGGCTGACGCTGATGGCCACCGCCTCGCCGTCAGGGAGGTCAAGAGCGCGCCAACCGGCCACCACCGGCGGCCGGCAGAGGGATTGGGCGCGTAGCAGGAGGCCCTCCACCCCTTCGCCGACGGCATCGCTCACCGACCCATCCGGGCCCACGCCCACCAGGATCGTGCCTCCATCGGCATTGGCCAGGGCCACCAACGTCTCGGCCAGGCCCGAAGCGGTCGGCTCGGGTGCAAACTCGACGAACTGGCCCGGCCCCCGCGCCACAACGGCCCGCAACGATTCCGTCTGCATATCCCGTGGCCTCCTTCCGGCAACCTTGCAAAAGCTCCACGACTCGCCGGCCTACGCGCTACCCGCTCAGCCAAGGCGCGCCCCATCGGAACGCACCTTGGAGCTTTCGCAAGGGTCAGGGTTTCTTATTGGTCGCCTCTTCACCCGCCCCAGCCTTCGGGCGGCGCTTGCCTGAGGAGCGATCGGTGGCCCCGGCCTTGGCGGCACTCTCCGCCTCGGCGGCTTTTTTGCTCCGGCTGCGCGTCGCCTTGGGCTTGGCCTCTACCTCCGCCGCCTTCTTGGCGCGGCTGCGCGTTGCCTTGGGTTTGGCATCCACCTCTGCCGCCTTCGGCTTGCGGCCCGTGGCCTTCTTGGCGCCCTTGGCCTGCCGGGCGCTCTTCTTGGGCGGCTCGGGCTCGGGCGCGGGTGGCGCCGACGGCGCCTCGTCGCTGCCGTTCAGCGGCACAACGGCCACCAACTGGTCGCGCCCCTTGAGCTTGAGCAAGAGACCCGGCCGCCCGGCACGCGCCGCCTCCGGAATGCCCTGCACCGTCGTCTTGAGCACCGCCCCCGCCGCCGAAGCCAGGAGGACCTCCTCCGCCGCCGGCAACACCCACAGGGCCACCACCGGCCCACATTGGTCGAGCTTGCGTCCGTCGAGAGTGAGGACGCCGCTGCCGCCGCGGGATTGGCTCGAGTACTCATCCAGCGGCGAGCGCTTGGCGTAACCCTGCTGGGTCGCCACCACCACCTGCCCCTCCGGCCGCACGAGGCTGGCCGAGGCCACCTCATCGCCGTCGCCCAGGCGAATGGCGTTCACCCCGCCCGCCGTGCGGCCCGTCGGGCGCACATCGTCCTCCGAGAAGCGTATGGCTTTGCCCTGCGCAGTGACCAGCATAATCTCGCGCCCGCCGCTGCTCCGCCCGGCCCAGCACAGCGCATCGCTGTCGTCGAGCGAAATAGCCGCCATCAGGCCGGAACGGGCCGTGCTGAACTCGCTGAGCCGCGAGCGCTTGATCTTGCCCTGGGCGGTGACCAGAATGGCGTAATCGGGCTGCTCGAAATCCCTCACCGCCAGCGCCGCGACCACCTTCTCCCCATTCTCCAGGCTGATCAGGTTGCCCAGTGGCGCGCCCTTGGCCTGCCGGGACTCATCGGGCACCTGGTGCACCTTCTCCAGGCCGACCCGGCCCCGGTCGGTAAAGAAGAGGATGCTATCCATCGAGTTGGCCGCCAGCACGTGCGCCGGCGGATCATCATCGCTGGTCGCGCTGCCGCGCTGCACCTGCGCGCGATAGCTGCGCCGGCCGGCACGCCGCACGTTCCCCTTCCGGCTGACGACAACATAGACCTCTTCCGACGGGATCAGGTCCTCCGCCGAAAAGGTCGCGTTCTCCTCGTCAGTAATGCGCGTGCGGCGTGCGTCGCCGTACTTTTGCCGCAGCTCGGCCACCTCCTGTTGGATCAGGGCCAGGATCTTTTTGGGATGAGCCAACAGATCCTCCAGGTAGGCAATCTGCTTGCGGACCTCGGCCAGCTCCTCCTCGATCTTGCGGCGCTCGAGGGCGGCCAGGCGGCGCAGTTGCATATCCAGGATGGCCCGCGCCTGGATTTCCGTGAGCTTGAAGCGGCGCATGAGGCCGTTGAGGGCGGTGTCGGCATCGCGCGAGCGACGGATGAGGCTGATGACCTCGTCCAGGTTGTCGAGGGCGATCTTGAGCCCTTCCAGGATGTGCGCACGCTGCTTAGCCTTGGCCAGATCGAACTCGATGCGGCGCCGGATGACCTCGCGCCGGTGCTCCACAAAGAGGTGCAGGATGCGCTTTAGCGAGAGCACGCGCGGCTCGCCGTCGACAAGCGCCAGCATGTTCACGCCAAAGGTCGTCTGCATCGTCGTGTACTTGAGGAGCTGGTTCAGGGTCGCCTGCGTATCCGCGCCCCGCTTGAGTTCGATGACGATGCGCATGCCGGTCCGGTCCGACTCGTCCCGCAAGTCCGAAATGGTCTCGATACGCCGGTTGCGCACCAGGTCGGCAATGCGCTCCACCAGATTGGCCTTGTTGACCTGGAAGGGCAGCTCGGTGACAACCACCGCCGTGCGCCCGCCCTTGAGGTCCTCAATGTGCGCCCGGGCGCGGACGATCACCCGGCCCTTGCCTGTGGCATAGGCGGAGATGATGCCCTCCTGCCCCAGAATCGAGCCACCGGTGGGAAAGTCGGGCCCCTTGATGAACTGCATCAGGTCTTCGACGCTGATGTCATCGAGATGGTCGTAGCGATCGATCAGATACGCGATAGCGTCGCAGACCTCGGCCAGGTTGTGCGGCGGGATGTTGGTGGCCATGCCCACGGCAATGCCGCCCCCGCCGTTAATGAGCAGGTTAGGCAGCCGCGCGGGGAGCACGCGTGGCTCCTGCAACGTGCCGTCAAAGTTGTCGATGAGATCGACAGTGTTTTTGTCGATATCGACCAGCATCTCGGCGGCGATGGCCGCCAGCCGCGCTTCGGTATAGCGCATCGCCGCGGCGCTATCCCCGTCTACCGAGCCAAAGTTACCGTGCCCATCCACCAGCGGATAGCGCAGGGAAAAATCCTGCGCCATGCGCACCATCGCATCATAAACGGCTGCATCACCGTGTGGGTGATACTTGCCCAGCACCTCGCCGACGATACGGGCGCTCTTTTTGTGCGGCTGCGTATGCCGCACGCCCATGTCGTCCATGGCAAAGAGGATGCGCCGCTGAACGGGTTTGAGGCCGTCGCGCACATCGGGCAGAGCGCGCGCCGTGATCACGCTCATTGCATAGTCCAGGTAGGCGTCGCGCATCTCCTCAACGATGCCGACCTGGCGGACGGTGCCAATCTCCATCGGTCCTCCCAATTGCGAACAACAACAACTGACAGGCCTATTATAGCGAAAATCTGTTCGAGATACCACTGCCTCGCTTTTGACAAGGCTACATACATCGAATACAATGTTGATCGAGACAACAAAGTCCCCGCAGAAGGAGCGTTCCATGCTCTCAGCCGCCCCAAGAGACCAACGCGGTCGCAATATGAAAGACATCCGGCTGATCAATCAGGCCATCATCTTTCAGGCCATCCATCGCGCCGGCACCATCTCGCGTACCGAGTTGGCCAAGGCCACCGGCCTCAACCCGGCTACGATCACCCACATCATCCGCGAGCTGCTTGAGCGCGGCGTGGTACAAGAGGTCGGTTTCGGCGAATCCCGCGGCGGCCGGCGGCGCGCTCTCTTGCGCATCCATGCCGAACGCGGCTACATCGTAGCCGTCAGCCTGGAGCGGCAAAGCATACGCGGCATGGTTACCGACCTGAACCAACGCGAGGTTGTCAGGCGCAGCACAGCCTCGGTCTCCCTCTCACAGCCCGCGCAAATCACCCTACCGGCGCTCCTCAGCTTTATCCGGTCGCTGATCGATGACTCCGCCCTCGAGCGGAGCCGGTTCATCGGCATCGGCATCAGCGCCCCCGGCCCCTTGGATGCCGGTCAGGGCGTTCTGATATCGCCACCGAACTTTCCCGGCTGGCCGCGCACTGCCCTTCGTCGCATCGTGGAGGAAGAGACCGGCATCGCCACCTTTCTCGACAACGACGCCAACGCCTCGGCCCTGGCCGAAAAGTGGTTCGGTGCCGCGCGCGAGATGAGCAACTATGTATACATCCTGGCCGATACGGGCATCGGCGGAGGGGTGGTGATCGACGGCGACATCTATCGCGGGGCGCACGATATCGCGGGCGAACTCGGCCACACTACGATCCAATACGATGGGCCGCCCTGCGACTGTGGCAATGCGGGTTGCCTGGAACTCTACGCCTCACCGCAGGCCGTCGTGCGCCGTGTACGCCAGGCGGTGGCCGCAGGCAAGCCGTCTGGCGTCACCGAGATGGTGGGCGGGAATCCGGATGGCATCACCTTCGCCGCTGTGGCCGAGGCCGCTCTCCAGGGCGACGCCGTGGCGCTAGAGGCCCTCGACGCCTCGGCCTCCGCCCTGGCCGCAGGGATCGTCAACGTCGTCAATGCCTTCGACCCCGAAGCCATCCTGATCGGTGGACAGTTGTGCCTGGCCGGAGAAGCTATCATGGCGCGACTGCGCGAAGGAGTCGCCAGGCGCAGAGTCAGGGATCAAGAGTGTTCGGTCGCCATCATGCCCGGCAAATTGCAGTCCGAGGCTCAACTGACCGGCGCTTTCTGCCTGGTCCTGCGGCAGTTGTTCAAACTCCCAGAGCCGGACTCGTGCAGCCAGTTACTGGGGCCGCTCCCCCTGCATGGTCACTAAGCGCAGCAAGCAGAGTGTTTCGAGGGTTTCTCATTCGCCATCCCTACCCTCCGAGCGGTAGGGCATCGACTGGCGGCCGGTACCGCCAGACAAGACGGAGGCACCCATGGACCCCCGCATCATCCGCAGCAAGCTGGACCATATCCGCCGCCAGGCCACGCTCGCCGTCTGGCCCATCGACCCCTGGCAAGTGCGCACAGCCGAGCACCTCGCCCCCGGCCAGTACCGCTACGACGGAGACTGGACCGAGGTGACCGGAGAGACCTCTTGGCCGGCCGCCAAGACGCTCTTCCTGCGCACCCAGGCGCAGGCACCCCAGGGCGTGCCCGCCAAGGACCTCTACATCAGTTTCGACGCTGAAGGGCTGGAGGGCCTGCTCTCCATCGACGGCCAACCCTACGCCGGCATCGACGGCAATCATCCGCGCGTGGTGCTGCCCCACACCGGTGCCCTCACCCTCGAAGCCGAGTTCATGTGCCTACCGGCCTCGCTACACACCCCGGCCCTGCGCCGGGAGAAGGCGCGTCTGCGTCAGGTGGCCTTTGTGCAGGTAGACCGCGACGTGGAGGCGGCCTATTATGACCTCTGGTTCACCTGGGAGGCCGCTCAGGCAGTTCGCGACGAGCGCCGCCGGGTTCTCCTGGAGGCGGCGCTGGAGGACGCTCTGCTGGCCATCGACCTCACCGCACCCCGCGAGCAATTCCGGCAAGAGGTAGCTGACGCGCGCCGCCTGCTGCAAGAGCGCATTGCCGCCATCGCCCCGGACCCCGAGGCGGGGAGCGTCTTTCTCACCGGCCACTCGCACATCGACACCGCCTGGCTGTGGCCGCTGCGCGAGACGATCCGCAAGTGCGGGCGTACCTTCTCCACCGCCTGCCGCCTGCTGGAGCGCTACCCGGATTACCACTTTTCCTGCAGCCAGCCCCAGCTCTACGCCTACACCAAAGAGCACTACCCGGGCCTCTACGAGGAAATCCGCCGCTGGGTGCAGACCGGCCGCTGGGCGTGCAGCGGCGGCATGTGGGTCGAACCAGACTGCAACGTCCCCTCGGGCGAGTCGCTGATCCGCCAGAATCTGCTGGGCATCCGCTTCTTTGAGCGCGAGTTCGGCGTGCGGGTGCGCACCTGCTGGCTGCCCGACGTATTCGGCTACCCGGCCTCGCTGCCGCAAATCCTCAAAGGCTGCGGTATCGAGCAGTTCTACACCAACAAGCTGCACTGGCAGGCCCACAACCCCTTCCCCATGAACCTCTTCTGGTGGGAGGGTATCGACGGCACGCGCCTCTTGGCCCACATCCCGCGCCTCAAACGCGGCTACAACGGCTGGCCCACCCCCGAGGAACTCTGCGTAGCCTGGGAGAACTATCAGCAAAAGGCCGCCTACCCCGAACTCTTGTTCCCCTTTGGCTTTGGCGACGGCGGCGGCGGGGTGACCGAAGAGATGCTCGAGTTCGCCGCCCGCGCCGAGCGCTTCCCCGGCCTGCCCGCTTCTCGCCAAGGCGCGGAAGAGGCTTACTTTGACGCCGTACGCGCCGCCGACCCCAGCCTGCCGGTATGGTCCGGCGAGCTGTACCTGGAAACGCACCGCGGCACCTACACCTCGCAGGGCGCCATCAAGCGCGCCAACCGCCGGAACGAGCTCTTGCTGCGCGAGGCCGAGATTCTGAGCAGCCTGGCCAACGCTCAGGCCCTGTCCGCAAGCGACCATGAGTCCCGTGGGCCGGAGGGCGCCGGCATCGATATCACGCCCCTGCAGGGGGCCTGGCAGAACCTCTTGCTCCTCCAATTCCACGACATCCTGCCCGGCTCCTCCATCGGCGAGGTCTACCGCGAGGCCGCCGCCGACCACGCGCGCATCGAGGCCGCCGCCCAAAGCGTGCGCGCCGCGGCGCTGCAGGCCCTGACCCCGGCCGCCGATGTCGTAGCCTTCAACAGCCTCTCGTGGCCACGCGACGACGTCGCCGTCGCCACCATCCCGGCTATGGAGGGTCCGCTGGAGCTGGTCTCTTCCGAGGGCGAGGCGGTTGCCGCTCAGATCATCGCCCGCCGGGGGGATCAAGTCGATATCGCCTTCGCGCCCGGCGCCCTGCCGGCCCTGGGCTATGCCGGCTTTTCCATCCGCCCGGCGGCGCAGCCCGCCGAGCACTCGTTGCGGGCCACGCCCGGCGAAATGGAGAACCGCTACTTCCGCCTGCGGCTGGCCGAGGACGGTACTATCGCCGGCCTCTACGACAAGGTGCATGGCCGCGAGGTCCTACCCAAAGGCGAGTGCGCCAACCGACTGCAGCTCTTCCAGGATGGACCCGAACGCGAGGCCGCCTGGAACATACATGCCACCTTTGAAAAGCGCGAGTACGCCTGGGAACCCGGCACAACGATCGAGGTGGTGGAGTGTGGGCCGGTGCGCGCCGTCGTACGCATCACCCGCCACTTCCGGCAGAGCCGCATCGAGCAGGATCTGATCCTCTACGACCAGTTGCCGCGCATCGATTTCGTCACGCGGGCCCACTGGGAGGAGCGCCAGGTGATGCTCAAGGCCGCCTTCCCGCTGGCGGTCCGCTCCTCGCGCGCCGCCTTCGAGGTCCAGTTCGGCGCCGTCGAGCGGCCGACGCACCGCAACACCTCCTGGGATCAGGAAAAGTTCGAGGTCTGTGCCCACCGCTGGGCCGACCTCTCCGAGGCCGGCTATGGCGTCAGCCTGCTCAACGACTGCAAATACGGCCACGACGTCCACGGCCACACCCTGCGCCTGACCCTGCTGCGCGGCCCCGAGTGGCCCGACCCCGACGCCGACCGTGGCGAGCACACCTTTACCTACGCCCTCTACCCCCACGCGGGTAGCTGGGCCGAGGGCGGCACGGTGCAGAGGGGCTGGGAGCTGAACGTGCCCATCCTCTGCCTGGCCGGTGGTGGGCAGGCGGCAGCCGACACAGGCACCCGCTCCTTCTTTGCCGTCGATGGCCCGGCCGTTCTGGAAACGCTCAAGCAGGCCGAGGACGGCGGAGGCCCTTGGACCAGAGAGCCATTGCAACAACACGCAAGGGATATGGGCTGGATCGTGCGCTTCTACGAGCCCTACGGTGGCCGCGGCACCGTGCGCGTCCGCACCCCCTGGCCCCTGCAAAGGGTCTGTGAGTGCAACCTGGTCGAAGAGGCGCAAAGCGAGGTCGCGCCGCAGGGCGACGCCTTTGCCTTCGCCATGCGACCCTTCGAGATCAAGACCTTCCGGCTGTACCCGGCCAAATAATCGCGGCCGAACCTTCGTGCAGGCTCCGGCCGGCTCCACATGCTACGTACTGAGTAATGCGTAAGGTCGCGTTGAGCAGCAGCTAATGCAATAGCAGAGGTTACGCAGTACGCAGTATGTAGTAGAGTCCGCCGGAACCTGCGGGAGAGGCCAACCGCGTAATAACGAGGAGTAGCTATGCCTTACCGTGCACTGGACCTGCGCGGCGTGACGACCTACCGCCTGGGCACACGCCGCAACCTGGTCACCCGAGAAAGCCTGGTTGACCCCGAGGCCCCGCCGCCGGCCTTTGACTCGCCCGAACTGGCCGAGGTCGCTGCCCGCATCGTACAGGCGCGCCGGGCGGGCCGCCCCGTCATCTGGATGATGGGCGCGCATGTCATCAAATCCGGCCTGTCGCGGGTGCTCATCGACCTCCTGCAGCGTGGGTTCGTCACCCACGTGGCGACTAATGGCGCGGGCGCCATCCACGATTTCGAGCTGGCGCTGATCGGCGAGACGAGCGAGGACGTGCCCACGAGCATCGAGGACGGCTCCTTCGGCATGGCCGAGGAGACGGGTCGCCTGATCAACCAAGCCGTGCAGGCCGGAGCGCGCGACGGTTTGGGCTACGGCGAGGCCCTGGGGCGCTTTATCGCCGCCGACGAGCGCTTTCGCCATCGCGACATCAGTGTGGCCCACGCCGCCTATCAACTGGGCGTGCCCTTTACCGTCCACAAGACCATCGGCACAGACATCATCGACCAGCACCCCACCGCCGATTTCGGCGCCCTGGGCTGGGCCAGCGGCCAGGACTTTAAGGTCATGGCCGCCTCGGTAGCCGAGCTGGAGGGGGGGGTCTTTCTCAACTTTGGCTCAGCCGTCACCGGGCCCGAGGTGTTTCTGAAAGCGCTATCCATCGCGCGCAACCTGGGCCATCGTGTCGCCGTCTTTACTACGGCCAACCTGGACCTCATCGACCTGGGCGACTACCACGCCCCCGTCGGCAAGGACCACCCACACTACTACTACCGCCCGCGCAAGAACATTGTCAACCGCCCCGTCTCCCTCGGCGGCAAGGGCTTTCACATCGTCGGCGACCACGCCCTCACCATACCCAGCCTCCACCACCGCCTGCGCGAGCTGGCCGGCGATGCGCGCTTTGCCCTGCCCAATGCGCAAAGCGCCGAGGCACCGCTGCCGGAGGCCGTCTCGGCCTGCATTGCCGAGTTCCTGGCCCGGCGGCCCGACCTTGCG
>DAOUGZ010000101.1:0-4602 GCA_034428955.1 Anaerolineae bacterium | reverse complement strand
CCGCCCAGCTCCTCCGCTACGAGGCCCACCTCGACCGCAAGCTCCAGCGCGCCTACGACCTCCTCGAGCGTGTCCAGCGTCGCACCCCCCGCGCCCAGCGCGAGGCCCTCGAGCCCCCTGCTCCGGACCCCTCAGATACCATCGTCGACAAATGGGGGCGAGTGTGTAGCGAAAAGGAGCTTCGCCGCATGCGCGATAGTCTCCCGCCCTTTTTGCCGAACGAACCCATTTCCGCCAACTCCCCCTCTCCCGCGCCGGAGCGGTGTAGCTCCAACACAGCGCGGGGGAGGGGCCTTGCCCCTGGCGCCCACGCGTTGGGGGGCCAAAGCCCGCAGGGGCAGGGGGTGGGGTCCACGCTCAAGCGAGCGAGCCGCTCCTCCAGCTCCCGCAGAGTTACCGCCTATGGGGGGCAGGGGGAGGGGTCCCAACCGACCGGACAAAGCACTTTTTGCCGAACGAACCCAACCGGCCGGCCCCCCGCCCCCATGGAATATGACTCTGACCGCCGGCGCACACCGGGGCCTGAGGGCATGTGCGGGTCGAGGCGTTCCCCCTCTCCCGCGCTGGAGCGGTGTAGCTCCAGCACAGCGCGGGGGAGGGGGCAGGGGGAGGGGTCCCGACCGGCCGGACAAAGCCCTCTTTGCCAAACGAACCCAATTCGACCCGCCCGCCCCACCCGATTCTACCGAACGAAGCCAAAATCGTCCGTCCGCTCGATTGGCGCAGCCCTGCTTTAGCACTATAATAGCTCCAGTCCGAGCTTTCTGTTGCTCCCGGAGGAAAAGCGTGAAAGCAAGCCCCGTACGTGCCGGCGCCCTGAGCCTTCTGCTGCTACTCCCCCTGCTCTTCGCTTGCCGGCCCAACACGCCGTCGCCTTTATCGCCGCTGCCCAGCCTCACCGCACAGCCTACACCGGCGTTGCTGCCGACGGCGACCATCCCGGCCGATGCCGCGGCGGTCGTCAACGGCCGGGTCATCACTCAGGCCGTCTTTGAGGCTCAGGCGAGCGCAGCAATCGAGGCCTACCGCCAACAGACCGGCGGCGACGATGGGCAGGTCGCCGAGCAGGCGATACGCGCCCAGGTTCTGGACCTGCTGATTGACCAGGTCCTTGTGGAGCAGGCCGCCGCACGAGAGGGCGTGACGGTCGATGACGCCCAGGTCGACGCCCAGGTCGAGCAGGCTCGCGCCCAGAACCCCGACGGCTTCCCTGCCTGGCTTGCCGCCAACGGCCTGACTGAAGACACCTTCCGAGCGCAGACCCGCGCCAACCTGTTGGCCGCCGCCATGCGCGAGCGCGTGAGCGCCGAGGTAGGCAAGACGGTAGAGCAGGTGCACCTGCGCCAGATCGTAGTGCAGACCGAGGCGGAGGCGCGGGAAATCCTGCAACAGGTCCAGAGCGGCAGCGCAACCTTTGAGGACCTGGCCGGCGAGCACTCGCTGGAGGAGGCCGGCCGCGCCAACGGCGGCGACATCGGCTTTGTGCCGCGGGGCGTGCTCGCGCAGAGCCTGGAGGAGGTGGCTTTTGGCCTCGAGCCCGGCCAGATCGCCGGGCCCATTGAGGGCCGCTCGGGTTGGCACGTCATCAAGCTCGTAGAGCGCGACCCGGCGCGAGAGGTTCCGCCGGAGATGTTGATCACCCTGCAGCAAGAGATGTTTGCCCGCTGGCTGCAGGAAGAGCGAGCGCACGCGGACATTGGGAAATACGTAGAGTGACAGGCAGCCAAACGCCACGCCTCGCGAGTGATACGCGACTGTGATCCGCAAGGGGATGCGTGAGCCGCGGCTGGCCCCTGTCCACCGGCGGCTGATGACGTTTGACGCGTGACGTTTCACGGAAGGAGTACCATGCCCAAGCTAGCCATCACCGGCAAGGGCGGGGTCGGCAAGACGACTCTGGCCGCTCTGCTGGCCCATCTGTATGCGGCGGAGGGCCGCACCGTGTTGGCCATTGATGCCGACCCCGATGCCAACCTGGGCTCGGCCCTGGGCTTCTCACCGGCCCAACTGGCAGAGGTGCACCCCATCGCCGAGATGAAGGACCTGGTCGCCGAGCGCACGGGGACGCAGCCCGGCCAGTATGGCGGCATGTTTACGCTCAACCCGCGCGTCGACGACATCCCCGACCGCTTTGCAGCCGAGCACGACGGCGTACGGCTCCTCGTCCTGGGCACGATCAAACAGGGCGGCGCGGGCTGTTTTTGCGCCGAGAGCACGTTGCTGCGCAACCTGGTGCGGCACCTGCTGGTGGGGCGCGACGAGGTCGTGATTCTGGATATGGAGGCCGGCCTCGAGCACCTGGGCCGCTCAACAGCGGCGGCCGTCGATGCCTTTATCGTCGTCGTCGAGCCCGGCCGGCGCAGCGTACAGACCGCCCAGGCCGTGCAGCGCCTGGCGCGCGATATCGGCATCGAGCGCGTGCTGGCCGTCGGCAACCGCATCCGCAGCCCGCAGGACGAAGCCTTTATCGCCGCCGGCCTCCCCGGTGTGGAGGTGCTCGGCTTCCTGCCCTACTCCCCAGAGGCCATCGAGGCCGACCTGCAGGGCCGGGCCGTCTTTGCGACGGCGCCGGCGCTGGTAGAGCGGGCAAGGGAGATCAAGGGACGGCTCGACGCGAAAACGGCTGGGAATTCGTAGGGGGCACCATGCTCGACATCCTCTTCCGCAACGCCCGCATCGTTGACGGCTCCGGCGCGCCGGCCTACGAGGCAGACCTGGCCGTCGAGGGCGACCGCATCGCCGCCATCGGCCGCCTGGACGGCGCGCCGGCGCAAACGGTCATCGATGCCCGCGGCCGGGTGCTCTGCCCCGGCTTTATCGATGTGCACGTCCACTCCGAGTTAGAGATCCTGGCGGGGCGACACACGGCCAGCGTGCGCATGGGCGTCACCACCGAGTTCCTCGCCCCCGACGGCATGTCCTTCGCCCCCCTCTCGCCGGAGCAACTGGCCGAGTATCGCCGCTACCTGCGGGCCATCTACGGCGATGAGGACGTCGGCTGGTACGGCGGGGGCTGGGCCGGCTACCTGGAGCGCTTTGCCGGCCGCAGCCGCAACAACGTCGTCGCCCAGGTGCCGCACGGGGTGGTGCGCCTGGCGGTGAAGGGCTGGGCGCAAGGCGCGGCCGGCGAGGGCGAACTGGCGGCCATGGGCCGGCTCGTGCGCGAGGGCATGGAGGCCGGCGCAGTGGGCCTCTGCTCGGGGCTGGAGTACCTGCCGGCCGCCCATGCGGACCGGCGCGAG
This sequence comes from Anaerolineae bacterium, assembly GCA_034428955.1. Taxonomy (GTDB): domain Bacteria; phylum Chloroflexota; class Anaerolineae; order SpSt-313; family SpSt-313; genus DAOUGZ01. Next base: position 1,360 of record DAOUGZ010000101.1, on the reverse strand, counting down.
TTGCTGGCCCTCTGCCGGATCGTGGCCGAGTATGGCGGCGTCTACGACACCCACATCCGCAGCTACTCCCACGCCCGCGACGAGGCCCTGGCCGAGGCGCTCGCCATCGCGCAAGAGGCGGGGGTTCCCCTGCACATCTCCCACTTTGCCGGCACGCCGGCCATCTATGCGCCCGTCGAGGCGGCGATGGCCGGGGGTGCCGACGTCTCCTGGGATGCCTACCCCTACTGCGCGGGCTGCACCATGCTCGTCTACGCCCTCGCGCCCGAGGCCGCGCCTGCGGGCATCGATGCGCTGCTGGCCGCCCTGCAGGAACCGGCCTTCCGCGCGGCGGTGCGCGACAGGCTGGAGCGCCGCTTCCCGCCCGCTGATCCGGCCTACTTTGCCGGCCTGACCCGGCCCCACAACCGTTGGATGGAGGGCCGCCGCCTGCGCGAGGTGTGGCAGGCATCCGGCAAGCCCTTTGTCGATTTCGTCTGCGACCTGCTCGCCGATGAGGAACTGGCGCCGCTGCTCATCCTGCCCTGGCCCGACGGGCCGGAGGCGAACGAAGCGCGCCTGCGGCACACCCTCACCCACCCGCGGCACATGGTGGGCACCGACGGCATCTACCGGGGCGGCCGCGCCCACCCGCGCGGCTGGGGTGCCTATCCGCACCTGCTGGGGCGCTACGTCCGCGAGCGGGGCTGGCTTCCGCTGGAAGACGCCGTCCGTCGAGCCACCGGCTTCCCGGCCGAGCGCTTTGGCCTGCGCGACCGGGGCCTCCTGCGCCCGGGGCTGGCCGCCGACCTCGTGCTCTTTGACCCCGAGACCATCGCTAGCCGCGCCACCTACGAATCGCCCCGGCAGGGGCCCGTGGGCATCGAGCAGGTTCTCGTCAATGGCGTGCCCGTCGTCTCCGGCGGCGCCCTCACCAACGCCATACCCGGCCGCGTCCTGCGCCGAGCCTAAACAAAAGGCATGTTCTGAGCAAGACTCCTGCATAAATATCGTAGTAGCGAGTTTACTCGCCCAAGCAACAATAGGCAGGCTTCCACGCTAAGCCGGACTCCTGCATAAACGTCGTAGTAGCGACCTTTAGTCGCCCAAGCAACAATAGGCAGGCTTCCACGCTGAGCCGGACTCCTGCATAAATATCGTAGTAGCGACCTTCAATCGCCCAAGCAACAATAGGCAGGCTTCCACGCTGAGCCGGACCCCTGCATAAATATCGTAGTAGCGACCTTTACTCGCCCAAGCAGCAATAGGCAGGCTTCCACGCTGAGCCGGACTCCTGCATAAACGTCGTAGTAGCGAGTTTAGTCGCCCAAGCAACAATAGGCAGGCTTCCACGCTAAGCCGGACTCCTGCATAAACGTCG
>DAOUGZ010000100.1:0-9454 GCA_034428955.1 Anaerolineae bacterium | reverse complement strand
TGGCGGGCCAGTTGGCGCAATTCGGCGTATTGAGTATCATCCAGTCTTGTACGGAGCATGGCGGGTTCCTAGCGAGATGTGGTGTCCACTAGTTTACCCGCCAGCTCCGTCTTTGTTAAATGCGCTTGCTAAATGTGCAAAGAACTTTCTGCGACCTACTTAGCCTGCGCGGCTTACACGCCTTACCCGGAGCGCAGCGGAGGGCCGCCGGGAGCTTGGCGTGTAAGCCGCGCAGGCTAGTGGAAGGCTCCGAAGGAGCCGCCGTATCCGGCAGACCGGCGGCGTGGGAGCCGCCTCGGCTGGGCTTGGAGATGAGCCCTAGCCGCCTTGGCAACAGGAGGGCGATGATGGCCGCCAGAGCAAAGGGCGCAAAGAAGAGCCAGGCCACGTCGCCGGCCTTGCCCGTCCACCAAGAGGGCCAGCGCCAGCGGATGAGCTGGTCGTTGACCAAGAGCAGGAGGATGGCGCCCAACGAGAGAGGGTGAGCCAAGGCCCGTAAAGAGCGGCGTAGAGCCATGTTCGCCATGGATTGCTACCCCCTTTGTAGCTGTCTGGGTGACAGTACAGCCACGTTTGACGCTGGCCGTTTGACGGCGTATGATGAGCCGGCCCATCGTTGTTCCACAAGCAGGAGGAAACGCTCATGCCCGAGCTGCTGGTCTACATCGGCACCTACACCCGCCGGCAGAAAGAGGGGATCTATATCCACCGCTTCGACCCGTCCTCCGGCGCATTGACTCCGCTGAGCGCCGTGGACGCCGGGCCGAATCCCTCCTACCTGGCCCTTCACCCCACCCGGCCCTACCTGTACGCCGTCAATGAACTTGACGAGTACGAGGGCCAGGCCGGCGGGGCGGTCAGCGCCTTCGCCGTCGACCCCGCGACGGGCGAACTGACCTTCCTGAACCGCCAGAGGACGCGGGGGGCGGCGCCCTGCTATGTCAGCGTCGCCGGCGGTGGCCGTTGGCTCCTTTCGGCCAACTATAACGGGGGCAGCGTCGCCGCCCTGCCCATCGAGGCCGGTGGCCGGCTGGGCCCGGTGGCCGGCTTTGTGCAGCACGAGGGCTCGGGGCCCAACCCCCAGCGCCAGAAAGGGCCGCACGCCCACAGCATCTTGCCCGACCCGGCCGGGCGCTACATCCTGGCCTGCGACCTGGGCCTGGACCGCGTCCTGGTCTACCGGCTCGAACCGGATACAGGGCGGCTGCTGCCCAACGACGAGCCCTGGGTCGCCATCCACCCCGGCGCCGGGCCGCGGCACCTGGCCTTCCACCCCAATGGGCGCTATGCCTACCTGGTCGGCGAGATCGACTCCACCCTCACCGCCCTGGCCTACGACGGCGAGCGCGGCGTCCTGCGCGTGTTGCAGACCGTCTCCACCCTGCCGGAGGGCTTTTCGGGGGAAAGCACCGGCGCCGATGTGCACGTGGCGCCGTCGGGCCGCTTTGTCTACGCCTCCAACCGCGGGCACGACTCCATTGCCATCTTTGCCGTCAACCCGGCCAATGGCGAGCTAACCCTCGTCGGCCACGAGCCGACCCAGGGCCGGACGCCGCGTAACTTTGCCCTGGACCCCAGCGGCGCCTTTCTCCTGGCGGCCAATCAGGATTCGGATACCGTCGTCACCTTCCGTGTAGACCCCGGGACCGGCCGCCTCATGCCCACAGGGCAGGTGGTGGATATACCGGCGCCGGTGTGCGTCAGGATGGCGTGGAGTTCGTAGGAAGTGAGGGAAGCAAGGAACCAGGGGATGCAGGTTCCCTGGTTCCTCCACTTCCAGCAAATTCGAGTTCCCCCAGTTTCCCCGGTTTCCTGCTTCCCTCACTTCCTACGTCCCCTCCACCGGCACCCGCGCGCAGAACACCGTCGCCGGCGCTTCGCTGCGGAGGGCGTATGCGCCCAGCGCCGCCGGCACAAAGAGCGAGCGCCCCTGCCGGCAGACCTCCTCGCCCTGCGCCCAACGCAGGCGCACCTGCCCCTCTGTGACGAGCAGGATCTGCAGGCTGCCCGCGGTCGCTGCCTGCCGCCCTTGGCCGGGGTCGAGCTGCCAACGGGCGAGCTCGAACTCGCGCGCCGGCGTGCGGTAGACGACCTCCGCCGCGCCCGGGTCGCCTTCCAGGATGGGCGGCGTGCCCAGGTCGTAGGCCAGAATCTCGCCCAGTGCCTGCACATCCTTGAATTTCGGAGTCAGCCCGGCGCGCACGACGTTATCCGAGGCGGCCATGCACTCGACGATGTTGCCCCTGAGGTAGGCGTGGGGCACGCCGGCGTCGATGAACACGCCCTGCCCCGCCCTCAGGTGCACCAGGTTCAGCAGAAAGAGGGTGAACAGGCCAATGTCGGGGCCCGGATAGTCCCGGCGCAGGGCCAGGAAGAGTTCCTCCGCCTCGCTGCGCGGCGCGGTCCGGCCCTGCAGCCGGCGGGTGAGGCGCTCCAGCGCTTCGGCCATCTCGGCCTCGCGGCCGGTCGAGCGCTCGATCAGCGCTTGATACAGCCGGCGCACGGCCGCCTGCTCCTCCGCCCCGCTTGTCGCCGGCGCAAGGGCCCCCTCCCCGATGAACCCGGCCAACTCGGGCGTCTCCTCCAGCGCCCGGCGGATCCCCTCATAGCTCTTGAAACCCACCAGGGCGGTGAGCGAATCCAGCGCGACGGCTACTTCGGGCTTGTGGTTTGCGTCCACATAGTGCTGCGGGTCGCGGGCGTGCAGGGCCTGGGCCTGCCGGCGGTTGGGATGCACCTGGATGGAGAGCGCCTGCGCCGCTGAGAGCACCTTCAAGAGGAAGGGCAGCGTCCCAGCAAAGGCAGCGGCAACGCGCGGGCCGAGCGCCTGTGCCGGGTCTTGGGCGATGAGTTCAGAGAGCGGGACGGGTCTGCCTTCGACGAGAACGTCGGAGGGGGCATTGGGGTGCGTGCCCATCCACAGCTCGGCGTAGGGCGAGTCGCCCTCGGGTGCGATGCCGAGCAGGCGGGGGATGAAAGCCTCCTCCCCCCGCGTGCCCCACTCGTAGGGCTGGATGCGGTTACACATTGGGTATGGGCGTGGTTCGAGGACGTCGTTTGTAGGCATGGTATCCTGTCTCGATGCGGTTTCGGCCGAGATAGCCGTTCTTGACACATCCTTTGTACAGCAGGAACGGGGTGGAGTCAAGCCTGTGCGCGGAGCTCGCCGCCGGGCGGGGAGGATAGAGTATGTCACCGGCGATTCTGTGACATACCTGCGAGGATAGGCCGCCTTGACGTTTGGGCGATTGGTCACTATGATAAGTATGCACTGGCCGTAGTCTTCTACAGTTGGCTCGTTGTCAGGAAAGGGGGTAGTGATGAGCGTTATCGACATTCCGGAGGGGCCTTTCCAGCCCACATGGGAGTCGCTGGAGAGCTATTGCGCGCCCCAATGGTACCAGGATGCCAAGTTCGGCGTTTTCATCCACTGGGGGGTCTATGCCGTCCCGGCGTTCGGCAATGAGTGGTACCCCCGCAACATGTACGTTCAGGGCTCGCGCGAGTACGAGCACCATCTGGCCACCTACGGCCCGCACAGCCGTTTCGGCTACAAGGATTTCATCCCCCAGTTCACGGCAGACAAGTTCGACCCGGACCATTGGGCCGGGCTCTTCCGGCGCGCAGGGGCGAAATTCGTTGTGCCCGTCGCCGAGCACCATGACGGCTTTGCCCTCTATGATTGTAGCTTTTCCGACTGGTGCGCAACCAAGATGGGTCCCAAGCGCGACCTCATCGGCGAGCTGGCCGAGGCGGTGCGCCGGCAGTGGCTCGTCTTTGGCCTCTCCAGCCACCGCGCCGAGCATTGGTGGTTCTTTGACGGCGGCATGCAGTTCGACTCGGACGTGCAGGACCCGCGCTATGCCGGCCTCTACGGCCCGGCTCAGCCTCGCAGCACCGAGCCCCACGAGATGTTCTTGCAGGACTGGCTGGCGCGGACCTGCGAGCTGGTGGACAAGTACCAGCCGCAGTTGGTGTGGTTCGACTGGTGGATCGAGCAGCCGACCTTTGCCCCGTATCTGCAGCGCTTTGCCGCCTACTACTACAACCGGGGCGCCCAGTGGGGCCGCGGCGTGGCCATCAACTACAAGAACCAGGCCTTCCCCGAGCGTGCCGCGGTCTATGACATCGAGCGTGGGCAGTTGAGCGACTTGCGGCCCATCTTTTGGCAGACGGATACGGCCATCACCAAGAACTCGTGGGGGTATGTGCAGGAGCAGGATTACAAGTCCGCCGGCTCGATCGTCCAGGACCTCATCGACATCGTCAGCAAGAACGGCGCTCTGCTCCTGAACATCGGCCCGCGCCCCGACGGCACCATCCCCGAGCCGGAGGAGGAGATCCTGCTGGAGATCGGCCGCTGGCTGGCGGCCAACGGCGAGGCCATCTACGGCACCCGGCCGTGGAAGGTGTTCGGCGAGGGGCCGACCGAGATCGCCAGCGGCGGCTTTACCGACACCCAGCGCCAGGCGTTCACGCCGCAGGATGTGCGCTTTACGACCAAGGGCGAGGCGCTCTATGCCATCCTGCTGGCCTGGCCCGAGGGCGGCGAGGCGACCATCCGCTCGCTGGGCGCCAACCTGCGCCTCTACCCGGGGGAGATCGGCTCGGTGGAGTTGCTGGGTGTAAAGGGGGCGCTGAATTGGTCTCAGGATGAGGAGGGGCTAAAGGTGCAGCTCCCGCCCGAGCGGCCCTGCGACCATGCCTACGTGCTCAAGATCATGCCCAGAAAGTAACACGGAAGAGAACCCTCCGGGAGGTTCTGAGACCTCCCGGAGGGGCGGAGGTCCCTCAGGCCTGCAGCCTCTGCTTGAGCCGCATGATGCGCCGGTACGATTCGTCGATGCGCCCTTTGCTGATCGCCCCTTGCGCCACCAGTTCACTGATGATGGTGACGGCCCGCGTGGCGATTTGCTCGTCGTAGTAGGTAGTATTGTTGGCAAAGGCGAGGATGTCTACCCCCGCGACGATGGCTTGGTGCACGGCGACCTCCAAGCCATAGTGCTGAGCGATGGCCCCCATCTGCATGTCGTCGGAGATGACGACGCCATCGTAGCCCAACTCGCCGCGCAACAGGCCCGTGATTGTCGCCGGGGAGAGGGTGGCGGGATAGTCGGGGTCCAGGTGGGTGTTGTAGATGTGCGCCGTCATGACGGCATCCACGAGGCCCGCTTCGATGAGGCGCGCGTAGGGCTCCAGCTCGGTCCGTGTCCAGGTGTCTGTGACATCGACCAGGCCCAGGTGCGAATCCTGGCTCGAGCTGCCGTGGCCGGGAAAGTGTTTGAGGGTACAGAGCACGCCTCGCTCGTGGTGGGCGCGCACATACGCTTCTGCCTGGGCAGCGACGACTTGGGCGTCGGCCGAGAAGCAGCGCTCGAAGCGGGCGATGACCGGATTATCCGGGTTGGCGCAAAGGTCGACGACCGGCGCCAGGTTGAGGTTGATGCCCAGGCCGGCCAGCGTCTCGCCGATGATGCCGGCCTGCCGGTGCGTCTCCGCCGGGTCGTTCAGCTCGCCCAGGTACTGGTGGGAGACGGTAGAGGGAAAGCCTCGCTCCTCCGTCAACCGGGAGACCAATCCCCCCTCCTGGTCGATGGCCACCAAAAGCGGCGCCTGCGCGGCGGCCTGCAGCGAGGCCACCAGCTCGCGCACCTGCCCCGGGGACTGGATGTTGCGCACCGGCTGCCCACTCGGCAGGTCGCGATCAAAGAGGACGACCGAGCCCAGGTGCCGGTCGCGGATGTCGCTCACAATGGGGTGGTTGGCATCCACCGCCAGGCCGCGGAACCCCACCATGAGCATCTGCCCGATCTCTTCCGCCAGGCTCACCGTTGGCGCCTCAACGGGGGGCATCGTAGGCTCCTCCGTCGGCACGGGGGGCGCTGTCGGTGCCGGCGTTGGCGGCTCTGTCGGATTGGGAAGCGGAGTCGCCGGGACGGTCGGCGTAGGGGTCTCGCTTGGGGAGACGGATGGAGCCCCCTGGGGCGGCGGGCTCGCCAGTGGGCTGCCACACCCTGCCAGGAGCGCGAGCGCGGCCGTGCCGTGGGCAGCCAGTTTGATAAAGCGGCGCCGGGAAAGGGTCGTGCGCCGTCCCTCCCGGCTTTTTGTGGAAACCATAACAAAAAGTCCTTCCAGTGGTCACGTCGGGTGTGGTGGTTATGATAGGCGGGCGCGCAGCGAGAGTCAAGGAATCGGTGTGCGGTTTGCTTGGCGCTATGGGCCAACGGCCCTCAAGGTCGCGGCAGGCCATGGACTGTGCCCAAGGGCGAGACGTAGGCTGCTGCGCTACGGTGATAGGCGGGCGTATCCTCGGGCAGGAGGCCGCAGGCATACTCGACCTGGACCGTGTACCCCAGCGGCAGCCGGCGGACGCTCCGCACCCCGCACCCCCGGCAGTTGAGGCCGCAGCCGTCGGCCACACCCTCCCAGGCGGTTGTGAATGCCTCTTCAGCTTGCCGGGCGGCAACCTTCGTCGGCAGCCACGGCGCCCAGGCCAGCGCCACCAGCACAATCAACGCCACCGCAATGCTCACTGTCACTTTGCGCACCGCAGCCCTCCGCTTGATGATTCTCCTTTGCCCCCAAGACGCTCTCGCGGCGGCAAAGGTTCCCCAATGCTACACTGTCTAGTTGCAGTAAAGGCCGGACGCGTGTAAAGTGTGCAGGACAGTGGGTTAGCCTCATCTACGAGGAGGGATCGATGGCCCTGCAAATGGAGGATGTCGCCAGGCTGCTCCTGGCCGTGCTGCTCGGCGGCATTATCGGCGCGGAACGCGAATACCGCGACAAGACGGCCGGATTCCGGACGATCATCTTTATCTGTGTCGGCGCGACCCTCTTTACCATCTTTTCCATCCGCCTGGGCGGGAGCAACGACCCTGCACGGGTAGCCGCCAACATTGTGAGCGGGGTCGGCTTTTTGGGCGCGGGGGCGATCATGCGCGACGCGCGGCGGGTGACGGGCCTGACCACTGCATCCACGATCTGGCTCGCGGCGGCGCTGGGCATGGGCGTCGGCGCCGGGCACTATATGCTGGCGGGTGCGGCCACCTTGGTGGTGCTGATCGTTCTCCTCCTCTTTCCCCGCATCGAGGCCTGGATCGGCAACTCGGACACGCGGACCTACGAGGTGGTATGCCCGGTCTGCCCGGGGATGCTTGACGAGCTGGAGAGCATGGCCCGGTCCTCCGGCCTTCGCGTTGTGGAGCGGCAGCGCGCCAAGGCGGGCGAAGACATGATCTGCAACCTGATGGTGGTTGGGCGGCCGGCCGCTCACGAGCAACTGACGGAAAAGCTGTTGACCCATACTGAGGTGAAGGGTTTCAAGGTGTAACTATGATGGAGCCTATGCTATGGCACAGAACCCGCCGATCCTGTACGATGTGGATCCGCACATTGCCGAGCTCTACGACCAACTGGAGACCTCGGTCCACGACGTCCGGCTCATTCGCCAGCTCATCGCCGGTCGCGGACCGTGGCGCATCCTGGAGCCCTTTTGCGGCACGGGGCGCATCCTCATCCCCCTGGCCCTGTACGGGCACGAGCTGACGGGGCTGGATCTGGCTGGGGGGATGCTCGAGCGGGCGCGCGTCAAGATTGCCGAATTCTCCGAGGAGGTGCAGCGCCGCATCTGCCTGATCCGGACCGATGTGGTCAGCGGCGGGTGGCCGCAGGGGTTCGACCTGGTCATCCTCGGCGGCAACTGCCTCTACGAGTTGGCCACGCCCGAGGAGCAAGAGCGCTGCATCGCCGCTGCCGCGGCCGCCCTCAAGCCTGGCGGCTACATCTATGTGGATAATAACCATATGGAGGGTGAGCTGGCCGAGTCCTGGCAGAGGCCCGGCGTGGGAGCAGGCTTCCCAACCGGCATCTGCGCTGACGGCACGCAGGTCGAGAGCACGGTGGAGACCGTCTGGTTCGATGTGCCGAACCGGCTGGCCCGCTTCCGCCGCTGCACCCGCGTTACCCTGCCCGGCGGGCGCGTTGTGGAGCAGACCTACATTCAGCAGAAGCATCCGGTGAGCATGGGCGAAGTGCGCCGCTGGCTGGACAGGCACGGATTCATCGTCGAGCACCTCTATGGTGACCGTGCCGGGAACCCATACAGCGACACATCCAGCCGGGCCGTCTTTTGGGCTATGAAGCGGTAGGGCAAAATAGGGCTGTGGCCCGGACGCAATGCCCCTCAAACAGCGGGACTCGGGGATGCAGAATCAGCCTCTGCCGCCCTCTGCTCCTCCGCGTTCCTCTGCGTCCCCCGAGCCCCACGCTATTTGAAGGGCATTGGGCCTGGGCGACCCTGCTTATTGCAGCTCGGGCGGCTAAAGCCCGCTACTACGACATGGGCGCCAGGTGTTGCCGCAACCGGCGCGTGCTCATGCCGTAGGACGCTAACCGAGCGCCTCCGGCATCTCCACCCCCAGATCCTCGGCGACCTCGCGCAGGCGGTGGTAGGTCCCCGCAGGCAGGGGGATGCCCTGCTTCCGCCGGACCTCGGCCACCTGGTCTTCCGGTTCGCCGGGCAAGAGGACGCGCTCGACCCCCTCAACGGTAGGCAGGGCCTGCAGCCCACGGGCCAAGGTGTCAACCTGCGCCTTGTAGCCCTCCACATCGGTCATGGCGCCGATGTTCACCGCCGCGACGACGCTGTTCTGCTGCCCTGGTGGCGGTGCGCCGTCCAGGCCGAAGAGCGTGGGGGAGAGCAGGGGGTTGCCTACCATCAGGCTGGAGAGGCACTCGAACATCAGGGCCAGCCCGTACCCCTTGTAGCCGCCCGCGGGCAGGAGAACGGCGGCCTCGCGCGGGTCGGTGGTCGGCTTGCCGTAGCGGTCCATAGCCCAGGTCGGTGGGATGGCCTCACCCTTGTCGATGGCTACCGACACCTTGCCCCAGGCCGCCACGCTGGTGGCCATATCCAGGAGCAGCGGCGGGTGCTCTTTGCCGGGGACGGCGATGGCCAGGGGGCTGTTGTGCACGCCGGCGGCCTTGGCGCCGTAGGGGGCCATGTTGGGCGGGTTGCAGACCCAGGCCAGCCCGGCCATATCCCGCTTGGCGGCCAACAGCGCATAGTAGCCCATGGCGCCCTGATGGGTGGTGTTGCGGATGAGCACCCAGCCGATGCCCGCCTCTTTGGCTTTGCGCAGCGCCTGCTCCATAGCATAGACCGTGACCACCGGCCCAAAGGCCCGGTCGGCCTCGATCAGGGCCATGGCCGGCGTTTCGCGGATGATGCGCACATCGGCCTGCAGGTTGATGAACCCCTCCTTGGCCTGTTTCACGTAGCGGGGGATGGCCTGCACACCGTGGGAATCCACCCCGCGCAGGTTCGCCCATACCAGCACGTCGGCCTCGGTGCCGGCGTCCTCGGGCGATAGCCCCACCCCCACGAACACATCCCGCGTGAACCGCCAGAGCGACTCCCAGCCGACGAGGATATCGTTGCCCGCCATTATTC